>NZ_JBFBJB010000072.1:0-44498 GCF_040685895.1 Streptomyces sp. NPDC088124 | reverse complement strand
GACGGTCACGTCGAAGGTGCCGGTCGAGGCGGTGAAGCAGGTGTCGCCGTTGTAGAGGGCGGTGACGGTGCCGGTTCCCAGTGTGCTGGTGGTGACGCAGGCGGTGCCGTTGGTGTCCAGGGGGACGGTGGTGTTGAGTCCGCCGGGTCCGGTGAAGGTGATGGTTCCGGTGGGGGTGCCGCTGCCGGGTGCGACCGCCGTTACGGTCGCGCACACCTTTACCGTCTCGCCGCATACGGAGGGGTTGGGGCCCGCCGAGACGGTGGTCGTGGTGGAGGCTTGGTCGACGGTCACATCGAAGGTGCCGGTCGCGCTCGCGTAACAAGCGTCCCCGCCGTAGGCGACGGTGACGGTGCCGGTCTCCAGCACGGTCGTGGTCACGCAGGCCGTGCCGCTCGCGTTCAGCGTGACCGTCGTGTTCAACCCGCCGGGGCCGGTGAAGGTCACCGAGCCCGACGGGCTGCCGATGCCCGAGGAGACGGGCGCCACGGTTGCGCAGAGTGTCACCGTGGCGCCGCACACCGACGGGTCGGGGTCGGCGGAGACGGCGACCGAGACGGGCGCGTGCTCCACCACGTGGAGCGTCAGGGGAGAGTTCGACGCATCGAAGTCCGCGTCGCCGGTGTAGAAGGCGGCTGCCTGGTGGAAGCCGACATGCAGGTCGCTGAGCGTGACCTGGGCTTGCCCGTTCTGATCCACGGGGGCGCTCAGCACCGGACCGTCGTCGCTGATGATGAAGGACACCAGTCCGGTCGGGGTTCCCGCGCCCGGCGGAACGGGCGTCACCTGCGCGGTGAAGGTGACCGCCTCGCCGCAGAACGAGGGTTCTGGGTCGAAGGACAGGGTGGTGGTCGTTCTCGCGAGGGTGACGTCCTGGGTGTCCGCGCCCGTGGACGGGTCGTACTCGGCGTCACCCGAGTAGTTGGCCTCCACCGCGTGGAGACCCACATCCAAGTCCGTGGTCGTGTACTGGGCTTGCCCGCTTCCGTCGAGCCCGATCGTCGTGACGGACACGCCGTCGACGACGAACTCGACACTGCCGGTCGGGACGGGGCCGCCGGCGAGTTCCGGCTGGACGGTGGCGCTGAGGGTGACCGACTGGCCGAAGGCGGACGGATCCGGCGCCGAAGTCACCGTTGTGATTGAACTGGCCATGACATGTCTCCTTTCGGATGACGCACGAAAGCAGGTGATCACCATCGTCTGTGTGGCGTGCGGCCGGAGTGCGGGACGTACAGGAGAAAGCCCATACGCGTTCCTGAATGCCCCTTGTTGCGCGCGGAGTTGAAGACATCACCCGCCGATATCCTCATTAGGGGCTTTGGTTGTGGAGTAGGCCAGAGTGCCGAGTGGTATCCCACCCCTTCGGCGTAGCGCACTTCGGGGCGCGCGAGGTGGGAAACCCTCATGCGACGCCTTGGCGCGCCTGCCGCATCGCTATCCGGAAGGGGAAAAGAGTTCCGTTTCTGATCGAAGCGCAGATGGATGAGATCCTGGAACTGATGGACTCGAAGTGAACCGCTACGCCGACCAGGTGGAACGCCAGGTCGGCAGGGCACTGTCGGCTTGCCAGTGCCCTGCCCGGCCTTTGACGATGAGACGTATGACACGTTGCGAAGTGTGTGGGAACGACTACGAGCTGGCATTCACTGTCGAGACCCAGGACGGATCACGTCACGTCTTCGATTCGTTTGCCTGTGCGATTCATCGGATGGCCCCTATCTGTGAGCACTGTCGCGTCCAGATCCTCGGCCAGGGAGTCGAGGTCGAGGGTCACTGGTACTGCGGCGCCCACTGCTCGCGTGCAGAGGGCAAGGCCGGCATTGTGGACAAGGTTGGCTCTGCCGTATGACCAAGGGGCCCTGCGCCATACGAGATCCCGCACGAGACCATCCGGTTGCGAGCCGGCGACGCTGAGTGCGCCACACTGTTCGGGACGCTGCTCGGTGCGGTGGTAGGTGGATGTCGCGGTGCGCCGGCCCCCCGGCTCACCGCAGACCTCGCACCGCGTGCCGCGTCAATCCATCCGTCCGGTCACTCGTCTGTGGGGAACAGCCCGGGGGCCGACTCCTGCGCGGGTACGGGACGGCCCGGTGGTACGGAGTGCTCCGCCGGTACGGCGCCATGGTCCGGACCGGCGCCACGGGCGGCCGTCCGCCCCGTCGAACCGCCCGCGGGCGTCACGTCCCGCAGGAGCTGGGTGAAGGCCGCCTCGTCGACGACCGGGGTCCCGAACGACGCCGCCTTGACCGTCTTCGACGTCGAGGACCCCGGATCGTTCGTCACCAGCAGACTCGTCAGCCGGGACACGCTCGTCGCGACATGCAGCCCCGCCTCCACCGCCCGGTCCTCCAGCAGCTCCCGGTCGACGGACGTGTCCCCCGAGAACGCCACCCGCATCCCCTGCTGCAGCGTCCCGCCCGGCACGTACCGCCCCGGGTTCGGATAGGGACAGGCGGGCCGCTTGCGCGACGGCCGCCAGCTCGTCTGACGGTGCGAGGCCTGGCCGTACGACGGCTGATACCCGACCCGGGGCCGCGACGGGGCGTCGGACCACTCGGTCAGCGGCCGGCACTCCAGCAGCGGCAGCCGTACGCCGCCCCGCGCCGCGGCGTGCAGACTCGGCCGGAACGCCTCGGCCAGCACCCGGGCGTCGTCCAGCGCGTGGTGCGCGCGCCGCTGTACGACACCGAAGTGCGCGGCGAGCGACTCCAGTTTGTGGTTGGGCAGGGGCAGGCCCAGCTCCTTGGAGAGCGCGATGGTGCACAGCCGCTGCCGGGTGGGGGCGGTGCGCTTCGCGCGCGCGTACTCCCGGGCGATCATCGACCAGTCGAAGATCGCGTTGTGCGCCACGAGCACCCGCCCGTCCAGCCGCTCGGCCAGCTCCTCGGCCACCTCGGGGAAGAGCGGCGCGCCCGCCAGCACCTCACTCGTCAGACCGTGGATCCACACAGGTCCCGGATCGCGCTCCGGGTTGACGAGGGTGTACCAGTGGTCCTCGACATTGCCGAGGGCGTCCAGACGGTAGACGGCGGCGGAGATTATCCGGTCGTCGCGGGCGAGACCGGTGGTCTCGACGTCGACCACCGCGTACCCCTGTGGATAGGCGGTCGGCCATGCCGCTGAAGTCGTCTGCGTCTGGTCGTCAAGCATGGTCACAGAGAATACGGGCCGGGACCGACAGTGCTGTTGCCCGGTCAGCCGTTGCCCCGTCAACGGCCTTGACGGGCGGGTCGGTACGGGCGCCACGAGGCCCCGGGGTGAGACCTTGGCGGAATGACCGACCCCACGCATCAGGATGAACCGTCCGGCGAACCCCGTCACGAACACCGTCACGAGCCCCACGACGAACCCCATGGTGATTCCCTGGGCCCCCGGCTCAACTGGCTGCGCGCGGCCGTCCTCGGCGCGAACGACGGCATCGTCTCCACGGCGGGCATCGTCGTCGGGGTCGCGGGTGCCACCCAGGCCCGCTCCACCCTGCTCACGGCCGGGCTGGCCGGGCTGTTGGCCGGATCGATGTCCATGGCGGCGGGGGAGTACGTATCGGTCTCCACCCAGCGCGACTCGGAGAAGGCGGCACTGGAGACGGAGAAGCGAGAACTCCGCGAGCAGCCGCAGGCCGAACTGCACGAGCTGACGGAGATGCTCGCGGCCCGCGGGCTCTCGCAGGACGTGGCGAGGGAAGCCGCGGAACAACTCACCCACCGCGACGCCCTGCGCGCCCACGCGAGCGTGGAACTGGGCATCGACCCCGACGCCCTCACCAACCCCTGGCACGCGGCGGGCGCCAGCTTCCTCGCCTTCACGGCGGGCGCGCTGCTCCCCCTCCTGGCGATGGTGCTCCCGCCGGCCTCCCTGCGCCTCTGGATCACGGTCCTGTCGGTCCTGGCGGCCCTGGCCCTGACCGGCTGGGTCAGCGCCCGCCTGGGCTCGGCGGCGGTGCGGCCCGCGCTGCTGCGCAACATGGCCGGGGGAGCCCTGGCGATGGGGGTGACGTACGGGGCGGGGACGTTGCTGGGGGCGGCGGGGGTCTAACCGATGCGGATGAGCTGACCGGGCGGGAACGCGTCCTCGCCATGGACCGTCTGTTCGTACGTATCGAGCTGAGCCGCGTCCGGCGGGCACTCCCGGCGCGCCGCGTCGTGCCAGTGCCTGACGAACGCGCGGATGTCGCCGCGCTCCATCGGCAGCAGAGAGTGCGCGGTGAAACCGTGGCCCGTCAGCCAGCCCTCAGGAACGGCGGAGGGCCGCGTCGTCACCACGTACCGCGCCTTCGGGAACGCCGCGATCAGGGACTTCAGCCAGCTCTCCGTACGGGCTCGCAGCCGCGCCGGGACCTCGTCCACCCCGTCCGCCAGCACCAGCGCCCGGCCGCTCGTCAGCAGGTCTTCCACCCACCCCGCGGGTGCCGAGGCGCCCAGTGGCACCCCCGCCGCCCGCAGGAAGTCGGCGGGCAGCGGCAGTTCGGCGGAGGTCGTGAACGCGCGCAGCCGCAGGACGAACGGCACGCACGCGTTCCACGCCGCGAGTTCGGCGGGGAAGGTGCGCCGGGCCGCGTTCAGCGCCGGCCACTGGACCAGCGTGCTCTTGCCGGAGCCGGCCGGGCCGCGCAGCACCACCCGGCGCGCGCCCCGCAGGGCCTGTTCGGCCTTGACCGGGCCTTGGCCGACGACCCCGGCCCCGTGGAACTCCCAGCGGTCGCCGGCCGGTTCACCCGTCACCGCGAGGCTGATGTAGGCCGTGTCCAGCGGCCATTCGCCCGCCGACCGGCCCAGCGTCAGCCCGTACAGCTCCAGCCGGCTCTGAGCGGCCGCCACATACTCCGCGTACCGCCCCTCGAACTCCAGCGCGGCAGCGGCGGGGCGCGGGCCCATCCGGTCCCGTACGTCCTCCACCAGCTCCCGTGTGCGCCCCGCCGCCCGGGTCTGTTCCACCGCCGCCCGGGCCGTGAACGAGAGGTGTGCCGTGAGCTGCTCCACCACATGCGCGCAGCACAGCCCGAGCAGTTCGTCGTACAGCCCGAGTGCTCGCTCGCTCAGCCCCGCCGCCGGGGCCCGTAACCGGGCACACAGCCGGGCCGGGTCCAGGTCCAGCGAGAAGAGCAACTCCGCGTCGAGGGCGCCCGCCGCCGCGAAGGTGTCCTGTACGGAGTCGGCCGCCGCCTGCCGTTCGTGCTCGGGGAGTGCGGCGTACGCGTCGGAGAGGCGTCCGGCCAGGACTCTTGCCAGGCGGCGCGGGGCGTCCTGGCCCACCGGACGAGGGAGCGGGCGGACCGGGTCACCGACCAGGGCCGCGCCCGGCCGTGGAGTCAGCGGGGACTTGGCGATCGCGCCCGCGACCGTACCCGCGAGACGGATCAGTAGCACTTCCGGACCTGACACAGCAGCCTCCCCCGACGCCGGTACGGATGATCGTACGGTCGTCCGGGGACGCCGGGGGTGTGTTCGGGCGCGGGCCCGCCCGGTGGACGGCCCGCGCCCGGTGCTGTGCGCCGCTACTTGCTGACAGCGGCCAGGGCGTCGACCAGGCCCGCCCCGTAGAAGCTGTTGTAGCGCTTGCCGCCCTCGCAGACGGCGTCGATCCGGCCGTCACCGTCGATGTCGTACGCCTCCGGGCAGGCGACGTCGTCCGCCTGCGCCTTCAGCAGCGCCTTGATCGCCCACGCGGGGGCGTGCGGGTGCGTCGACTTCAGCAGGGCCGCCACGCCCGCGGCGTGCGGGGAGGCCATCGACGTACCGGCCATGTAGCCCCAGCCGCCGCCCGGCAGCGGGCCGAGGATCAGACCGCTGGTCGCCGGCGGGGCCGGGGTCTGGTAGCGGGTGGAGTCGCCGCCCGGGGCAGCGACGTCGATGATGCCCAGACCGTGGTTGGAGAAGGAGGACTTCAGGTTCTTGGCGCCGGTGGACGCGACCGTCACCACACCGGGCAGCTGGGTCGGTATGTCGAAGCACGTGGACGGGTCGATGACCCGCTCACCCGGCGTCGAGTCGTTCGGGCTGCTCGGGTCGGTGATCGAGTCGGCCGCGAGGTCGTAGTTCTCGTTGCCCGCCGCGGCCACGTTGACCGTGCCCTTGCTCTCCGCGTACCGGGTGGCCCGGGTGATCGAGTCGACCAGGGCCTTCTGGTCCGGGTCGCTCGTGCAGTTGAAGTACCACGGGTCGGTGTAGTAGCTGTTGTTCGTCACGTCCACGCCGTGCTCGGCGGCCCAGACGAAGCTGCACACGACGGCCTCGGTGAAGAAGTACCCGGCCGGGGTGGACGCCTTGATGCCGGCGACCTTCACGCCCGGCGCGACACCGGTGATCCCGACGCCGTTCTTCGCCCCGGCTATCTCACCCGCCACATGGGTGCCGTGCGGGCTCTCCTCGGCGGTCGGCCGCCAGGCGCCGTCCGCCGTGTCGGGCTTGCCGCTCACGCAGTTGACGGAGGCGGCGCGGTCGAAGTTCGGGGCTATGTCCGGGTGCGTGTCGTCCACGCCCGTGTCGATGACCGCCACAGTGACGTTTTTGCTGCCGAGGGTCTTCTCGTGGGCCTTGTCCGCCTTGATGGCGGGCAGGTCCCACTGCAGGGGCTCCAGCGGGTCCTGGGCCAGTGCCCGGCCCGACGCCCCGCCCGCCTGCTTGTTCGCGCGCTCGGCCCTGGCGGTCGCCGCCGCGATCTCCTCGGCCGTCACCTCCTGGGGCGCCCCGAGGTCCGTCGTGGACTGCGAGGGCAGCGGCGAGGTACGGGTCGCGCCGGCCGAGTCGACACCCCTGACCTTGCGGACCGTCGCGGCGAAGTCGGGGTTCTGCGAGGTGGCGACGATCACCCCGATGCGGTCGTACGTCGTCACCACCGTGCCGCCGGCCTTGCCGATCGCCTTCTCGACCGACCGGGCCGTGGAGCGCCCGCCGCGGGTGTTGACCACGTACGAGAGCTTCGGCCCGTCCGTCACGACCGGGGCGGACGGACCGCCTTCCGGGGCCGTGACCGCGGCCGTGGCCGTCCCCGCCGGCAGGAAGCCGAGCGTGACGGTGAGGGCCAGACCTGCGGGCAGCGCGAGGACGCGCCGCCGTCTGGATCCCAGATGAGCCATGGGTTCTCCACATCATCCGTGAGAGCCGTCCGGGCGCGGGCTACGCCTGGACGGGTACATGACCAGTGAAGTTATCGCCGACCAGCCGCGCTCATCAATCACTTCCAGAATCCTTTCCGGAAGAACCGGAAGAAAAAGGCCGGTGTTGAACCGCTTCGCCATGCCTCCCGTGCCGTTGTCAGAGGGACCAGTACCTACGCGCTCCCTGTGAGGTCTCCCGTCCCCATGAACCACCCCACCGCACCCGCGTCACGAGGAGAGTCCGTGGCTTCCGACACACCGCCGCCGCCCGAGGGCGGTACGGACACCAGCACCGTCCCGTCCACACCCGAGGGGGCCCCGAAGAGCGGGGCTCCGCAGGACCGGATCCCGGCGGACGGGCCCACGACGGCCCAGCCCACGACGGCCCAGTACGTCGCGGTACAGGGGAGCGAGGAGTTCGGCGAACTGCGCCGTACCTACCGCTCCTTCGCCTTCCCGCTGACCGTCGCCTTCATCGCCTGGTACCTGCTCTACGTCCTGCTGTCCAACTACGCGGGCGGCTTCATGGGCACCAAGGTCTTCGGCAACATCAACGTCGCGCTGGTCCTCGGCCTCGCGCAGTTCGCCACCACCTTCCTCATCGCCTGGGTCTACTCGCGGCACGCGGCGCGGAAGCTCGACCCGCAGGCCGAGGCCATCAAGTCCCGCATGGAGGCGGACGCATGAGCCATCCCGTCACTCTCCTCGGCCAGTCGGCCCCGGTGCAGCTCGCCGCCACCGGCGACGCCAGCGAGCACCGGCCGCTGATCATCACGCTCTTCGGGCTCTTCGTCGTGGCGACCCTGATCATCACCGTCTGGGCCGGCCGCCAGACCAAGGACGCCTCCGACTTCTACGCGGGCGGGCGGCAGTTCTCCGGCTTCCAGAACGGCCTCGCCGTCTCCGGCGACTACATGTCCGCCGCGTCGTTCCTCGGGATCGCCGGGGCCATCGCGCTCTTCGGGTACGACGGCTTCCTCTACTCCATCGGCTTCCTGGTCGCCTGGCTCGTCGCGCTGCTGCTCGTCGCAGAACCGCTGCGCAACTCCGGCCGGTACACGATGGGCGACGTCCTCGCGTACCGCATGCGCCAGCGCCCGGTCCGTACCGCCGCCGGCACCTCCACCATCGTCGTGTCGATCTTCTACCTGCTGGCGCAGATGGCCGGCGCGGGCGTGCTGGTCTCCCTGCTGCTCGGCATCACCAGCGACGCGGGGAAGATCGCCATCGTCGCGCTGGTCGGCCTGCTGATGATCGTGTACGTCACGATCGGCGGCATGAAGGGCACCACCTGGGTGCAGATGGTCAAGGCCGTCCTGCTCATCGCGGGAACCCTGCTGATCACGCTCCTGATCCTGTGGAAGTTCCACTTCAACCTCTCCGACCTGCTGGGGACGGCGGCGAGCAACAGCGGCAAGGGCGCGGCCTTCCTGGAGCCCGGTCTCAAGTACGGTGCGACGGCCACCTCGAAGCTGGACTTCATCTCGCTGGGGATCGCCCTGGTCCTCGGTACGGCGGGGCTGCCGCACATCCTGATCCGCTTCTACACCGTGCCGACCGCGCAGGCGGCCCGCAAGTCGGTCATCTGGGCCATCGGCATCATCGGTGCCTTCTACCTGATGACGATCGTCCTCGGCTTCGGCGCCGCCGCGCTCCTCAAGTCGGACGACATCATCGCCTCCAACAAGGCGGGCAACACGGCGGCTCCCCTGGCGGCCCTGGAGATCGGAGGCGGCGCCGGGTCGACGGGCGGCGCGATCCTGCTGGCCGTGATCTCGGCGGTCGCCTTCGCCACCATCCTCGCGGTGGTCGCAGGGCTGACGCTCGCCTCGTCCTCGTCGTTCGCCCACGACATCTACGCCAATGTGATCCGCAAGGGCGAGGCGACCGAGCAGGAGGAGGTCCGCGCGGCCCGCTGGGCGACCGTCGCCATCGGTGTCGTCTCCATCGGACTCGGTGCCATGGCCCGCGATCTGAACGTGGCCGGACTGGTCGCGCTCGCCTTCGCCGTCGCCGCCTCGGCCAACCTGCCGACGATCCTGTACAGCCTGTTCTGGAAGAGGTTCACCACCCAGGGCGCCCTGTGGTCCATCTACGGCGGTCTGTCCTCGTCCGTCCTGCTGGTGCTCTTCTCGCCGGTCGTCTCGGGCAAGCCCACGTCGATGTTCCCGGACGTCGACTTCCACTTCTTCCCGCTGGAGAACCCGGGGCTGATCTCCATCCCGCTGGGCTTCCTGCTGGGCTGGCTGGGCACCGTACTCTCCAAGGAGGAGCCGGACAGCGGCAAGTACGCCGAGCTGGAGGTCAAGTCCCTCACCGGTACGGCGGCGCACTGACCTTGAGCGGGTGAACGAGCTCTGCTCCGGGGCCGCTTCGTGGAATCCCGCGACGCGGCCCCGCTGCTTTCCACAGCTTTCCCCCGCTTTCCGCTGTCGGAGCTGTCAGCGCCGGCAACGCTGTTGGAGGTCTGACGTAGGCTCGATGGAGCCGGATCCGATCACCGGCCGGTCACCGGGGAGCCACACCGACCACCAGACATCACCGGGAGGGGCCAGCGTGCTCATCGACACCTACGGCCGGGTTGCCACGGATCTTCGTGTCTCGCTCACGGACAAGTGCAATCTGCGGTGCACCTACTGCATGCCGGAGGAAGGCCTCCAGTGGCTCACGAAATCCGAGCTGCTGACCGATGACGAGATCGTCCGGCTGATCGGACTGGCCGTGGCACGTCTGGGCATCGAGGAGATCCGCTTCACCGGCGGTGAGCCGCTGCTCAGGCCCGGGCTCGTCGGCATCGTGGAGCGGTGCGCGGCGCTGGAGCCGCGCCCCAGGATGTCGCTGACCACCAACGGCATCGGGCTGGTGCGTACGGCGGCCGCGCTGAAGGCCGCAGGGCTGGACCGCGTCAACGTCTCCCTCGACACCCTGCGGCCCGACGCCTTCAAGGCCCTCACCCGCCGGGACCGGCACCGGGACGTCCTCGACGGACTGCGCGCGGCCCGCGACGCGGGGCTGACCCCCGTCAAGGTCAATACGGTCCTGATGCCGGGGGTCAACGAGGACGAGGCCCCCGATCTGCTGGCCTGGGCGGTCGAGCACGGCTACGAGCTGCGGTTCATCGAGCAGATGCCCCTCGACGCGCAGCACGGCTGGAAGCGCGAGGGCATGGTCACGGCCGGTGACATCCTGGCCTCGCTGCGGACCCGCTTCACGCTGACCGAGGAGAGCGGGAGCGCCCGGGGCTCGGCGCCCGCCGAGCGCTGGCTCGTGGACGGCGGCCCGCACCGCGTGGGGGTGATCGCCTCCGTCACCCGTCCCTTCTGCGGCGCCTGCGACCGCACCCGGCTGACGGCCGACGGCCAGGTGCGTACCTGCCTGTTCGCCCGGGAGGAGACCGACCTGCGGGCCGCCCTGCGCTCGGGCGCCCCCGACGAGGAGATAGCGACGCTCTGGAAGCTGGCGATGTGGGGAAAGAAGGCCGGTTCCGGTCTGGACGATCCCGCGTTTCTCCAGCCGGACCGGCCCATGTCAGCCATCGGAGGCTGAATCGTGCTCCTCGCGACCCTCCCACTCCGCCAGGGTCACGACCTCCTTGAGGAACCCGCGCACCCCCAGGAACGACGAAAGGTGTTCCCGGTGCGCGTCGCACGCCAGCCAGGTCTTGCGGCGCTCCGGCGTGTGCAGCTTGGGGTTGTTCCAGGCGAGGACCCAGACGGCGGTGTCCCGGCAGCCCTTCGCGGAGCAGACCGGAGCCGCGCTGTCGTCAGGGGAATCAGGAGCGGGGAAGAGGGGGAAGTTCACCCACCCACCCTAGGGCGTCGCGGTCATGGCCCCCGGCCGTGATCGACTCGGGAAAGGTCGTGATCGACTCGGGAAAGGTTCGCGCTCGGCCCAGGGAAACGTCGTGTTCGCCCCCGGGAAGGTCGCGCTCAGCCCGGGAAAGGTCGTGTTCGACCCTGGAAAAGGCGACGCCGAGCAGCCACGGGGGGAGCTGCCCGGCGTCGGTCCGTCGCTCCGACGGGGGATGCGGAGCGCCTGCAAAGTATGTCACGCGCAATGGGGTGCCGTGCACCGGAACTTCACGATTGATCTGAGCTTTTCTTGAGGCTGCGCCTGCTTCAGGCGGACGCGGTGAGTCCGCTCCCGCCGGGTCCGCCGCCTCCCGTCACGTCGGTTCCCGTGTCGGTGACGGCCCCTCACCGTACTCCCGGCCGGTGCTCCCGGCCCCCGCTTGCGCCGTACCGGACGCGGGCGGCGCCGCGATCATCGGGGGCAGGGTCGGCGTGGCCACGAACGTGGCGGGCAGCGCGGGGGAGTTCTCCCGGCCCGCGTTGGCGATCACCACCGCCACATAGGGCAGCAGCACCCCCAGGGCGAGCGTCACGATCGCGACAGGCCTTTGCACGTTCCACAGGGCCACCGTGGCGATCACCGAGAGCGTCCGTACCGTCATCGAGATCACATACCGGCGCTGCCGGCCACGTACATCCTCGGCCAGTCCCGTACGGGCCCCGGTGATCTGGAAGACCTCCGTGCCGCTCTGCTTCCGCATCACGTTCCACCACCCGATTCCCGCCGCCGGACTCCCCGGATCGGAGTACCCCTCACGGTACGCCCGGCGCCCGGCGGCTACGAGAGGGGGTCACCCTTCAGCGTGACCGACCCCTCTCGTCGATCGGGCCGACACCGCTCGTCACGCCCCGTACGGCCGCGTCCGACATGCGCCGTATGGGCGATCGCCACAGACTGGCCCTCATGCGCACATCGCGCCGTGTGAGGAGGCGACCATGAGCTGGTTGTGGGTCATCATCGTGGGACTGGTGCTCGGCCTGATCGCCAAAGCGATCATCCCGGGCAAGCAGAACATCCCGCTGTGGCTGACGACCCTGTTCGGCATCCTGGGCAGCGTGCTCGGCAACGCCGTCGCCGGCTGGCTCGGGGTGGCCGACACCAAGGGCGTCGACTGGACCCGGCACGTGCTCCAGCTCATCGGGGCCGTCATCGTGGTCGCCCTCGGCGCCAAGCTCTGGCACGCGATCCGCGGCACCAAGGGCACGGGCACCACCGGCACCCGGGAGCGCATCTGACGGACCCCGTCCCGGGAACGCCCCCGCAGTACGGACCCCGTCCCGGGAACACCCGCGCGGTACGGGGCCGGCCCGGGAACACCATCGCGGTACGGGCCCGGCCCCGGAACACCACCGCGGCCGGGTACCCGGATGACCTCCCGCGTACCCGGCCGCAGCCGTGTCCGTATCCCTATCCCTGGATCCCTGATCAGCCCGCCGTGACCTCGACCGCGGCCAGGTTCTTCTTCCCGCGGCGGAGCACCAGCCACCGGCCGTGCAGCAGTTCCGTACGGTCCGGGACCGCCTCGCCGTCCGCGACCTTCACGTTGTTCATGTACGCCCCGCCCTCCTTGACGGTCCGCCGCGCCGCCGACTTGCTCGGCGCCAGACCCACCGCGGCGAGCAGGTCCACCACCGACGCCAGCTCCTTGACCTCGGCGCGCGGCACCTCGGAGAGCGCCGCGCCCAGCGTCGCCTCGTCCAGCTCCGTCAGCTCGCCCTGGCCGAAGAGCGCCCGGGAGGCCGAGATGACCGCCGCGCACTGCTCCGCGCCGTGCACCAGCGTCGTCAGCTCCTCCGCCAGTGCCCGCTGCGCGGCGCGCGCCTGTGGACGTTCCGCCGTGGCCCGCTCCAGCTCCTCCAGCTCCGCGCGGTCGCGGAAGCTGAGGATGCGGCTGTACGCGGAGATGTCGCGGTCGTCCACATTCAGCCAGAACTGGTAGAACGCGTACGGCGTCGTCATCTCCGGGTCGAGCCAGACCGCGCCCCCCTCCGTCTTGCCGAACTTGGTGCCGTCCGCCTTCGTCATCAGCGGCGTCGCCAGCGCGTGCACCTCGGCGCCCGGCTCCAGGCGGTGGATCAGGTCCAGGCCGGCCGTGAGATTGCCCCACTGGTCGCTGCCGCCCTGCTGGAGGACGCAGCCGTACCGGCGGTACAGCTCCAGGAAGTCCATGCTCTGGAGCAGCTGGTAGCTGAACTCGGTGTAGCTGATGCCCTCGTCGGACTCCAGCCGCCGGGCGATGGAGTCCTTCGTCAGCATCCTGTTGACGCGGAAGTGCTTCCCGATATCCCGCAGGAACTCGATCGCGGACAGTCCCGCGGTCCAGTCCAGGTTGTTGACCATGGTCGCCGCGTTCGGGCCCTCGAAGGAGAGGAACGGCTCGATCTGCGACCGCAGCCGCTGCACCCAGCCCGCCACCGTCTCCGGGTCGTTCAGGGTGCGCTCGGCGGTCGGCCGCGGGTCACCGATCTGCCCGGTGGCCCCGCCCACCAGCGCCAGCGGCCGGTGCCCGGCCCGCTGGAGCCTGCGTACGGTCAGCACCTGCACGAGATGACCCACGTGCAGGCTGGGCGCGGTGGGGTCGAAGCCGCAATAGAACGTGACGGGACCGTCCGCGAGCGCCTTGCGCAAGGCGTCCTCGTCGGTGGACTGGGCGAAGAGCCCGCGCCACTTCAGGTCGTCGACGATGTCCGTCACGGTCGTTTCTCTCCTCGGGTGGTGCACGCGTGGATGGTGCGGCGTCGAATCGGTCGAATCATCAGTCTATGGCGGTCATACGCCCTGGCTGACCGAGCTCATGTTGAAATCGGGGATGCGCAGGGCGGGCATCGCGGCCCGGGTGAACCAGTCGCCCCACTCGCGCGGCAGCGTCTTCTCCGTACGGCCGGCCTCCGCGGCCCGGGACAGCAGGTCGACGGGCGACTCGTTGAACCGGAAGTTGTTCACCTCGCCGACGACCTCACCGTTCTCGACCAGATAGACGCCGTCCCTGGTCAGACCCGTGAGCAGCAGGGTCGCCGGATCGACCTCGCGGATGTACCAGAGGCAGGTCAGCAGCAGCCCGCGTGAGGTGTCCGCGACCATCTCGTCCAGCGAGCGCCCGCCCCCGCCGTCCAGGATCAGATTGCCGATGCCGGGCGCGACCGGGAGTCCGGTCAGCGCGGCGCTGTGCCGGGTGGTGATCAGACGGTCCAGGGTGCCGCCGCGCACCCACTCCGTGGGGGCGAGGGGCAGCCCGTTGTCGAAGACGGAGGCGTCGTCGCCGGAGGCGTGCGCGATCACGAACGGCGCGGACTCCAGACCGGGCTCGCCGGGGTCGCTGCGCAGCGTGAGCGGCAGCTCCGACAGCTTCTCCCCGACGCGGGTGCCGCCGCCGGGCCGGGAGAAGACCGTACGGCCCTCCGCCGCGTCCCGGGCCGCCGACGACCAGAACTGGTAGATCAGCAGATCGGCCACGGCGGTCGGCGGCAGCAGCGTCTCGTACCGCCCGGCGGGCAGCTCGATCTTGCGCTCGGCCCAGGCGAGCCGCTGGGCCAGCTCGGCGTCGAGGGCGGCCGGGTCCACGTCCGTGAAGTCGCGGGTGGCCCGCCCGGCCCAGGCGGAGCGCGAGCGGTCGGGCGACTTCGCGTTCAGCTCCAGCGTGCCGCTCGGCTGGTCGTGGCGCAGCCGTACGCCCGTCGACGTACCGAGATACGTGGAGGTCAGCTCGTGGTTGGCGAAACCGTACAGCTCCCGGCCGCCGGCCCGGGCCCGGGCGAAGGACTCGCCCAGCGCCGGCGCGAACTCCGCGAAGACGGCGGAGGTCGTCTCGGCGGGCGCGTCCGTGAAGTCCCCCGACACCCGCTCCGCCCCCACCAGCGGCTGCGCGTCCTCGGCGGGCCCGGCCCCCCGCGCGGCGGCCTCGGCGGCCCGCACCAGCGGCTCCAGGTCGTCGGCGGTGACGGCGGAGCGCGACACGACCCCGGAGGCGGTGCCCCGCGCGCCGTCCACGGTCGCGATGACGGTGAGCGCCCGGCCCCGGGTGACCCCGTTGGTCGTCAGCGCGTTGCCCGCCCAGCGGAGGTTGGCGGAGGACTGCTCGTCGGCGATGACCACACAGCCGTCGGCGGTGGACAGTTCGAGGGCGCGCTCCACGATCTCGTGCGGCTTGCTGATACGGCTCATGGGGGAAGTCGGGGAAGTCATCGGCCAGCCTCCTGCGTCGTGTTCAGAATGTTGACGCCGCGGAACAGCGCCGACGGGCAGCCGTGGGAGACCGCCGCCACCTGGCCCGGCTGCGCCTTGCCGCAGTTGAAGGCGCCGCCCAGGACATAGGTCTGCGGTCCGCCGACCGCCTCCATCGAGCCCCAGAAGTCCGTGGTCGTCGCCTGGTAGGCGACATCGCGGAGCTGGCCCGCCAGCTTGCCGTTCTCGATCCGGAAGAACCGCTGCCCCGTGAACTGGAAGTTGTAGCGCTGCATGTCGATCGACCACGACCGGTCGCCGACCACGTAGATCCCGCGCTCGACCCCGCCGATCAGATCCTCCGTGGCGAGCCCGCCCGGATCCGGCCGCAGCGACACGTTCGCCATGCGCTGCACGGGCACATGCCCCGGCGAGTCCGCGTACGCGCAGCCGTTCGACCGGCCGAGGTCGGTGAGCTTCGCGATCCGGCGGTCGAGCTGGTAGCCGACGAGCGTGCCCTCCTTGACCAGGTCCCACGACTGCGCCTCGACGCCCTCGTCGTCGTACCCGATCGTGGCGAGCCCGTGCTCGGCGGTGCGGTCGCCCGTCACATTCATCACCGAGGAGCCGTACGCCAACGTCCCGAGCTGGTCGAACGTGGCGAACGACGTCCCCGCGTACGCCGCCTCGTACCCCAGCGCCCGGTCCAGCTCGGTGGCGTGGCCGATCGACTCGTGGATCGTCAGCCACAGGTTGGACGGGTCGACGACCAGGTCGTACGTTCCGGCCTCGACGCTCGGCGCCCGCATCTTCTCCGCGAGCAGTTCCGGGATGCGCTCCAGCTCCGCGTCCCAGTCCCAGCCGGTCCCGGTCAGGTACTCCCAGCCCCGGCCGACGGGCGGCGCGATCGTGCGCATCGAGTCGAACTCGCCGCTCTTGCCGTCGACCGCGACGGCCGTGAGCTGCGGATGCAGCCGTACTCGCTGCTGGGTGGTGACGGTGCCCGCCGTGTCCGCGTAGAACTTGTTCTCGTGGACCGTCAGCAGCGAGGCGTCCACATGCGCCACGCCCTCCGCCCGCAGCAGCCGCTCGCTCCACTCGGTGAGCAGCCCGCTCTTCTCCTCGTCGGGGACGGCGAACGGATCGATCTCGTACGCCGACACCCAGGTCTTCTCGGCGTGCACCGGCTCCTCGGCCAGCTCCACCCGCTCGTCGGACCCGGCGGCGGCGATCACCTTCGCGGACAGCTTGGCCATCGCCACGGCCTGCCCGGCGACCCGCGCCGCCGCGTCCATCGTCAGATCCACCCCGGACGCGAAACCCCAGGCCCCGCCGTGCACCACCCGGACCGCGTACCCGAGATCGGTGGTGTCCGAGGACCCGGCCGGCTTCCCGTCCCGCAATCGCCAGGCCGCGCCGCGCACCCGCTCGAACCGGAAATCCGCGTGCTGCGCGCCGAGCGCCCGCGCCCGCGCGAGCGCGGCGTCGGCGAGCGCCCGCAGCGGCAGCGCCAGGAACTCCTGGTCGATGTCATGGGCCATGTGCGGCCTCCCCTTTTCTGCTCACACCGTCGTATCCGCCAGACGGAAGTCAAGCACGGACGCACGTCGCGCGCCCGGACGATCGTGTGCGCAGGGGGACCTGTGCCTCGGCGAGCGTTTGGTGGCGCTCAGAGTTCGCCGGTGACCACTCCGGTACGGAAGGCGGCCCACCCCGCGGCGGTGAAGCGCAGGGGAGTGCGCTGGGGGTCCTTCGAGTCGCGTATGGCTCGTCCTGCACCGGGGAGTTCCGCGATCTCGACACAGTCGTGTTCGGCTCCGCTGGCGGACGACTTGCGCCAGGAGGCGGCGGAGAGGTCGTAGGCGTACAGCTCTGCCTTCGAGTCGGTCACTTTCTTTGGCCTTCTTCCATCTCGGCGATCCGTGCCAGCGAATCCTCTGTCGAGAGAGCCGTGGCGCGGATGCGTTCGAAGGCTCTCGTGAAGGGAGCCGCTTCGTCTCCTTCAACGTAGGCGGCACCGCCCACGTTCTCCAAGAGCACGACGGATGGCATGCGTGCGGGAAACGATGTGACGCTGAAACCGCCGACGACGCCAGGGTGCGCGGTGCAATCCAGTGGCATCAACTGGACGGTGACATTGGGCATCTCGGCAGTGTCCAGAAGGCGCCGCAGCTGGTCCCGCATGGTGTCGGGCCGTACGGCAAATCGCTGGTGAAGCGTTGCTTCATGGATGATCGCCCAGTATTCCAACGGGGCACCTGGGCGTGTGAGGACCGACTGACGGGCCAACCGGACCTCAGCCAGCGCGGCAACCTCGTCCGGGGTCCGCGAGGTGGTGATGCCGGCGATGTTCTCGCGGGCGTACGCGGCGGTCTGCAGCAGGCCGGGAATGACCAACGGGGACCACGCGGAAATGGTCTCGGCGTCGGACTCCAGGGAGATGTAGTCCGCGTAGGACGGCGAGACGATGCCGCTGTACGTCTGCCACCAGCCTTTCTTTCCAGCGTCCTTGGCCAGGTTGTCCAGTGCGGTGTACACCTCGCGGTCGGTCACCCCGTACACCTTGAGCAACCCGGCCAGGTCGTTGGGGCGGATGGACTGAGCCGCGTTCTCGATCTTCGACATTTTCGGGCCCTTCCAGCCCACGGCCCTGGCGGCATCGTCGAGTGTGAGTCCGGCGTCGTTGCGAAGCCTGCGCAAGGCCGATCCAAGACGGCGGCGGCGGATGGTCGGGACGAGCGGAGAGTTCGGCATGCCCGGAGTTTGGCACCGGATTTCGGTGGCCTGCCCCCGACTTCGCGGGTTCACCACTCGATCGGGTGGAAAGGTTGCGATCGATCATGGAAAGGATGCACCCTCGCTCCATCGGTCACCCAAAGCGATGGTGTGACATCAAGGCGTTACATCGATCGGCGCTGACGACGCGCGCCGCCTACGGCTGGAGGCTCCATGAACCTCAACCCGCCCCACGAGCCCGCTCTTCGCCACCCCGCCACCCTCGGCCACTACCTCACCCCCACCCCCGCCGGTTTCTCCCTCCACATGTCCGCCTCCCCGCGCAACCTCCGCGCCGTACGCGGGCTCACCGAGAAGACCCTCCTCGACGCGGGCGTCAGCCCGAACGGCGTGGACTGCGCGCAGCTCGTTCTCGCCGAGCTCTACAGCAACGCCGTCCACGCCTGCGGCGACTACGTTCCGCTCGTCGCCGAGGTGGAGGCGGGAGCGGCGGGTGTCTGGGTCCGGCTGCACGATCCGGACGGGCGCCGGATGCCCTGGCACTCGGGCGTGGCCATGAACGATCCGGAGGCCGAGTCCGGACGCGGGCTGGCGATCGTGGACGTGCTCGCGCCCGGCTGGGATGTGATGCCCACGCCCGTCGGGAAACAGATCCGCTGCCTGCTGCCGCGGGACTGACGGCGGTGGTGACCGTGACGTACCCCCTGCCATGTCGTGAGGGAAACGTACTTCCGGGAAATGTGCTTCCTTGACCGGGAACCCGCCGAAACGAAGGGGAGGGGCGCGTGTGCGGCAGGGGCAGCACCACCTCGCGAAGCCGGACGACATGTTCGACCGGGACCGGGAGTGGAGCGAGCTGACAGCCTTCGCGTCCGATCCCGGGCCCGAGGCGACGATGGCCGTCGTGTCCGGTCGGCGCAGGCAGGGCAAGTCGTTCCTGCTCGACGCGCTCGCCCGGGCCGGTGACGGCTTCTACTTCTGCGCCTACGAGGCGACGGAAGCCGAGTCGCTGCGCCGCTTCGGCGATGAGCTGGCCCTGTACACGCGGAGCGCCGCCCCGCTCAGGTTCGACCGCTGGGAAGCGGCCGTCGATGCCCTCCTGGCGCTCGGGCGGGAAGGGCCCCTTCCGGTGGTGGTCGACGAATTCCCCTATCTCGCGCGCCACTCGCCCTCGCTGCCCTCCGTACTTCAGGTGGCGTACGGGCCGCGCCGCCCGGAGCGCCGGGAGTCCAGAACCCGGCTGCTGCTGTGCGGCAGCTCGCTCGCCTTCATGGGCGGGCTGCTCAGCGGCACGTCGCCGTTGCGTGGCAGGGCGAGTCTGGAACTCGTCGTCCATCCGCTCGACTTCCGGAAGGCGGCCGAGTTCTGGGGCATCGGCGATCCCCGGCTCGCGGTGCTCGTCCACTCCGTCGTCGGCGGCACTCCGGCCTACCGCCGTGAGTTCGTACGGGACGACACCCCGTCCGGCATCGAGGACTTCGACGCATGGATCTGCCGCACCGTACTCTCGCCGAGCTCGCCCCTCTACCGGGAGGCGCGCTATCTGCTGGCAGACGAATCCGACCTGCGGGACCGGGCGATCTATCACTCCGTGCTGTCTGCGATCGCCTCGGGGAACTGTACGTCCGGCCGTATCGCGAGCTTCCTCGCCCGGCCCACCGGCGATATCACGCATCCGTTGACCGTGCTCCAGGACTGCGGCCTGGTGCGTCGGCAGACGGACGCCTTCCGCAAGAACCGGAGCAAGTGGGACCAGAAAATGGGGATCGGGCATCTCGAACGGCTGTGGATGATTCTGCGGCTGCTGGCCGAGCGGGGCACCGATGTGACACAGGCCCGGCCCGTCTGCTTCAGCGCGGCCGGGTTCACCCCCGAACTGCGCGCGGCGGAGCGGCGTGGCGAGGTCGTTCTGGTGGGGCTGGAGCGGTTGTACGGCGGTGAGTGAACCGGGCACGTGAACCAGAGCCGGTCGGGACCGCAGCAGTCGTGTCACCCGCACGAGGGCACTCAGTCCCATCGTGCGGTTCGTACTGATGGGCATCGGTACGGTGAGCGCATGTCCTCTAAGAGTCGTTCCACCACGCGAAAGCGTGTCCCCGCGCCCCGCCCGGTCCGCCGTGTGTACTCCGCCGCCGAGGCCGCCGCCGAGATGGAGGCGGACGCCGAGCGGTATCCGGAAGCGCGCGAAGAGCTGCTGCACGATGCGGCCGGCGAGTGGAGTGCAGCCGGGGAGCACGGCCGGGCGGTCGCGGTGTACGAGCGGCTGCTCGCGGACGGCCCCGCGGCTCCGGAGCTGACCGAGGCGTACCGCATCGGTGCGTTGTGGGATGCCGGGCGGGAGGCGGAGGCGCGGGCGGCCGCCACTGACCTGCGCCGGAGCCGTATCAAGGACGCGGGAGCTTGGAACGCCGTCGCCGAGTTGTTCGAGGCCAAGGGCGAGTACCGTGCCGCCGCCGAGTGGTTCACGGCGGGTATCACCCAGGCGCTCGGGGCGACGACCCCGCTGGCCTCGGTGGGTGACCGGGGGACCGGTGACGACGATGTGGACATGCTGGTGATCGGGCGCCATCGGGTGCGCCGGAGGCTCGGGGAGCCGCACGACGACGGCGACGAACTCGCCCATGAGCTGCACCAGGGGCGAGACGGTTTCTTCGGCGAGTTGCGATCGCTCGACGAACTTCACGACCCCCGGCGGCTCGACGCCACCTGGGAGAGCGATCCCGAAATGATGCGGAACGAGATGCTGGCGGCCGAGGAAGCAGCGGCTCGGAACGAGCGCGATGCGGCTGCTGCCCGGCCGCGGACGGTGATGCCGTGCGTGCTCTTCTGGCCCGAGGTGGAGTTCGGGCGGCTCCTCGACACCTGGGCAGAAGCCGCCGACGAGTACGGAACCGAGCACGCCGGGCATCTTCGGCAGGTCGAGCGGACCCTGCGGGACCTCTCCGACCAGGGAGGCGTCCGGCTCGCCGTCGGGCAGGGCTCCGTAGCGGATCTCGACGAGTACGCGCGGGGCCGGGACACCTCGCCGGCCGTCCCCGCCACGCGGTCCGCGTACGCCGCGGAACTGGCCAGGACCGGGCGCGCCGACGACTGGCCGCCGCCGCGCAACGGTCCCTGCTGGTGCCGGTCGGGACGTAAATACAAGAAGTGCTGCGGCAACCCGGCGGCGCTGTCCTGATCCCGGCCGCCGACGGGAAACGCGGCCACGCGTTTCTGTAGGGATCCGACAGGGAGTGCCCCGAGGCGCTGTCAGGGGCCGAGTCCCCGTGGAACGGGCGGGACCTATAGGTTTTCAGGGGTAGCAGACCCCCTGAGGAAAGGCTGATCCGTTGAGCCGCTCGGTTCTCGTCACCGGAGGAAACCGGGGCATCGGCCTCGCCATCGCCCGTGCCTTCGCCGACAACGGCGACAAGGTCGCCATCACCTACCGCTCCGGCGAGCCGCCGCAGGTTCTCACGGAGCTGGGCTGCCTGGCGGTCCGCTGCGACATCACCGACAGCGAGCAGGTGGAGCAGGCATACAAGGAGATCGAGGAGAAGCACGGTCCCGTGGAGGTGCTGGTGGCCAACGCCGGTATCACCAAGGACCAGTTGCTGATGCGGATGTCCGAGGAGGACTTCGCGTCCGTGCTCGACACCAACCTCACCGGCACCTTCCGCGTCGTCAAGCGCGCCAACCGCGCGATGCTGCGGGCCAAGAAGGGCCGGGTCGTGCTGATCTCGTCCGTGGTCGGGCTGCTCGGTTCGGCGGGGCAGGCGAACTACGCCGCGTCCAAGGCCGGACTGGTCGGGTTCGCCCGGTCTCTCGCCCGTGAGCTGGGTTCGCGGAACATCACCTTCAATGTCGTCGCGCCGGGCTTCGTCGACACCGACATGACACAGGTCCTCACGGACGAGCAGCGCGCGGGCATCGTCTCGCAGGTGCCGCTCGGCCGTTACGCGCAGCCGGAGGAGATCGCCGCGACGGTGCGGTTCCTCGCCTCCGACGACGCCTCGTACATCACTGGAGCCGTCATTCCCGTTGACGGCGGATTGGGCATGGGTCACTGATCACATGAGTGGAATCCTCGCCGGCAAGCGCATTCTCGTGACGGGGGTCCTCACGGAGTCCTCCATCGCCTTCCAGGCCGCCAAGGTGGCGCAGGAGGAGGGCGCGGACGTCATCCTCACCGGCTTCGGCCGGCTCTCGCTCGTCGAGCGCATCGCCAAGCGGCTGCCCAAGCCCGCCCCGGTCATCGAGCTGGACGTCACCAACCAGGAGCACCTGGACGGGCTGGCCGACAAGATCCGTGAGCACCAGGGCGAGGGCGCCTCCCTCGACGGCGTCGTGCACTCGATCGCCTTCGGCCCGCAGGGCGCCTTCAACTTCCTGGAGGGAAGCTGGGAGGACGTCTCCACGGCGGTGCACGTCTCGGCGTACTCCCTGAAGTCGCTGACGACGGCCTGCCTGCCGCTGATGGGGCGCGGCGGCTCGGTCGTCGGCCTCACCTTCGACGCGCAGGTCGCCTGGCCCAAGTACGACTGGATGGGCGTCGCCAAGGCGGCCCTGGAGTCCACCAACCGCTACCTCGCGCGTGACCTGGGCGCCCAGAACATCCGCTGCAACCTGATCTCGGCCGGCCCCCTCAAGTCGATGGCGGCCAAGTCGATCCCGGGCTTCGAGTCGCTCGCGGACGTCTGGAACCACCGGGCCCCGATCGGCTGGGACCTCACGGACCCGGAGCCGGCCGGGCGCGGCATCGTCGGCCTGCTGTCGGACTTCTTCCCGAAGACCACCGGCGAGATCGTCCACGTCGACGGCGGCGTGCACATGATGGGTGCCTGACCGGGGGCTGATACCGCTCGGCAGTGCTGGGGAGCCGCGTGTTCCGTCCCGGGGACGGCACGCGGCTCCCGTGTTTCTCCCCGAGTCGAAAAGAGCGCGGCTTCACCGCACACTGGGGCCAACGGAGTCTTCCGGAGCCGTTTCCGCCCGGTGCCCGGCCGTTCGGTGGGGGAGGAGGTGCCCGTATGCGTCCCCGCCGTTCCCACCGCTCCCGCCTCGCCCGTCACCGCCGCCGGGCGGCCGTTGTCGCGGCGGCCGTGCTGGCCGCCTCCGCGTTCACGATGGCCGGCGGGCGCCCGGGCCAGGACCGCCCGGGCGCCGACCGGTTCCACGCCACCTGCCGTACGGAGATCCAGGGCTCCCACGCCCTCGCGTACTGCCACAACCCGTACCCCGAGACGGACCGTGTCCGGCTGCACGTGGACTGCGCGCGCTGGTGGGACATCGACGCCGTCGGCGCGGCCGTGGACATCCGGGCCGCCGGATACGTCCGGCTCGCCGACCGGTGCTGGAAGGAGGTCCGTTCCGTACGGGTCAGCCACGAACGCCCGTGACCACGCAGTGCTCGGTGTAGCTGGCCGCCTCGGCCGCCGCCGTCTCCGCGTCGCCGGCCCGGATCGCCGCCACCAGCCGCGCGTGGTCCATGTGGTTCTCGGGGCGCAGCTCCCGGCCCACGCCGTCGCGGAGCCAGTCACGCAGGAGATGGCCCAGATCCGCGTAGAGCGCCGTCAGCACCTCGTTGTGCGAGGCGGCGACGACCGCGAGGTGCAGGGTCGCGTCGGCCGCCACGAACCGTTCCGCGTCCCCCGCGGCCCATGCCTCGTCGCGCCGCGCGAGGAGCGTGTCGAGCTGCCCCAGATCGCGTTCGGTACGGCGCCGGGCGGCCAGCCGCGCGGCCGAGGACTCCAGTGTGGAGCGCAACTCGGCGACGTGCAGGGGATCCGCGTCGGCGAACCGGCGGTGCATCACCCCGGCCAGCTCGCTGGTCGCGACGACATACGTGCCCGAGCCCTGCCGGATGTCCAGCAGCCCGTTGTGGGCGAGGGCGCGCACCGCCTCGCGGACGGTGTTGCGCGCCACACCGAGCTGCTCGACCAGCTCGGGCTCGGTGGGGATGCGTGAGCCCACCGGCCACGCGCCCGACGTGATCTGATTCCGCAGCTCGGCGATCACCTGATCGGAGAGCGCGGAGCGCCGGGGAGAGGTCAGTGCCATGGTGCTCCTGGTCTCTGGGAGGGACGTCGTCCCGGGGACGATCAGTCTTCCGCAGGCGGGCGGCGTCCCGCGAGTGGACAGTCAATCATCCCATCATTCTATGATGGGCCCATGCCCGACGAGTCGCACACCTCCCTCCGCCCACCGACCCGGCACATACCGGCGAAAGCCCCGGGCGTCGCCATGAGCGCGCCGCTCCCCGAGCTTCCGAAGCACTCGCAGTGGCGTACACGGCTTCTCATGGCAGGGCTCGTCCTCGCCGCCCTCAACCTCCGCCCCGCCATCACCAGCCTCGGCGCCCTCCTGGAAGAGGTGCGGGACGGACTGCAGATGAGCGGCACCCTCGCGGGGGTCCTCACCTCCGTACCGCCGCTCTGCTTCGCCGCCTTCGGCTTCGCCGCGCCCCGGCTGGCGCGCCGCTTCGGCCCCGGCGCCGTCGTGCTCGCCGGGATGGTGGCGATCGCCGCCGGAGTGGCGCTCCGGCCGTTCGCCGGCGGTACGGCCGGCTTCCTCGCCGCCAGCGCCTTCGCCCTCATGGGGATCGCCGTCAGCAACGTGCTGATGCCGGTGATCGTCAAGCGCCACTTCCCGGACCGGGTCGGCACCATGACCGGCCTGTACTCCATGGCGCTGGCGCTCGGCACCGCCACGGCGGCCGCGGTGACCGTCCCGATGACCGAGGCGCTGGGCGGCAGTTGGCGTACGGGGCTGGGCGTCTGGGCGGTGCTCGCCGCCGCGGCCGTACTGCCGTGGACCGCCCTGGCCCGCGACCGCGCCCCGGGCGGGGACGCGGCTCCGGCCGGCACCGCCTCGATGGCTCCGGGCGGTGGCGGGTCCGGTCCCGGGCTCGGGCGCAGCCGTACGGCGTGGGCCCTGGCCTGCTTCTTCGGCCTCCAGGCCACCGGCGCGTACATCACCATGGGCTGGATGCCGCAGGTCTTCCGGGACGCCGGGGTCCCGGCGTCCACGGCGGGGCTGCTGCTCGCCGTGATCATGGCGATGGGCGTGCCGCTGGCCTTCGTGATCCCGCGGGTGGCGACCCGGATGAGCAGTCAGGGGCCGATCGTCGTCGCCCTGGGGCTCTGCGGGCTGACCGCCTTCGCCGGGCTGTACGTCGCGCCGGCCGGCGGAGCGTGGCTGTGGGCCGTGCTGCTGGGCATCTCGAACTGCTCCTTCCCGCTGGCCCTCACCATGATCGGCCTGCGGTCCAGGACGGGCGCCGGTGTCGCGCGCCTCTCGGCCTTCGCCCAGAGCACCGGCTATCTGATCTCCATCCCGGGCCCCGTACTGGTGGGCGTCCTGTACCAGCACTCCGGCGGCTGGGGGCTGCCGATCGCGCTGATGGCGGGGTTCCTCGTGCCGCAGATGGTGATGGGCGTCATCGCGGGGCGGGACCGGACGATCGAGGACGAGACGCGGATGCGAGACTGAGCGCATGCCAGTCCTTGACCCGAACCCCCAGAACGGGCAGCGGAAACTGCTGCTCGTCTTCGGCACGATCATCGGCATCATGGTGATCATCAGCATCGTCGCGACCATCGCCAGCCCCTGACCGCCGCCCCGTCGGCCCTCGCTCCCTGCCCGCGGGCCGGTCGGGGTGGGGTTGTCCCCCCATCCCCTAGGGGGCGTGGGTCAGGGTCAAGTGGGTGGGTCACCGGATGGGAGCCGGGCCCGCCGGTCCGTAGCGTGGAGGCATCGCGGATCACCGACCCGAATCACCGACTCCCGGAGGCGGCCATGCCGGCCCGTACCCACTCCCGGTCCCACTCCCCGCTTCCCTCCGGCGGCGTCGAAACGCGGCTGCCGTGGTGGTCGGTCGCCCTGCCCTCCATAGCCTTCGTGGTCCTGTTCCTGCTGGTGGCGGATCCCGCCCAGGCGCATGCCGTGCCCGCCGACCCCACGGTCGGCCGGATCCTGGAACAGCTGCATCTGACGCTGGCCCGGTAGTACCGGTCAGCGGTGACGGCGCCGTTCACCCGTGCCGGGTGAGCACGTCAACACCCTGCGCCCGCTGGCTCATTTCATGCGAAGCTGGGAAGCATGAGCGTCGAAACACCCCGCAGGATCGTCCTCCTCCGGCACGCGAAGGCCGACTGGCCGGACGTGGCCGACCACGACAGGCCGCTCGCCGACCGGGGCCGTGCGGATGCGCCCATCGCCGGCCGCAGGCTGGCCGAGACGGGCATCGCCTTCGATCTGGCCCTCTGCTCGACCGCGGTCAGAACGCGAGAGACCTGGAAGCTCGCCGTGGCGGAGCTGCCGCAGCGCCCCAGGACCGTCTACGAGGACCGGCTGTACGACGCCGCCCTCGGTGAGTTGATCGCTGTGGTCAACGAAACCCCCGACGAGGTGCGCGACCTCCTCCTCGTCGGGCACAACCCCGGCACGCACGCCCTCGCCGACGCGCTCGCGGGCCGGACGGAGGGCGACGCGCTCACGCGGATGAACAGGAGCGCGTTCCCCACCGCGGCCTTCGCGGTCCTCACCTTCGACGGCACCTGGAAGTCGGTGGAGCACGGCGTGGCGACGCTCACCGAGTTCTGGACGCCGCGCGATTGATCCGCGATTGAGCCGCGACTTGTGCGCGTCTGATTCCGGCCGTACGGCAGGGGCAGGCGTACGCGGGCCGGGCAAGCCGTACACCGACCAGGTCGTACGTGGGCCGGGCTGCGCGCGGCGAAGGGGAGGGCCCCGGCGCGGAGGCCGGCGCGTACGCCGACTCCGTACCGGGGCCCTCGACCTTCGTCTCTTTCCGGTCCATCCGGTTTGTCCGGCCTCGCGCGGCCGTCGACTCAGTCGGTCAGGCCGCTCCGCGGACCCGGCTCGACCGGTATGACAGGTTCGTTGAGGCCGTCCTCGCAGTCCGCGATCTCGACCTCCTCGCGGGTGATGCCGAGCAGATACAGCACGGTGTCCAGGAACGGTACGTTCACCGCCGTGTGCGCGGCCTCCCGGACCACCGGCTTGGCGTTGAAGGCCACGCCCAGGCCCGCCGCGTTCAGCATGTCGAGGTCGTTCGCGCCGTCCCCGATGGCGACCGTCTGCGCCAGCGGCACCCCGGCCTCGGACGCGAACCTGCGCAGCAGCCGGGCCTTGCCCTCCCGGTCGACGATCTCGCCCACGACCCGTCCCGTGAGCTTCCCGTCCACGATCTCCAGGGTGTTGGCGGCGGCGAAATCCAGGCCGAGCTGTCCCTGGAGGGCATCGGTGACCTGGGTGAATCCGCCGGAGACCACCCCCACCTGGTAGCCGAGCCGCTTGAGCGTACGGACCAGGGTGCGGGCGCCGGGGGTGAGCCGTACCTCGGCCCGTACCTTCTCCACCACCGACGCGTCGAGCCCGGCGAGCAGGGCGACCCGGGCGTGCAGGGACTCCTCGAAGTCCAGCTCCCCGAGCATGGCCCTGGCGGTCACCGCGGCGACCTCGGCCTCGCAGCCCGCGTGCGCCGCGAACAGCTCGATGACCTCGTCCTGGATCAGGGTCGAGTCCACATCCATCACCACCAGCCGCTGGGCCCGGCGGTGCAGCCCGGCCGAGACGACGGCGACATCCACCCCGATCCCGGCCGCCTCGGTGGCGAGCGCGGTCCGCAGCGGTTCGGTCTCCACCCCGGACACGGCGAACTCGACCGCCGTGACCGGGTACTTCGCGAGCCGGAAGATCCGGTCGATGTTGCCGCCGGTCGCGGTGATGCTGGCGGCTATGGCCGCCGTCGACTCGGCGGTCAGCGGGTTGCCGAGGACGGTGACATGCGAACGGCCGCTGCCGCGCGGGCGGTTGTCGCCCGTGCCGGAGATGATCTCGGCCTGTAGTTTGAGGGATTCGGTCCAACTGTGCACGGTGGCCCGCAGCTCGCCCTCGGTGGCACCGCCCGCGGTCGGCGCGGTGACGAGCGCGCACAGGACGATACGGCCACGGGTGACGACCTGCTCGATGTCGATCACGTCGACGGAGAAGGCGGCGAGGGTGTCGAAGAGCCCGGCGGTGATCCCCGGGCGGTCTTTTCCGAAGATCTTGACGAGGAGGGTCGGGACGTCGGAGTTCAGACGGGGCTGAGTTGCGCTCATGGTGGTTCCACCGTATCGGGCGGGGCGCGGAAACCGGCCAACCGTCCCGCGTACCGGACAGCGATCACCCGGCGAGGGCGGGGATGACCAGCGGATACGGTGCGCCCCGGCCTCCCGGGCACTCCCTGGTGCCTCCCGCGCACCCTCCGGTGCCCGGGAAGTACCCGACGTACCGGATTACCTGACTCCGCTACGGTCCCCGGGCCGGTCTTCGATTGGCGAGAAAACGACGGTTTATATCGCCCCCAACCGGTCCGATGCCGTCCAGTGTGCTCCGGCACGGCCCCGGACAACCCTCCCGGCGCCCCGGCCGGAGCCGTGGTTTGCCGGTCTTGTTGCTTTCCGTGGGTCTTTGTTCTCCCCCGACAGGCCTCCCTTGTGGGGCTGTTACACGCTTGTGCCGGTATTGCACACGGCCCGACTTTCAAAGTCAGGAGCGAGCCTGAAATAGTTCCCCCCGATGTTCGCCATCCCTAGACTCCCTGCGATGGGGGAAACTCGGGGGACAACAAGTGGGGCATGGAGTGCCGGAACTCGTACTGGAATTGAACGGAAGGACCTGGACGCTCGATCCCTCCAGGTCGTACACCCTCGGCCGCGATCCACAGGGCGACGTCGTGATCGACGACGCCAGGGTCTCGTGGCGTCACGCCACGATCAGCTGGGGAGGCAATGGCTGGGTCATTGAGGACCACGGCAGCACCAACGGCACCTATCTGCGGGGGCAGCGCGTCCAGCGGTCGGAGATAGGCGCCGGCTCCGCCGTCCATCTCGGCAACGCCAACGACGGACCGCGCGTGAGCCTCACCGGCGCGGCAGCGGGAGCACCGGCGGGGGCGCCGGCCGGAGCCGGCGCCGGGGCCTACGGCGCCCAGGCCGCCGCCCAGGGCGCTCCGCCGCAGCAGGCGGGGGCCCAGCAGGGCTGGGCGGCCGCCCAGCAGCAGGCGGCTCCGCCGCAGCAGAACTGGCAGCAGGCACCGCCACAGGGCTCCGTACCGCACCAGGCGCAGGCTCCCGGGCAGCAGGCGTACCAGCCCCAGCAGGCGCAGCGGCCGGACCTGGGCGGTGCGGGCGGCGTCGCGGGGGCCCCGTCCACGTACGGGGACCGCAGCCCGACCACCTTCCACGAGTTCTCCCTCGGCCGGGTGATGCGCATCGGCCGTGCGCTGGAGAACGACCTGGTCGTCTCCGACCTCCAGGTCTCGCGCCACCACGCCGAGTTCACGGCGACCCCCGACGGCCGCTTCGAGATCCACGACCTCGGATCCCACAACGGCACGTACGTCAACGGTCAGCCGATCGCCAAGTCCGGCACCGTGCTCCTCGGCCCCAACGACATCGTCGGCGTCGGTCACTCCACCTTCCGGCTGGTCGGCGACCGGCTCGAAGAGTTCGTCGACACCGGTGAGGTCTCCTTCTCCGCCCGGCACCTCACGGTGACGGTCGACGGCGGCAAGCAGATCCTCAAGGACGTCTCCTTCGGCGTCCCCGAGAAGTCGCTGATCGCGGTCATCGGCCCCTCCGGCTCCGGCAAGTCCACGCTCCTCAAGGCGCTCACCGGCTACCGCCCCGCCGACCAGGGCGAGGTCCTCTACGACAACCGGAACCTGTACAAGCAGTTCGCCGAGCTGCGTCAGCGCATCGGTCTCGTTCCGCAGGACGACATCCTGCACAAGGAGCTGACCGTCAAGAAGGCGCTCAAGTACGCGGCCAAGCTCCGCTTCCCCGGCGACACCGCCGAGGCCGAGCGCGAGGCCCGGATCGGCGAGGTGCTGGGCGAGCTGAAGCTCGACATCCACAAGGACAAGAAGATCACCTCGCTCTCCGGTGGTCAGCGCAAGCGCGTGTCCGTGGCCCTCGAACTGCTCACCAAGCCGTCGCTGATCTTCCTGGACGAGCCGACCTCCGGCCTCGACCCGGGCATGGACCGCGATGTCATGCAGCTGCTGCGCGGCCTCGCCGACGACGGCCGTACGGTCCTGGTGGTCACCCACTCCGTGGCCGAGCTGGGCATCTGCGACAAGCTGCTCGTGATGGCCCCCGGCGGCTCCGTCGCGTACTTCGGCCCGCCGGAGGAAGCACTCAACTTCTTCGGCTACAGCACGTGGGCGGATGTCTTCTCGGCCTTCGAGAACTACCGCGACTACGACTGGGCGGGCCGCTGGCGCGGCTCCCAGCACTACCAGATGTACGCCGCGGACATCGACGCCGTCGCCCCGCAGTCCGCCCCCATGCCGCCGCACCAGCAGATGCGCCCGCCGAAGGCCCAGAGCTGGGGCTCCCAGCTCTGGACGCTGATACGCCGCTACGCCTCGGTGATCGCCTCCGACAAGGGCTTCATGGGGCTGATGCTGATCCTGCCCGCCGTGCTCGGGGTGGTCAGTGTCGTGATCCCCGCCAAGTTCGGCCTCGGGCCGCCCGAGGCGCCGTCCCGGTTCAACGGCGCCGCGGGCACGATCATGCTGATCCTCACGGTCGGCATGTGCTTCTCCGGCGCGGCCAACTCCGTACGTGAACTGATCAAGGAAAGGGTGATCTACGAACGGGAACGGGCCACCGGCCTCTCCCGTTCCGCCTATCTGATGTCCAAGGTGATCACACTCGGTGTGATCACCGCCTTCCAGGGCGTCATCATCTGCGGTATCGGCTTCGCGCCCCGTGTGCTGCCCGAAGAGGGCCTGATCATGCCGCCCGCCGTCGAGATCTGCCTGGTCGTGATCGCCCTCGGCTTCACCTCGATGATGTTCGGCCTGGTCATCTCCTCGCTGGTGAAGACCGCCGAGAAGACGATGCCGCTGCTCGTCATGTTCGCGATCGTCCAGGTCGTGTTCACCGGCGTCCTCTTCCAGCTCTACGACTCGCCGGGCCTGGAGCAGCTCGCCTGGCTGATGCCGTCCCGCTGGGCCATCGCCGGAGCGGCCACGACCCTGGACCTCTCGCACCTGATGGCGCCGTGGGACATCAACGACCCGACGAACCTGGACCCGCTGTGGGAGCACGCCGCGAGCCAGTGGGCCCTGAACATCTCGGTCCTGCTGCTGATCGGGGTCGTCTGCGGCTTCGCGGTCGCGCGGCTGCTGCGCCGCCACGAGCCCGAGGTCATGCGCAAGTGACGGCCGGCGCGCCCGGCCACGGCCGGGCGTGAGGCCCCCGGGCGCGGCACGCCCGTGACGCGCCGGAGCACGCCGGAACATGCCGGAGGGCGGCACCCCCGCAGTGGGGGTGCCGCCCTCAGCCGTTCACACGGCCGCCCGGATCACTCTCGCGCCGGTCAGTACGCGCTGTTGACGTTGTCCATCGAGCCGTACTTGTCCGCGGCGTAGTTGCACGCGGCCACGATGTTCGAGACCGGGTCGTAGATGTTATTGGGCGTTCCCTTGACGTGGTACGTCTTGAAGGTCGGCGGGATCACCTGGAGCAGTCCCTTGGAGGGGATGCCGTTCTGGGCGTTGATGTCCCACAGGTTGATCGCGTTCGGGTTACCGCTCGACTCACGTATGACGTTGCGGTGGATCCCGTTGTACGAGCCCGGGATGCCGTGCTTCTTCATGATGGCCAGCGACTCGCGGATCCAGCCGTCCAGGTTGTTCGGGTAGACCGGCTTGCGCACGGTCGAGCGGCCGGCGGACGTGGTCTTCTCGCGCTTCTTCGCCTCGGCCTTGGCCTTCGCCTTGGCGGCGGCCTTGGCCTTGGCCTTCGCCTCGGCCTTCGCCTTCGCGGTGGCCTTCGCCTTCGCCTCGGAGTCGGACTTCGTGATGCCGACGCTGTGGACGTTGGCCTGGCTGTCGAGCGAGTTCGTGTACTGCTTGGCGATGACCGCCTGCACGTTCGAAGTCTGCTTGCCGTCGGCCGTGGGCGTCCACGCCACCTGAGTGGCGGCGGAGGACTTGACCCGCGCCTCGGGCTTGGCCTCGGCGGTGTGGTGGCCTCCGGGGACGAGGGTGAGCGTCAGAGCCGCGGCTCCGGCGGCTGCGACGCCGGCAATCGAGGCCTTGTGGGTCTTGTTCAGACGGCTGAGGCCAGGGGTGCGTGACGAGAACATAGAGACGTACCTCTTCGAATAGCGGGAGTCGCGGAGGCCGGACGGCCAGCCATCTCGGCGGCGACGTCGGCAATTGTTAGCGGCCGCAAAATGCCCTGGCAAAGGTGTGACGTACGACCCCGGATAGTGCAAAGGGGCGCCGGGAAGGCGCCCCAATGTCCGGTTTTGCCGTGCTCACGCGGCCCTTATCCGTCGACTAATCCCGCTCGTAAGTGACGTGGGTCCTATGCCGGGGCTCACATCGGGCCCCCCACGCCATGACCGGTTGTTGCTCCAGCAATTCGAAGAGTGAGCGATTTCGGGGCGTTTTCAGGGCAGCAGGAGATGCACGTCCCCGAACTCGTGCCAGAGATAGCGGGAGCGCAGCGCCGCCGCGTATCCCCGGGCCAGTGCCGCCCGCCCGGCGATCGCCTCCAGCATCAGCAGATGCGAGGCGGCGGGCTCGTGCAGCCCGGTCAGCAGCCCGTCCACGACCCGTACCCCGCGCCGGGGCGTCACCACCAGGTCCGTCCAGCCGGCGGCCGCCCGCACCACCCCGTCCGGGCCCGCCGCGGACTCCAGGGCGCGCACCGCCGTCGTACCGACCGCGACGACCCGGCCCCCGGCCGCCGCCGCGGCGTTCACCAGCCGGGCCGTCGACTCGGGCACCGCGAAGCGCTCCGGGTACGGCGGCTCGTGCGCCTCGGGCGACGCCACCCCCGTGTGCAGGACCAGCGGCGCGAACTGCACGCCCCGGCTCACCAGCGCCGCCACCAGCCCCGCCGTGAAGGGCCGCCCCGCGCTCGGCATCTCCGCCGAGCCGCGGCCGTCGGGGGAGGGGAGCGCGAAGACCGTCTGATACGCGGAGAGCGGCTGGTCCCGCTCGGTGTACCCGTACCGGATGGGCCGCCCGCGCCGGCTCAGCAGCTCCGGCACCCCGGCGCCAAGGACCCGCGCCCACCAGAGCCGCACCCCCGCCGGGTCCAGCGGCTCCTCCACCACCAGCTCCGCGCCGCCCGGCAGCCGTACGACCAGACCGGCCGGCCCGCCGGGCCGAGGCAGCGTCGCCCCGGTCCTGGTGCCCTCCCCGGCGCCGGTACCCGCCGCGGCGCCGAGGTGCCCGTGCGGCGTCCGCAGCTCGACCGCCCACCTGCCGTCGTCACCCACCGTCGAGAAGTGCACGACCACCCGCTCACCGCCCGGATCGGGACCGACCCGCCCGTCGACGGCCGCGGGCAGCGTCGCCGAGGTGTTGACCACCAGGACGTCCCCGGCCCGCAGCAGCCCCGGCAGCTCCCGGAAGGCGTAGTGGCTCACCCGCGTCCCCCGGGACACCAGCAGCCGTACGTCGTCCCGCCCCGCCCCGCGCTGCTCCGCCGGGACCCGCGCCGAGAGCTCCTCGGGCACGTCCGGTATCTCCAGCGGCCCCGCCCCGACCCCCGGCGCCGTGCCCGATCCCGTCTCCGCCGCGGCTGTGTCCCCCGTACCCGTGCCCGTCTCCCTCATAGCCGTGCCCGTCCCTGTCTCCGTCATGGCCGCCCCCGTTCCGCCGTTCATGCCGTCGCCTCCAGCAGCGCGGGCGCCGCGTACCTGCCGCTCGTCGGCCGCCGCTCCAGCAGCCGCAGGAAGCCGGGCACCACCGCCTCGGGCGCCGGGCGCGGGTCCGTGTCGTCCGGCACGGCCGCCGCGTACAGATCCGTCCCCATGTCCCCCGGGTCGACCGACCACACCCGCAGCCCCGGCTCCTCGACCGCCAGTACCGCCGCCAGGTGGTCCAGCGCCGCCTTGGACGCCCCGTACCCGCCCCAGGTCTCGTACGCCTCGGCCGCCGCGTCCGAACTGACCGCGATCACCGCGCCCGTCGCGCTCGCCCGCAGCAGCGGCAGGGCCTCCTGCACCAGCCCGAGCGCCGCCACCACGTTCGTCTCCAGCGCGGCCCGCAGCCCCGTCAGCGGCAGCGCGTCCAGCCGTACCAGCGGCTCCGCGCCCAGCGCGCTCGCGTTGCTCACCACCAGGTCCAGCGAGCCGAGCCCCGCCGCCGCGGCCACCAGCTCCGCGCGGTGCGTGGCGTCCGTCACATCCCCGGCGAGCGCCACCACCCGGGTCCCGTGCGCCCCGGCCGCCCGCGCCGTCTCCTCCAGTACGCGCGCGGTCCTGGCGTCCAGCACCAGATCCCAGCCGCGCCGCGCCAGCTCCTCGGCCAGCGCCCGTCCCAGCCCCTTCGATGCCCCCGTGATGACCGCTACCGGCATGATGTCCGCTCCTTCGCGTCGGCGTTCCCGGCCACCGGCCGACCGGCGGCCGGGAACGGGCCTTGTGACGCGTCCAACGTAGGAACGCTCCCGCCCCCGCCGCCTCGTGCGCGGGCCCCGACCCACGCGGGCAGTTCGCCCTAGGCCGGGGCGGCCGGGTCCTAGGCCCAAAGGCCCCGGCCCCGGGCGGTCCCCGGTCCGATACGCGGCGTACCGGCCCGCCGGTACGGTGGCCACATGAGCCACCGACCCCGCTCCGGCCTCGCGGCCGTGAGCACCGCACTCCTCGCCATGAGCAGGCGTCTGGAGGTGCACGACGTCCTGAAGACGATCGTCGTCTCCGCCCGCGAACTGCTCGACGCCGAGTACGCGGCCCTCGGTGTGCCGGACGACCACGGCGGCTTCGCCCAGTTCGTCGTGGACGGCGTCAGCGACGAACAGTGGAAGGCCATCGGCCCGCTGCCGCGCCAGCACGGCATCCTCGCCGCGATGCTCCACGAGCAGAAGACCGAGCGCCTCGCCGACGTACGGAAGGACCCCCGCTTCGAGGGCTGGCCCTCCGCCCACCCCGACATGTCGGACTTCCTCGGCCTGCCGGTCAGGGACGGCGACGAGATCATCGCCGCGCTCTTCCTCGCCAACAAGCGCTGCCCCCGAACACCGTCCGCCCGCGGGGACGGCTGCGGCTTCACCGAGGAGGACGTGGAACTCCTCTCGATCCTCGCCCAGCACGCCGCGATCGCCCTGACCAACGCCCGGCTGTACGAGCGCAGCCGCGAACTCACCATCGTCGAGGAACGCTCCCGGCTCGCGCACGAGCTGCACGACGCCGTCAGCCAGAAGCTCTTCTCCCTGCGGCTCACCGCCCAGGCCGCCGCCGCGCTGGTCGACCGCGACCCCGCCCGCGCCAAGGGCGAGCTCCAGCAGATCGCCGCCCTCGCCGCGGAGGCCGCCGACGAGCTGCGCGCCGCCGTGGTCGAGCTGCGCCCCGCGGCCCTGGACGAGGACGGCCTGGTCGCCACGCTCCGTACCCAGATCCAGGTGCTCGACCGCGCCCACTCGGCCAGGGTCACCTTCGACAGCTCCGCGGTACGGGCGCTGCCCGCCGCCCAGGAGGAGGCGCTGCTGCGGGTGGCCCAGGAGGCGCTGCACAACGCGCTGCGCCACTCCGGGGGCGACCGCGTCGACGTCACCCTCGCCCGCCGCGCCCAGGGCGCGGTCCTCAGCGTCACGGACAACGGCAAGGGCTTCGAGCCCCGCGCGGTCCGCAGGGCCGGACGCCACCTCGGACTGGTCTCGATGCGTGACCGGGCGAGCGGCGTCGGCGGCAGACTCCGGGTGCGATCGGCGCCCGGACAGGGCACCACGATCGAGATGGAGGTGCCCGGTGGCTGAAGAGCGCGAGGGCGGCGGGCAGCGCTTCGAAGGAGGGCCGGTGCCGGGTGCCGGGCGGGCGATCCGGGTACTGCTGGTCGACGATCACCAGGTGGTACGGCGCGGGCTGCGCACGTTCCTGGAGATCCAGCCCGACATCGAGGTCGTGGGGGAGGCGGCGGACGGGGCCGAGGGCGTCGCCCGCACCGAGGAGCTGCGCCCCGATGTCGTCCTGATGGACATCAAGATGCCGGGCGCCGACGGGATCGAGGCGCTGCGCAAGCTCCGCGACCTGGGCAACCCGGCCCGGGTGCTGATCGTCACCAGCTTCACCGAGCAGCGCACCGTCGTCCCCGCGCTGCGCGCCGGGGCCTCGGGCTACGTCTACAAGGACATCGACCCGGAGGCGCTGGCCGGCGCCATCCGCTCCGTCCACGCCGGGCACGTACTGCTCCAGCCCGAAGTGGCGGGTGCGCTGCTGGCCCAGGACGACCCGGCGGCGGGCCAGGGCAGGGGGACCTCGCTCACCGAACGGGAGCGCGAGGTGCTCACCCTGATCGCCGACGGGCGTTCCAACCGGGAGATCGCCCGCGCGCTGGTGCTCTCCGAGAAGACGGTCAAGACGCATGTCTCGAACATCCTGATGAAGCTCGACCTGTCGGACCGTACGCAGGCTGCGCTGTGGGCCGTACGCCATGGGGTGACCGGCTGAGGTGACCGGCTGATACGACGGCGCGCGGCGCCGGGACCGGCACGAACCGGAGGGTCATCTTCCGATCCGAGATTCATACTGTCGGGTGTATGTCACCCACACGGCGCATCCTGGGTGCCGACCGCGCGTTCTCCATGGCGTGCCGCCGCATACCGCCGCGGCTGTTGATCACGCGATTAAGGAACACCCCATGAAGGTTGCCAAGAAGGCCGCCCTGGTCCTCGTCACCGCCGGTCTCGCCGCGGGCGCCTCCGCCGGTGCCGCGTTCGCCACCGAGGGCGGCGCCCACGCCAACGGCGTGGCCCAGCACTCCCCGGGTGTCGGCTCCGGCAACGCCGTCCAGGTCCCGGTGCACGTCCCGGTGAATGTGAGCGGTAACACGCTCACCGTGATCGGCCTGCTGAACCCGGCGTTCGGCAACCACGCGGTCAACCACTGACCCCAGTGGGTCACGGGCCGCCGCCCGGAGCGCCGCCGCGAGGCGCCGCACCGGGCGGCGGCCTTCCGCGCGCCCGGCTCCCGCCCGTGGCTCCCGCACACGGGCCGCGCCCGAACTCGCTCCGACAGCTCTCGCGCGAGCCAGCGCGCCCGCGCGACAGGGCCGCCTGCGCGCCGCTCAGCAGACCGGAGGCGTCAGACCCCCGCCCCGGGACCGTTCCGCTCCCGCTCCTCCACATACGCGTTGTACGCCGCCACCCGCGCCCGCCGCGCGAACCGCTCCACCGGCCGCAGCGCCTCCCCCCGCGCCGCCATCTCCGACGCGCTCACCGCGCCCCCGTGCCCGTGCTCGTACGCCAGCTCGATCATCAGCCCCACCCGCTGCGCCTGCTCCAGCACCCGCACCGCCCGCTGCGGATAGCCCGGGGCCAGCACCTCACGCCCCGCCTCGGCCCGCGCCCGGTACGCGTCCACGATCGCCTCGGCCACCGGCCCCGACGCCGCCACGTCCAGCCCGGACAGCACCTCCGCCGCCTCCCGCAGCGCCTCCGCCAGCTCCCGCTCCGCCTCCCCGAGCGAGGGCACGTCCGCCGGCGGCGCCTCCCGTACGGGCAGACAGTGCCAGAGGACCTCGACATGACGGTCGCCCTCGGGGCCCACCGCGGACACCTCGGGCACCAGCCCGTACGGCGCCCCCACGGCGATCACGGCCTCCTCCGCCTCCAGGGCGCGGGCATTGAACTCCGGCGGACCGCACAGACCCAGCGGATGCCCCGGCGCGGGCAGCGCGACCCGGTAACCGGTCACCCCCAGCGCCCGCAGCCGCCCCAGCGCCAGCGTCAGCCCCACGGGTCCCGGCTCGCCCGGCAGCCCCTCCACCCGGTGCAGCGCGTCCTCGCCGACCACGGCGAGCACCGCGTCGTCCGGCGATACGAATCCGGCCAACAGGGCATTTCCCCATGAGGCCAGCAGTCCTGAGCGTGGTTGCGAAAGCATGGCCCCAGCCTAGGGAACGGACCTCACGGCCGGACCACTCGACCGGTGGCGTAGGTTTTCCCTGGGGGTCCGCGTCTACAGGCGCACCCGAAACCTCAAGACGATTGCATGGGGAGACAACGCGCTCATGAGCGATGTACTGGAGCTGGTGGACGTAACCGTGGTCCGCGACGGACGCGCTCTGGTGGACGATGTCTCCTGGTCGGTCAAGGAGGGGGAGCGCTGGGTCATCCTCGGCCCCAACGGCGCCGGCAAGACCACCCTGCTCAACCTCGCCTCCAGCTATCTCTTCCCGACCAAGGGCCAGGTCCGGATCCTCGGCGAGCGGCTCGGCAAGGTCGACGTCTTCGAGCTGCGCCCGCGGATCGGCGTGGCGGGCATCGCCATGGCCGAGAAGCTGCCCAAGCGCCAGACGGTCCTGGAGACCGTCCTGACGGCCGCGTACGGCATGACCGCCACCTGGAACGAGGACTACGACGAGGTCGACGAGCAGCGCGCCCGCGCCTTCCTCGACCGGCTCGGCATGACCGACTACCTGGACCGCAGGTTCGGCACCCTCTCCGAGGGCGAGCGCAAGCGCACCCTCATCGCCCGCGCGATGATGACCGACCCCGAACTCCTCCTCCTCGACGAGCCCGCGGCCGGCCTCGACCTCGGGGGACGCGAGGATCTCGTACGCCGCCTCGGCCGCCTCGCCCGCGACCCGTACGCCCCCTCCATGATCATGGTGACCCACCACGTCGAGGAGATCGCCCCCGGCTTCACCCACGTCCTCATGATCCGCCAGGGCAAGGTGCTCGCCGCCGGGCCCATGGAGACCGAGCTGACCTCCCGCAACCTCTCCCTCTGCTTCGGACTCCCGCTCGTCGTCGAGCGCGCCGGTGACCGCTGGACGGCGCACGGACTGCCGCTCGGCTGATCCTCCGTCATATCGGTGGCCTTCTGACCCGATATCACCCCTGTCGGGACAGGGACCCGCGCCCCTACCATGACCATGTGGAAATCGACGCGTGGGTGTGGTGGCTGATCGGCGCCGTAGGACTGGGCATTCCCCTCGTCATCACGGCGATGCCCGAGTTCGGCATGTTCTCCGCCGGTGCGGTCGCCGGCGCGATCACCGCGGCCCTCGGTGGCGGAGTGGTGGTCCAAGTCCTCGTCTTCGTCGTGGTGTCCGTGGCGCTCATCGCCGTCGTACGCCCGTTCGCGGCCCGGCAGCGCGCCGCGGCGGCCCCCGGATCGGCCACCGGCATCGACGCGCTGAAAGGCCGTCAGGCCCTCGTCCTGGAACGGGTGGACGGCAGAGGCGGCCGGATCAAGCTGGCCGGCGAGGTGTGGTCCGCGCGCGCCTACGACGAGGCCACCTCGTTCGAACCCGGCCAACAGGTCGACGTGGTCGAGATCGACGGAGCGACAGCCGTCGTCATGTAGCGGCCACGACAGCCACCCACGGCGGCCGACGCCCGTACGCCGGCCACCCACGACAACGAGACGTGACAGTCAGGTGACTCAACCCGGCGGAACGGTCAGCACGTTCGCCGCCGGTCTGAGAAACTGGATCATCGGAACATCCGGCAGAGAAGGGCCCGAGAAACGCGATGCCATCAATCATCATCGTCCTGGTCATCCTGGTGGTGCTTGTATTCATCGCCCTGATCAAGACGATCCAGGTCATCCCGCAGGCGAGCGCCGCCATCGTCGAGCGGTTCGGCCGCTACACACGCACCCTCAACGCGGGCCTGAACATCGTGGTCCCGTTCATAGACTCGATCCGTAACCGGATCGACCTCCGTGAACAGGTCGTCCCCTTCCCGCCCCAGCCGGTGATCACCCAGGACAACCTGGTCGTCAACATCGACACGGTCATCTACTACCAGGTCACCGACGCCCGCGCCGCCACGTACGAAGTCGCCAGCTACATCCAGGCGATCGAGCAGCTCACCGTCACCACCCTCCGCAACATCATCGGTGGCATGGACCTGGAGCGCACCCTCACCTCCCGCGAGGAGATCAACGCGGCCCTGCGCGGCGTCCTCGACGAGGCCACCGGCAAGTGGGGCATCCGCGTCAACCGCGTCGAGCTGAAGGCCATCGAACCGCCCACCTCCATCCAGGACTCGATGGAGAAGCAGATGCGCGCCGACCGTGACAAGCGCGCCGCGATCCTCACCGCCGAAGGTATCCGCCAGTCGCAGATCCTCACCGCGGAGGGCGAGAAGCAGTCCGCGATCCTGCGCGCCGAAGGTGAGGCCAAGGCCGCCGCCCTGCGTGCCGAGGGTGAGGCCCAGGCCATCCGTACGGTCTTCGAATCCATCCACGCGGGCGACCCCGACCAGAAGCTCCTGGCCTACCAGTACCTCCAGATGCTCCCCAAGATCGCCGAGGGCGACGCCAACAAGCTCTGGATCGTGCCCAGCGAGATCGGCGACGCGCTCAAGGGGCTCAGCGGCGCCTTCGACAACCTCGGCGGCGGCATGCCCGGCTTCAACACCGGCAAGGAGCGCAGGCAGGACACCCCGCTCGACTGACCGCCCCCGCCCTTCGTGCATGATCGGTGGTCGGTGCATCCGGCACCGATCAGCACGAAAGGCACCACACCGTGACCATCTGGGAGATGCTCGCCGTACTCGTGGCGGGCATCAGCGCGGGCGCCATCAATACCGTCGTAGGCTCCGGCACGCTCATCACCTTCCCCGTCCTGCTGGCGACAGGACTCCCCCCGGTCACGGCGACCGTCTCCAACGCCCTCGGCCTGATACCGGGCTCGATCAGCGGAGCCATCGGCTACCGCGCCGAACTCACCGGCCAGCGCCCCCGCGTCCTGCGCCTCGGCGTCGCCGCGGTCATCGGCGGATTCACCGGCGCCACCCTGCTGCTGGTCCTGCCGTCCACGGCCTTCGAGACGATCGTGCCCGTCCTGGTCACCCTCGCCCTCGTCCTCGTGATCCTCCAGCCCCGGCTCGCCCGCGCCGTCCAGGCCCGCCGCGCACGCAAAGGCATCAGCGCGGGACCCGACGGCGGCCCGCTCCTCTTCACCGGACTGCTGCTCGCCAGCGTCTACGGCGGCTACTTCACCGCGGCCCAGGGGATCATCTACGTCGCCCTGATGGGCATGCTGCTCGACGACACCCTGCAACGCCTCAACGCCGTCAAGAACATCCTCGCCGCCATTGTCAACAGCGTCGCCGCGCTCTTCTTCCTCTTCGTCGCGGAGTTCGACTGGACGGCGGTCGCCCTCATCGCGGCCGGCTCGACCGTCGGCGGCCAGCTCGGGGCCAGGTTCGGCCGCAAGCTGCCGCCCGCCGCCCTGCGCGCGCTGGTCGTGACGGTCGGCGTCGTCGCCATCGTCCAGCTCCTCATCCACCGGTACGGCTGAGGGGCCGGCCCGTACGGCTGAGGGTCACGCGGCGGGCTGCGCCGGAACTCCCGCGAGCCACTGCGGCAGCTCGGAACGCTCACCGGCCCGCAGCGACAGCAGCATCGCCTCCGCCGGGGACGGCACGAACGGCGCCCGCAGCAGCGGCATCCCCGCCTGGTCCGGCGTCCGGTCCGCCTTGCGGTGGTTGTCCTCGGCGCACGAAGCCACCGTATTCAGCCAGCTGTCCGCGCCTCCCCGGGACCGCGGCACCACATGGTCCACCGTCGTCGCGCGCCGGCCGCAGTACGCGCACCGGTGCTGGTCCCGTATCAGGACCCCACGCCTCGACCACGGAGCCTGTCTTCGGAAGGGCACCCGGACATACCGGCACAGCCGGATCACCCGGGGCACCGGAAGCTCCACGGCGGCGGCCCGCACACGGAGACCGGGATGGGCCTGCTCGACGACGGCCTTGTCCTGCAGCACCAGCACCACCGCACGGTTGAGTGTCACCGTCGACAGCGGCTCGAAGCTCGCATTCAGTACCAACGTGTCCCGCATCCCGCCCACCTCCCGTGTTTCGCCGCCCGGCCCCTGACATGGCTGACAAGGCTGCGGGCTCGGATCAACTCTGGCCGGGCGCGCCGAGAGGGACAACACAATAAAAAATGCCCTGCCCTGATCTCTCCAAGACCAGGGCAGGGCAAACAAAAAGGAAACGGTCAGCTCCCCGCGGGAGCCGCGTACTCCCCGATGAGCTGGGCGCGCGCCAGCGTGTGGAAGCGCAGATTGAACCCGACGACCGCGGGAGTGGCGTCACTGTCGGGACCGAGCCGCTCGCTGTCCACCGCGTACACCGTGAACACGTAGCGGTGCGCCGGGTCCCCGGGCGGCGGCGCCGCACCGCCGAAGTCCTTCGACCCGTAGTCGTTCCGCGCCTGTACGGCCCCCGCGGGCAGCCCCTCGAACGAGCCGCTGCCCGCGCCCACCGGAAGCTCCGTGACCGACGCCGGGATATCGAAGACCACCCAGTGCCAGAACCCGCTGCCGGTCGGCGCGTCGGGATCGAAGCACGTCACGGCGAAGCTTCCGGTCCCCGCCGGGAACCCCTCCCACCGCAGCTGCGGCGAGGTGTTCCCGGCGGCCTGGACCTGGGCGTCCTTCAGAACCGCCCCCGGCGCGACATCGTCGCTCACCACGGTGAAGGACGGCACTCGCGGATGGAAGTCATGGGGGAGTGGGGCCCTCGTCGCCTCGGTCACGTCTGAACCTCCGGATGTCAGCTCTGGCCTGTCAACTGTTCGTCTGTCCTGTGCCGGCCGCCGATGTCGGACGTCGGCCGCCGGAGGACCGAGCCTAGAGGCTCCCCTCAGAACCAGTTACGACGGCCACCGACCTCGGCGAGCCACTGGTTGAGATACGCGGCCCAGTCCGTGCCCTGGAAGTCGCCCAGCCCCACCTGGAACGAGCGGAACGAGTCGCTGCCCTCGGTGAACAGCCCCGGCTTCTTGTCCATCTCCAGGATCACGTCCATCTCACGGTCGTCCGCGACGAAGGTCAGCTCGACCTGGTTCAGCCCCCGGTACTGCTGAGGCGCGAAGAACTCGATCTCCTGGTAGAACGGCAGCCGCTGCCGCGTCCCGTGGATGTGCCCCTTCTCCATGTCCGCGCTCTTGAAGCGGAAACCGAGACGGACGAAGGCGTCCAGGATGGCCTGCTGCGCCGGGAGAGGGTGGACGTTGATCGGGTCGAGGTCGCTGTTGTCCAGCGCCCGCGCGATGTCCAGGTCCGTGGTCACCCCGATGTTCATGCCGCGCAGCGGCTGTCCCTCGATGGTCGTGACCGGCGTCTCCCAGGGGATCTCCAGACCGAACGGCACCACGTGCACCGCCCCCGCCTCTATCTCGAAGGCGCCCCCGATGCTCTGCCGGGTGAACTCGATGTTCTGCACGGTCTCCTGTTCGTTCCCCTCCACCTCGACCCGCGCCTGGAGCCCGACGCTGAGCCCCTGGATCCGCTGGTTCACGGAGCCGCCTTCGAGCCGCACCTCACCCTGCACCACCCCGCCGGGCACCACGTTCGACTCGATCAGCTCGGTCTCGACCGTCGCCCCGCCGGCGCCCAGGCTCGCCAGCAGCTTCTTGAAGCCCATGTCTCACTCCTACTAAGTCCCTCGGGGTCCCTGCCCCCTACATACGCGCTCCGGCCACGGACGGTTCCCCGGTACGCTCGGACGCCATGATGGCGAGCCCCGACCGTATGCCGTTGCCCAGGGACTTCTTCGACCGGCCGGTCCTGGAGGTCGCGCCCGACCTCCTGGGCCGCACGCTCGTACGGGAGACGGCCGACGGCCCCATCGAACTCCGCCTCACCGAAGTGGAGGCGTACGCGGGCGAGTTGGACCCGGGCTCGCACGCCTTCCGGGGCCGCACGCCCCGGAACGACGTGATGTTCGGCCCGCCCGGCCACGCGTACGTCTACTTCACCTACGGGATGTGGCACTGCCTCAACCTGGTGTGCGGGCCGGAGGGCCGGCCGAACGGGGTACTGCTCCGGGCCGGCGAGATCGGCGTGGGCGCGGAGCTGGCCCGTAAACGTCGACTCTCGGCCCGCAACGACAGAGAACTGGCCAAAGGCCCGGCCCGTCTGGCCACCGCCCTGAACGTGGACCGGGACCTCAACGGCACCGACGTCTGCGCGGGCCCGGGCCATCCGCTGTCGATGCTCACCGGCACCCCGGTCACCAAAGCCCAGGTCCGCAGCGGCCCGCGTACGGGAGTGGGCGGCGACGGTGCGACCCACCCCTGGCGCTTCTGGATCGACGGCGACCCTTCCGTCAGCCCTTACCGGGCCCACGCACCACGCCGCCGACGAACTTGACTCGGCCGGTCCACCCGCCTAACGTAGCCCGAGCCGCTTTCAACGGAGCCTGCTGTTCAGCAGCCTCCGCAGCGGCCACCCACTACATCACGATCAAGCCCTTAGGGGTCTGAGTTTCGGCATGCCGAAATTCTGTACCCGACGACTCGATTATGAGCCGGGCGGGGATTCGGTTAAAGTAGTGAACAGCCGAAAGGCAAAGGGCCAATCCAAAGGCCATCAGAATTCTGGAAGCGGGAAACACCGCCAAATGAATCTGATAGAGTCGGAAACGCAAGAACGAAACACTGAAGGGAAGCGCCCGGAGGAAAGCCCGAGAGGGTGAGTACGAAGGAAGCGTCCGTTCCTTGAGAACTCAACAGCGTGCCAAAAGTCAACGCCAGATATGTTGATACCCCGACCTCCCGGATTGTTCCGGTGGGTTGAGGTTCCTTTGTAGTAAACACAGCGAGGACGCTGTGAACCGACTGGTCATATTCCGACCGGTTGGTTCCGCTCTCGTGGTGCTACCGGATA
>NZ_JBFBJB010000071.1:0-46344 GCF_040685895.1 Streptomyces sp. NPDC088124 | reverse complement strand
TGCAGACTACACATTGAACGACCGCAGCAGTGCGGACTTGGACGCCGTGGTGCAACACATCATCGCCGAGCAGAGGGCGGCGGATCCGCCGCCCGGGGACCCGCCGGGCCCGGCCGGGGCTCAGTCCACGGTCGTGACGGGGAACTGCACCGCTCCGGCCGTCGGGGCGAGGGCGCCGCCGAAGTTGCCCTCGACCTCCGCCTTCTCGGCCGTGTCGGGGTAGGGGTTCGTGCATGTGGTTCCCGCGCTGGACCCGGACATCAGGCTGGAGCAGGGACCGGGCTTGCGGTCCGGCAGGCCCAGGATGTGGCCCAGTTCGTGGGAGGAGATGCGGATCGTGTTGTGCCCCTCCGTCACGGCCTGCCGTCCGATGTAGACGGTTCCGTTGCCCAGGGACGTGGTGATGGCGCGTGGCCAGCCGTTGTCCGCCAGGACCCGTATGTTGGCCCGCTGGCCGGCCGTGACGGGCCGCAGTTCGACCGCGTCGACACTCTCGTTCCAGATCGCCGCGCCCCGGTCGACCGCGGACCTGAACTCCGCGGAACCGCTGGCGTCGTAGGTGACGACACGCGCGGCCGAGGTGCTGTCCGAGGCCGCGGACGGAGCAGCCGATGCCTGGCCACCCATCAGGGAGAACGTCACCGCCACAGCGGCGGCGAGCCCGCCGGTCACCGTGCGAACGTGCATGGTCGGCCTCCTTGCGAAGAGTTAGTCGTGCTCATGACAGGAGATTCCTCTGCTCATTGCCCAGCGAGGGGTGCCGTCAATCCGTCAACCGGGCAGCACGCCGAAGTCCTGAAGCGGGGAGGGGAGTTGCCGGGTGGGGAGGCGAACGCCGGGCGCCCGGGGAACACTTCCGGTCCACCCTCTTGACGTGAGCTGGGCCGAGGCCCAGAGTACGCAGTTAATGCGCATTACTAATGCGCATTAACGCGCCGGAGTCGGGCCGAGAAGGAGTGCCGGTGGAGCAACCACGCAAGCGGGCCAAGCCAGGACGGGCCGCCACGCCCCCGGGCCGTACCTCACGGCCTCGCCAGGCCGAGGTGGCCCGGCTGGCCGGGGTCTCGCAGGCCACGGTCTCGCTCGTGCTCGGCGGCAAGAAGCAGGGCGCCGCGATCTCGCCGGAGACGCGGCAGAAGGTGCTCGACGCGGCCCGCAGTCTCGGTTACGTACCCGATCCGGCGGCCCGCAGGCTCGCCGCCGCGCGCAACGACCTGCTCGGCGTCTTCAGCTTCACCGCGACCTTCCCCACGGACGTGCAGCACTCGTACTACCCCTTCCTGGTGGGCGTGGAGCGGGAGGCGGCCGCCCGCGGCTACGACCTCGTGCTCTTCACCGGCTCCAGCACCGGTGGCGCGGGGGCCGCAGGACCGGACGCGCTGAGCCGGGTCCGGCTCGCCGACGGCTGCCTCTTCCTGGGGCGGCACGTGCCCACCGAGGAACTGCGGCGCCTGGTCGGAGACGGCTTCCCCCTCGTGCACGTGGGCCGCAGGGACGAACTGGAGGGCCTGGCCTGGGTCGGTGCCGACTACGTGAGCGCCAGCCACGAGGTCGTCACCCGGCTCGCCGCGCTCGGGCACCGGCGCATCGTGCTCGTCCGCGAGGACGACGACGCGCCCGCCTCCACCGATCGTGAACACGGCTTCCTCAAAGGGCTGGAGGCGGCCGGCCTGCCCGCCGGCCCCGGCGCGGTCTTCCGCACCGCGGACCCCGTGCGCGCGCTCCCGCCCGAGCGGCTGCGGGCCTGGCTCGACGACGGGGTGACCGCGCTGGTCGCCGAGGAGACCGACAGCGGCGGCCCGTGGCGGGCCCTGCGCACCGCCGTCGACGGGGCCGGCCTCGACTGCCCCCGCGAGCTGAGCCTCGCCCTGCTCGGCAGCCCGCCCGCCGATCTCGCGGCCGGGCCGGTCCCCACCGGGTTCGACATCCCCCGCCCCCAACTCGGCGCCGCCGCCGTCCGGCTGCTCGCCGCACTGGTCGCGGGGGAGGAGGCGGACGAGCCCCTCGTGGCCTGCCCCTTCAGGACCGGTGCCACGGCCGGTCCCCCGCCCCACAGCGCCTGACCCCCACGCCCGTACGACCGCACCACCCGCACCACCCACGTCACCCGCGTCACGCGCATCACAGAGCATCACAAGGAGAACCGTGACCAGCCAACCTGACATCCTCGTCGTCGGCGGCGGACTCGGCGGGGTCGCCGCCGCCCTGGCCGCCTGCCGCGCCGGCCGCACGGTCGTCCTCACCGAGGAGACCGACTGGATCGGGGGCCAGCTCACCTCCCAGGCCGTCCCGCCGGACGAGCACCCCTGGGTCGAGCAGTTCGGCGTCACCGCCTCCTACCGCGCGCTGCGCGAGGCCATCCGCGGCTACTACCGCGACTGGTACCCGCTGCGCGCCGAGGCCGCCGCCCTGCCCGGACTCAACCCCGGCGCCGGCCGCGTCAGCAAGCTGTGCGCCGAACCCCGCGTCGCGCTCGCCGCGTTGGAGGGTCTGCTCGCCCCGCACCGCTCCGCCGGCCGACTCACCCTGCTCACCGAGCACCGCCCGGTGGCCGCCGAGACCGAGGGCCACACCGTACGGTCCGTCACCCTGGAGGACCTGCGCGGCGGTGGCCGCCGCACCTTCACCGCCCCGTACGTCCTCGACGCCACCGAGACCGGCGAACTCCTGGAACTGGCCGGGGTCGAGCACGTGCTCGGCGCCGAGTGCCGCGACGAGTTCGGCGAACCGCACGCCCCCGAGCAGCCCGACCCGCTCAACCAGCAGGGCATCACCTTCTGCTTCGCGCTCTCCCACCACGAGGGCGAGGACCACACGATCGAGAAGCCCGCCGACTACGACTTCTGGCGCGGCTACACCCCGGAGTTCTGGCCCGGCCCGCTGCTCGGCTTCCTCGCCCCCGACCCGCGCAGCCTGGAGGCGGTACCCCGTACCTTCGTACCGAACCCGGACGTCGACCCGCTCGCCGTCAGCGCCGACCAGTCCGCCGACGCCGGGGACAAGGAACTCTTCGGCTTCCGCCGCATCCTCGCGCGCGGACTGCACCAGGACGGCGCCTTCGACTCCGACATCACCCTCGTCAACTGGCCGCTCAACGACTACTGGCTCAAGCCGCTGATCGGCGCCGGGGAACAGACCACCGCCGAAGCCCTGCGCGAGGCCAGGCAGTTGTCGCTCTCCGTCCTGTACTGGCTCCAGACCGAGGCCCCGCGCCCCGACGGCGGCGCCGGCTTCCCCGGGCTGCGGCTGCGCCCCGACGTCATGGGCACCGAGGACGGCCTCGCCAAGGCCCCGTACGTACGCGAGTCCCGCCGGATCAAGGCCGTCACGACCGTCACCGAACACGACGTGGCCATCGACCTCGTCGGCCCCACCGGCGGCACCCGCCACCGGGACTCCGTCGGCGTCGGCAGCTACCGCATCGACCTGCACCCCTCGACCGGCGGCGACAACTACATCGACATCGGCTCCGTGCCCTTCGAGATCCCGCTCGGCGCGCTCGTCCCGCGCCGTACCCGCAACCTGCTGCCCGCCGGGAAGAACATCGGCACCACCCACATCACCAACGGCTGCTACCGGCTGCACCCCGTCGAGTGGAACATCGGCGAAGTCGCCGGCGCGCTCGCCGCCCACTGCCTCGACGAAGGCGTCGAACCGCGCGAGGTGCAGGCCGAGGACAAACGCTTCGAGACCTTCGCCGCCCTCCTCGACCGCGCCGGAGTCGAACGGCACTGGCCGCAGGTACGCGGCTACTGACCCCACCGGAGGCCGGGAAGCAGTACGGCGCGCCCGGCCGCCCGGCGGCGGGACGGCCGGACGGGAGCAGCTCCACCTGCCCCGCCCGGCCCACCGCCCGCGTACGCGCCGACCCAGCACAAGGAGGTGCCCGGACCATGACCACCCACCGCATCCGCGTCGGCATCGACGTGGGCGGAACCTTCACCGACGCCGTGGCCGTAGACGCCACGACCCTCGACCTGCTCGGGCAGGTGAAGGTTCCCACCACCCACCATCACGAGGACGGGGTCGCCCACGGCATCGTGGAAGCGCTCGACCGCCTGCTGGAACAGACCGGCCACGCCCCTGAGGACGTCGCCTTCCTGGCCCACGGCACGACACAGGCTACCAACGCCCTGCTGGAGGGCGATGTGACCACCGTCGGGATGCTCGGCATCGGCACCGGCGCCGGAGCCGCCTTCACCCGCCGCCTCGCCGCCCTCGCCAAGCTGGACCTGACGCCCGGCAAGCGGTTCCCGCTGGTCTACGCCCATGTCTCCGACCCCGGGGACCGGGCCGCCGTCGAACGCGCCGTCGACGAGGTGGTGCGCGGCGGCGCCCAGGTCCTGGTCGCCACCGAGCCCTTCAGCGTGGACCGCCCCGAAGGGGAGGACGCGGTACGGAAGGTGGCCGCCGAGCGTGGCCTGCCGATGACCGCCGCGCACGACATCACCTCGCTGTACGGCATCCAGAAGCGCACCAGAACCGCCGCCGTCAACGCGGCGATCCTGCCGAAGATGTTCGCCACCGCCGACCTCGTGGACGCCTCCATCACCAAAGCCGGCATCACCGCCCCGCTCATGGTGATGCGCTGCGACGGCGGCGTCATGTCGCTCGACGAGATGCGCCGCCGCCCGCTGCTGACCGTGCTCTCAGGACCCGCGGCCGGCGTCGCCGGGGCACTCATGCGGGAACGCGTCAGCGAGGGCGTCTTCCTGGAGACCGGCGGCACCTCCACCGACATCAGCGTGGTGCGCCGGGGCAAGGTCGCGGTGCGCCACGTGCCGCTCCTCGGCAGGTCCTCCTATCTCTCCGCGCTCGACGTGCGCACGGTGGGCGTCGGCGGCGGCTCGATGATCCGTCTGAGCGGCGGGAAGATCACCACCGTCGGCCCGCGCAGCGCGCACATCGCCGGACTGCCGTACGCGTGCTTCGCCACCGCCGAGGACCTCGCGGGTGCCCGGGTCGCCACCGTCCGCCCGCTGCCCGAGGACGCCGAGGACCACGTCGTGCTCGACGCCGCGGGCGGCCGCTACGCCCTCACCCTGACCTGCGCCGCCAACGCCCTGGGCCGGGTCCCCGAGGGCGACTTCGCGCGCGCCGACCGCGAGGTCGCCCGCGCCGCCGTCACCCCGCTCGCCGCGCTCCTCGGCACCGACGTCGACACGGCCGCGGGCCGGATCCTCGACGCGGGCGTCGCCCAGGTCAGGAGCGTCGTCGACAGCATGATCGACGAATACCGCCTCGACAAGGACACCGTCCTGCTCGTCGGCGGAGGCGGCGGCGCCGCCTCCGTCACCCCGCACCTGGCCGCCACCACCGGCCTCCAGGGGCGCATCGCCGCCCACAGCGAGGTCATCAGCCCCATCGGGGTCGCCCTCGCCCTCGTACGCGAACAGATCGAGCGGATCATCCCCGGCGCCGGCCAGGAGGACATCCTCGCGGTGCGCTCCGAGGCCGAACAGGCCGTGATCGCCCAGGGAGCCGTCGCCGACGCCGTCGAGGTGGAGGTCACCGTCGACCCGCAGACCAGCACCGTGCGCGCCGTCGCCACCGGCGCCACCGAACTGCGCACCCAGGACCGCGCCCACCGGGCCGACGACGCCGAACGCCTGCGGCTGGCCGCCGCGAGCCTCAAGGTCCCCGAGAACCGGGTCGACATCCTCGCGGGCACCCCCGCCTACACCGTCTACGGCACCGAACAGCGCCGCAGGCTGCGCGGAGTGCGCCACCCGGTGCGCGTCGTCGACGCCGACGGCGTGGTCCGGCTGCACGCCCCCGACGCCCGTGTGCGCACCACGGTCGTCGGCTCCGCGCAGCAGACCCTCGCCGCCCTCGTCGACGGCGCCACCGCCTACGGCGACGGCGGCGTACGCGCCCCGGCGCTGCGGCTGCTCATCGGCTCCCGCATCGCCGACCTCTCCGGGGTGCTCGATCCGGGGCCCCTGCTCGCGCTGGCCCGTACCGAGATGGAGGGCCGCCCCGGCGACGAGCCCGTCGTCGCGATCGTGGAGGAGCGGCCATGACGCGCCGTACCGCCACCCGCGCGGGCACCGGTCCCGCCGCCGTCGACGACGTCGAGTACGGCGCCCGCTTCCTCGGCTCCCTCACGCTGCACGAGGGCCGCGACCCCGCACTGCTGCGCCACTGGGCCGCCACCGCGGCCGCGTTCGGCGCCGCCCTGGCCCCCGCCGGGACGCCCGCCCCGCTGCGGATCGTGGAGCGCGAGGACGGCCTGGAGCGCGGGCTCCTCGCCCGCTACACCTCCAAACCCCCCACCGTCGAGCTGTACATGGACTCCGTCGACGCGGCGGAGCGCCTGGTGGCCGCGTACGGCTGGCGGGAATGGTTCCCGGCCGGCTCGGTCCGCGCCGCCGCCCTCGCCCACGAGGCGGTTCACGAACGGCTGCACCACGGCCCGGAACGCACCGCGCTCAAGGAGGCCCTCGGTCACACCGCGCTGCGCCTCGGGCGGCTGCGGGTCCTCGCACACGTCGCGGGCGCCGAGGAACTCGCCGCGCACGCCTACGCGCAATCCGTCTGCGGCCTGGGCCGCAGCCCGCTCCTGCTGTCCGCCGCCCTGGCCGCGTCCGCCGCCCCGGCAAGAGAGAAGTAAGTCATGGGCATCGTCATCCTGATCATCATGGCGGCCGGTGTCGCCGCGATGCTCACCAAGAAGCTCCCCACCGCCTTCGCGCTCGTCCTGCTCGGCGTGGCCATCGCCTTCGTCTCCGGCGCCCCGGTCACCGGCGAGAACAGCGTCCTCGACACGGTCCTCCAGGAAGGCGTCGCCACGCTCGCCGCGACGATGATCGCGATCCTGCTCGGCTCCTGGCTGGGGAAGCTGCTCGACGAGACCGGCATCGCCGGCACCCTCGTCCGCAAGATAGTCGAGTTCGGCGGCGACCGGCCCACGGTCGTCGCGCTCGGCGTGCTCATGGTCTCGACCCTCGTCGGCACCGTGACCGGCTCCGCGCCCGCGGCGATGCTCGCCGGCATCATCGGCATCCCCGCCATGATCGCTGTCGGCATCCCCAAGGTGACCGCCGCCGGGACGATCCTCATGGGCATCGCCGCGGGGATCCCCTTCGAACTGCCGGTGTGGCAGTTCTTCTCCAGCGCCCTCGACCTGCCGGTCTCCGACGTACGCGACTTCATGATCAAGCTCTTCCCGTTCGCGCTCGCCGCCGCCGTCATGTTCGTCCTCGTCGAGTCCCGCAGGCGCGGGGTCGAACACGCCTGGGCCTTCCGCACCGAGGAGCCGCGCACCAAGGCCGGCAAGCGGCGCGCCCGTCTCGGGGACGCGCCGTGGTACGCGCTGCTCACCCCGGTCGTCCCCCTCGTGCTGGCCCTCGGCTTCGAGATCGCGATCATCCCCTCGCTGCTGGCCGGGGTCCTCTACGCGCTCGTGACGACCACCCGCCCGCGCGACATGAACCGCAGGCTGCTGCGTACCCTCTACAACGGCTTCGAGGTGGCCGCCGCGCCCATCACCCTCTTCGTGGCCATCGGCATCCTGCTCACCGCGGTCAAGCTCCCCGGCGCCGTGAACGCCCTCGAACCCCTCGTCAAGGCCGTCAGCCCGCAGAACCCGGTGCTGTTCGTCGTGGTCTTCACCCTGCTGGTGCCGCTGTGCCTGTACCGCGGGCCGCTCAACGTGTACGGCCTCGGCGCCGGCATCGCGGGCGTCCTCATCGCCGCCGGCATCTACCCGGCCGTCGCCGTCCTCGGCATCACCGCCTCCTACAACCAGGTGTTCGGCGTCGCCGACCCCACCAGCACGCAGACCGTGTGGAGCGCGCAGTACGCGGGGGTCGGTGCCCCGCAGGTGATGACGCGCACCCTGCCCTACGTCTGGTTCGTCGCGCTCGGCGGTTTCTGCGTCACCGCGGCCACCGCCCTCTGAACGCTCAACTCCCGCACCACACACCCCTGCCACCATCGGGACGGAGTACTCCATGCACGAGACACCCCAGCCCAGCCGCCGCATCCTCCTCAAGTCGGCCGTCGCGACGACGGCGGCCCTCGCCGCGGGCTCCACGGCCTCCCCGGCCCTCGCGGCGGGGGCAGGGGCCTCCCCGGCACTCGCCGCCCAACCGGCCGCGGCCCCCGGCGGTTTCCCCGACTACCGTTACGTCAAGACCCTCCTGACGCCGGGCCAGCTCAAGTACAACCCCACCGGCGAGATCATCTTCCCGTGCATCCGGGGCACCAAGGACCGGCTGTCCGCACCGCTGGGCCGCTACTACCTCTACTACGCGCCCCACGACGCGCCCGGCGGGATCTGCCTCGCCTACGGGGACCACATAGAAGGACCCTTCACCGAGTACCCGCGCAACCCGATCGTCTCCCACACGTGGCAGCCGCACTACTCCGTGAGCCACGTCTCGTCCCCGCACGTGATGTGGAACGAGAGCGCGAAGGAGATGTGGCTCTACTTCCACGGCGAGAACACCACGACACGACTGGCCCGGTCCAAGGACGGCATCAACTTCACCTACGACAAGGTGGTCCTCACCACCGCCATGCTGCCCGCGGGCACCACCGAGACCTCGTACGCCCGGGTCTTCCCGTACGAACTCCCCGCGAGGAATGCCCACTACGTGATGTTGTTCATGCTGAACAACACAACCAACCACCGGGACATCCACTGGGGCTGGTCGGCCGACGGCCGCAACTGGACCTTCGACCAGAAGGCCCTCGTCAAGCACACCGACGTGTCGGCCGTCAACATCGGCGGCCCGCACCTGCTGACCCGTAACGGCAGCGCCTTCGTCGTCTACAACAAGGACAAGGCGAGCGGCGGCGACCTCATGATCACCGAGGTCGGGAAGGACTTCACACTCCGCCGCCACCTCGGCCGCTTCTACGACTCCGGCAACGGGGCCCCCGACAACGGCCGCAGCGCCGCACCCAGCTTCGGCACCGAGGGGGGAGTGCCCTACATGGTGTACGAGGCCGGTGAACGCCTCAAGGGCAGCATCGCGGTCGCCAGGGGCTGACCACACCACGCGGGCCTTCCCGCACCGGGGCGTGTCCTGGTGCGGGAAGGCCCGGCGCGACACACGGCACCACGCGGGTCAGGCTCCTCCGGAGAGCTCCGGGAACTCCGGCTGTTCGGGGCCGTGCGGGATGTCGATGCGCTCCTCACCCGTGCGCAGCGCCCGCAGGATGACCCTGCCGACGTACTCGGGGCTGTGCGCGACCAGACCGGAGGGCACGTTGCCGCCGTCGCGGAACATGCCGCCGCCGAATTCGGTCGCGGTGACGGACGGCAGGACGAGCGAGACGTCGATGCCGTCGTCGGCGAGCTCCTTGCGCGCCACGGTGCTGAGCATGTTCACCGCCGACTTGGACGCGGCGTAGGCGCCGGCCCCGGGCGGGGCGATCACCGTCGTGCCCGAGCTGACGTCGACGATCCGCCCGGCACCCTGGCTCCGCATCACCGGCACCACGGCCTGGATCGCCGACAGGACCCCGATGACGTTGAGCTGGAGCAGTCGCGCGTACGCGAGGGGATCGACCTCCTCCAGCCGGCCGTGGAAGCCGGCTCCCGCGTTGTTGACCAGGCCGTCGACCCGGCCGTGCCGCTTCACCGCGAGGTCCACCAGGCCCCGTACCTGGGCGGGGTCGGTCATGTCGGTGGGGACCGGGAGGGCCCCGTCCAGTTCGGCGCTCAGGGCGGTCAGGCGGTCGGCGCGGCGGGCGGCGAGCACGGGCAGCGCGCCCGCGCGGTGGAGCAGGCGCGCGGTCGCCTCGCCGATGCCGGACGACGCCCCGGTGACGATGACCACGCGGCCGGCCAGATCCAGGTTCATGCTGTCCCTTCGTCGGGGTACTGCTGCGGAAACATGGCGTCCGGCCCCGCACGGCGGGCGGACCGGGAGCACGCCGGAGGCGGGCGGTCTCAGGCGAAGTGGGTCGCGAACCAGGCGAGCACGGGCTCCGGGCGGCGCTGGAACTCCAGGTAGCCGTCCCAGCGTGCCGTGGTGCCCTCGATCCACTGGAGCTTCTTCCGCGGGACGGGGATGTTGTCGAACATCGCCCGCACGTCGCTCGGCAGGGTGAGCACATCGCCGCGCACCTGGTAGAGGAAGGTCGGTACGTTGACGTTCTTCGCCCAGTCGATCGGGCTCCTCCGCGCGAAGCCGATGCTCGTGCGCAGGACGATGAGCTCTTCGAGCCGGTCGATCTCGTCGGGGAGGCCGATCATGGCCAGCCGGCGTTCGAGGATGGTCTTCGCGGTCACCGGCTGGGGTCCGACCAGACAGCGCACCCCGGCGAACGCCTCGGGGAACTGCGTCATCGCGGCGAACGTGGAGCTGCACCCCAGGCACCGGCTGAACAGCCCGATCCTCATGCGGCGCGTGTCGCGCCGGCCACGTATGTAGTCCAGCGAACCGACGACGTCCCTGGCCTCGTAGATGCCGCTGGAGGCCGTCCCCCCGTTGGCCGCGCCGCTGTGGCCCAGGTTCCGCAGGTCGTAGGTGAGCACGTTGTAGCCGGCGTCGTGGAGGATCTTGAGGTCCGGGGTGAGGTCGACCTCGAACCCGTTGCCGCTCGGCGCCCACAGCGAGTGCCAGGGCTCCAGATGGGAGGGTAACCCCGACCGGCTGAACCCCATGGGATGGTTGGCGATGATCACCTTGTCGGAATCCGCGCGCCGGGATGAACCAGCCCTCCAGCGGCACCCCGTCCCGGGCGGGGAAGGTGACGTCCTCGTAGTCGAGGCCGTGCTCGTCCGGCGCATGCAGGATCGGGGACCGCTGCGTGAAGCTGAACGCGTCGGCGAACTGCGTCAGCAGCGCTTCGGAGCCGGCCGCGCTCGCGGGCGCCGCGGCGGCGGTCCGGGCGCCGGTGAGCGCCCCTGTGGCGGCGAGGCCGAGGGCGGTCGCCGCGCCCATGGAGGTGTTCAGCATCTGCCGCCGGTTCAGACGGTCGCCCATGGCTACTTCTCCTTGTGATCGGCGTGAGTGGTCAGGCACGACCTCGTCTGCAGCGTCTCGGCGGATCCGTCCGTACGTGCCGTCGTGCGGCCGTGGTCCCGGCGTGCGCCCGCCGGGGACATCGACCAGTCAACCCGGCACCCCTGCGAACCTGAAGGACCGATCCGAGCGCCATTGATACCGTGACGGTATGAGCGACCTCCACGTGCGACAACTCCGGTACTTCGTGACCGTCGCCGAGGAGTTGCACTTCGGGCGGGCGGCACGACGCCTGGACATGGCGCAGCCGCCGCTGTCCCGCGCCATCCGGGACCTGGAGCGGCAGTTGGGCGTTCCGCTGCTGGAGCGCACCACCCGTCAGGTCCGGCTCACGCCTGCCGGGGAGGTCCTGCTCCGCGACGCCCGGACCGTGCTCGACGCCATCGCGGCGGCCGTCCGGCGCACGCGGCACGCGGGCCGGCCGGACCCGGGGCTGCGGCTGGCGCTGAAGGCCGACTACGACGGCGGGCTCCTGCCGCGGATCCTCGCCGCGTACCGGCAGGAGGCGGCGGCGCTGCCGGTCGAGCTGGTGCTGGGCGGCAAGGACGAGCAACTGCCCGCACTGCGCGGCGGCCTGGCGGACGTCGCGCTGCTGCCCATCCCCTGTGACACCCGGGGCCTGGACGTCGAGCCGCTGCTGACCGAGCCCCGGCTGGTCGCCCTGGCGGCAACCGATCCGCTGGCCGCCCGTCCGGGCCTGCGCCTGGCCGACCTGGCCGGCCGGACGCTGCCCGACGGAAAGCCCGCCGACGGGGAGGGCCTGCCCCTTCCCGGCACCGGCGGCGGGGACCCCCGTCGGAAGCCGGCGGTCGACGCGCAGCCGCCGCTCGCCGCGGCCCGGCCGAGGATCATGGACCTGGCGCAGATCTTCAGCCTCATCGAGCTCGGCAGCATCATCTGGTTCCCGCCCGCGTCCGTCGCCCGCCGCCACCCCCGCCCCGGCATCGTCTACCGGACCGTCAACGACCTTCCGCCGCTCACCCTCGCCTTCGCCTGGCCCCAGGAGTCCCGGTCGCCGGCCGTCGCCGCCCTCGTCCGCACGGCCGTCGCCGTCGCGGAGGCCGCCCGCCCCGCGGACCCCGTCACCCCCGCGGCCGACGGCGGGGCGGCGTAAGAGGTCGCGCGCTTGACCTTGACACGGTGACAACGTCTTCACTGGGGCCGAGGAGGTGATCCCGATGACCTTGCCGAAGCAGGACACCGACAGGATCCGAGTTCTCCAGGGGCTGGAGAACAGCAGCGCGTCGACGCGGCTGCAGGCGGCGCTCGCGGTCGGCACGACCCCGGACCCCCGGTTCATCGAGGGACTCATCGCACGATGCGCGATCGAACCCGAGTTCCACGTGCGGGAAATGCTGACCTGGGCACTCACCCGCCACCCACCGTCGATGACGGTCCCGGAGCTTCTCCGAGAAGTCCTCTCGGAGCACGCTCAGGCAAGAAGCCAGGCGTTGCACACGCTCTCCAAGATCGGAGACCGGCAGGCGTGGCCGGCGATCACCCGGGCGCTTCTGACCGACGCCGACGACGAGGTGGCGCGGAGCGCCTGGCGGGCGGCCGTCGTGCTCGTGCCCGAAGGCGAGGAGCCCGAGCTGGCCGCAGTATTGTCGACACAGCTCGGGCGTGGTGAACGTGAGACGCAGCTGAGCCTCAGCCGGGCACTGATCGCGCTCGGTGAGGCAACGGTGCCGGCGCTGCACGCGGCGATGACGGATCCCGGGCCCCGCGTGCGCCGGCACGCGATCGCCACGGAACGGCTGTTGCGCGACCCGGATGCCGGATTCGAGTTCGCGATCGAGGAGGCGAAGCGCATCGTGGCCCTCGGCGGGACCGGCCAGGAGGGGTGACAGGCAGTGCTGATCGGTGAGGTGGCACGACGTTCCGGGGTCAGTGCCCGCATGCTCAGGCATTACGACTCCCTCGGCCTGGTGCGGCCGACGGGCCGTACCGACGGCGGCTACCGGGAGTACTCCGGCGAGGACATCCGGCGGATCTTCCACATCGAGAGCCTGCGGTCACTGGGGCTGTCGCTGCGTGACGTCGGGTGCGCGCTGGACGACCCCGGCTTCACGCCCTCCGAACTCGTCGACGACCTCATCCGCCAGACGCGGGAACGTATCGCGGGTGAGACGGCGCTGCTCACACGACTGCGCCGGATCGGTGCCGCGGAGCCCGCCGACTGGAGGGACGTCCTCCAGATCGTCTCGCTCCTCCAGGCGTTGGGATCGACGAGCGCCGGGACACGACAGCGCGCGGCCCTGTCCTCGGTCGAAGAGGGCTCCCTGCCGGTGGAGACACTGGTCGAGGCGGCGCTGAGGGAGACCGACCCGCACGTCGCCGGAGCCCTGCGCTGGGCCTTGGCGCAATCGGGCGGCGGAGCGCTGCCGCTGCTGGCGGAGGGCCTCGGCTCACCCGTGGCCGAGGTGCGCGGACGCGCCGTCCGGACCATCGTGGAGATTCCGGACAGTGCGGCGACCGCCCTGCTGCGGGACGCGCTCACCCACCTCGACCCCGTGGTCCGCCGGTACGCGGCCCTGGCGCTCGGAACACGGGGGGTGCCCGACGCGGTGCCGACGCTCATCGACATGGTCGTTGAGGAGACGCTCGACGTCGACGCGGCCGACGCGCTGAGCGTGCTCGCGAACTGTTCCGTACAGGCGGACCGGATCGCCACCGGGCTTGTCGACCGCCTCGCCACCGGTGAGCCGTCCGCACGCCGGCGACTGGCACAGGCGCTCGCGGACATCCCCGGAGCCACCGCGGCACGCGCCCTCGCCGATCTGTCACGGGACGGAGACCGTACGGTCGCGCTGACCGCGGCGTACGTCCTCGGGCTGCGCGACCGGCGATGAACCGCAGGGCACGCCGAGGACGCCGACCGCGCCGCGGGGCGTCCCCTCCCCGCGGCGCGATCGGCGCGTACCGGACGCCGCCGCCTCAGGCCGGGCCCGGTGGGACGCCGTCGGGATCCGTGATCATCGCCCGCAGCGTCCGGAGGACCTCGGTGCTGATTCCCTCCGCGGTGGCCCGGTCGAAGAGCGCGGTGGCATAGACGAGGGTGCCGGTGACACCGCCGAGGCCGGGCTCCTCCGTGAGGTGGAACAGCAGGTCGAACTCGGTGTGCGGGACGGGTACGGCGCGCGGCCGGGCCGTCAGCCCCGGGAGGCGGGGCGCCTCGTCGCCGCGGAGCGCCGTGTGGGTGACGGCGACCTGGAACAGCGGGTGCCGCGAGGCGGAGCGCTCCGGGTTGACCAACTCGACGAGCTGGTCGAAGGGATACTCCTTGTGGTCGTGCGCGGCCAGCAGACCGTCCCGGACCCGCCCGATCAGCTCGCGGCCCGTCGGCCGCCCGGAGGTCGCGGTGCGCAGCACCACGGTGTGCACGGCGCAGCCCACCAGGCCGTCGAGGGCCTCCGTACCCCGGCCGCCGACGGCCACGCCGACCGGAATGTCCGTACCCGCGCCGAGGCGGGTGAGCGCGGCGGCCAGGGCGGCGTGCCACACCATGTAGGGGGTGGCGGCGCACTCCCGTGCGATCCGGTGGATCCGCTCGTGGACCTCGGCGTCCACGGAGAACGCGAGCGTGGCCGCGTCCTTGCCGGCCGCCCTGGACCGGGGCCGGTCCCGGGGCAGCGGCAGTTCGTCCGGGAGCCCGGCGACGGCCGCGCGCCAGTACCGCGCCCCGGAGGCGGCGGTACTGCCCGGGTCGGCCTCGTCGCCCGCCCGGTCGCGCAGCCACCGGGCGTAGTCGGCGTACTGCGGGGCGGGCCCGGCCCAGACGGGGGGCGTGCCCCGGAGCCTGCTGCCGTAGGCGGTCGCGAGGTCCCGCAGGAGAGGGGAGAGCGACTCGCCGTCCACCGCGATGTGATGCATGACCAGGAGCAGCAGGTACCGGCCGTCGGCGACGCGGAAGAGCCGCACGCGGAACGGCGGCCGGCGCAGAAGGTCGAATCCGGTGCGGAGTTCGGCCTCGACCGCGGCGTCGAGCCCGGCGGCCGGCACATCGGCGCCCTTCAGGTCGGGCTCCGCGGACCCGGGCGGCAGGATCCGCTGGACCGGGCCCCCTTCCGTGTGGGGGTAGACGGTCCGCAGGACCTCGTGGCGGTCGACGACATCGCCGAGGGCCGCACGCAGCGCGGCGGTGTCGAGTGTCCCCCGCAGATCGAGGGCCGCGGTGGTGAGGTAGTCGGGGCGGTGGTCCGCGAGGTAGTGGATGGTCCACAGCCGTTCCTGCGCGGGGGAGAGCGGTGCCCGGTCCGGGCGGGGACCCGGCGGCGGCACCGGGAACGCGGCCTCCGCGGCGGGGGCGTCCGGAGTGCCGGCGAGCCGCCGTTCCAGCGCGGAGACCGTGGGCGCGTCGAACAGGTCCCGCACACCGACCCGTACCCCCAGTCCGGTACGGAGACGGCCCACGAGCCGCATCGCCGCGAGCGAGTTGCCGCCGAGCGCGAAGAAGTCGTCGTCGGCGGCGACGGGTCCGGTCCCGAGCGTCTCGGCGAACAGCGCGGCGATGACCTCCTGGCGCGGGGTGCGCGGACCGCGGGCGCCCCCCGCGCCGGGCGTCGGCAGAGCCGCCGTGTCGACCTTGCCGTGGGCGGTCAGGGGCAGGGCGCCGACCGTGACGACGGTCGCGGGGACGAGATAGCCGGGGAGCACCGCGGTGAGCCGGTCGCGCAGCGCCGCGGGATCGACGGGGGTACGGGGGACGACGTACGCGGTGAGCGTCCTGCCGGTCCCCGCGGCGTGGGCGGTCACGGCCGCGGCGGCGACCTCGGGTTCGCGGCACAGCGCCGCCTCGACGGTCCCGGGCTCGACACGGAACCCGTTGACCTTGAGCTGCCGGTCGGCCCGGCCGAGGAAGTGCAGCCGCCCCTCGGCGTCCCAGCGCCCGAGGTCGCCGGTGCGGTACAGGCGCGCGCCGGGCGCGCCGTACGGGTCGGCGACGAACCGTTCCGCGGTGAGGGCGGGCGCGCGGTGGTACCCGGCCGTGAGCCCGGCCCCGGTGAGGTAGATCTCGCCGGGCGCTCCGGTCGGCACCGGCCGGAGCGCCGTGTCCAGCAGCGCGACGGACGTGTTGTCGATGGGCCCGCCGATGGGCAGCGGCTCGTCGCCGAGGGGGCCTTCGGGGACCGGATGGCCGAGGGCGAAGGTGGTCGTCTCGACGGGACCGTAGTAGTTGACGACCCGTGGGCCGGGGCCCGCCCGCCGGGCACGGCGGACGGCGGCGGGCGCGACGACGTCACCGCCGGTGCACACCTCGCGCAGTCCGGCGAGTACGCCCGGAGCCTCCTCGCTGATCAGCGCGAACAGACCGGCGGTGAACCAGGCAGCGGTGACCCGGCCCGCCGCGACGACGGCGGCGTAGTCGTCGAGGTCCAGGTCGCCCGGGGGAGCGATCACGGCCTGACGGCCGGTCAGCAGCGGCATCCACAGCTCGTAGACCACGGGGTCCCAGCTGTGCGAGGAGTGGAACAGCACCCGCGCGTGCCCGTCACCGCGGAAGGCACGGTCGTACGCCCGCGCCAGGATGTTGCCGTGGGTGACCGCGACCCCCTTGGGGACCCCGGTCGAGCCCGAGGTGAACATCAGACAGGCGGGCGCGTCCGACGGGATCCGCAGCCCGGGGTCGGTCGCGGGCCCGCCGGCCGCCTCCGCCGCCGCGACACCGGGGCCGTCCAGGACCAGTTCCGCGCCGGCCCGGGCCAGCAGGTCACCGGCCGCCGCGGGCGGCAGGTCCTCCCGCAGCGGGACACAGACCGCGCCGAGCTTGGCGAGGGCGAGGAAGACGACCGCGACCTCGGCGGACCGCTCCAGCCGGGCACCGACCGGGGTGCCGGGGCGCACGCCGCGGCGCATGAGGTGGTGGGCGAGCCGATTGGCCCGGGAGTTGAGCTCTCCGTAGCCGGTCGTCCGGCCGGCCGACCAGAGCGCGGGACGGCCCGGACCGGCACGGACAACCGCCTCGAACGCCTCCGGAAGCGAGCCGTACGGCACCGGGCGGTCCGGGCCGCGCCCCCGGGCGGGCAGCCGCTCCCGGTCCTCGGGGCCGAGGAGGCCGATATCGCGGACGCGCGGGGCGCCGGGCCCGGCGAGCGCCCGGCATGCCTCGGTGACGAGCCGCCGGATGTCCTCGGCGCCGCCGAACCGGGCCGGGCGTCCGGGCTGGAGGTAGCAGCGGAAGTCGAGCCGGCCGGCGCGGGGCAGCACCGCGAGGGCGAGGGGGTAGTGGGTGGAGTCGTGGACCTCCACCCCGGTGACCCGCAGCCCCTGTCCGGGATCGCTGAACTCCTCCGACTCCAGCGGGTAGTTCTCGAAGACGAGAAGCGTGTCGAAGAGGCCGCCGGAACCGGCCGCCTCCTCGACGGCGGCCGGACCGAGGTGCTCGTGGCCGAGCAGCCGGACCCGGGCGGCCTGGACGGAGGCGGCGAGATCGGGGAGGGGGAGGGCGGCGGGGAGCCGTACCCGGACGGGCACGGTGTTGATCAGCAGGCCGACCATCTCCTCGGCCCCGTCGAGTCCGGCGGGCCGGCCGGCGACCGTCACACCGAAGACCACGTCGTCCCGGCCGGTGAGATGGCCGAGCACCAGCGCCCACGCCGTCTCCACCAGGGTGTTGACGGTGAGTCCGTGGCGCGCCGCCATCGATGTCAGCGCCGCGGTCGTCTCCTCCGGCAGGGTGAAGGTGTACGGCGTCGACGGCTCCGGCCCGGCGTTCCGGTCCCCGTCGCCCACCCGGGTCGGTTCGGCACCGGCCAGCTCACGGCGCCAGACCTCCCGCGCCCGGTCGGCGTCCTGGGCCGCCAGCCACGCCAGATGGCGCCGGTACGGGACGGCGGGCGGCAGCTCGGTGCCGTGGTACAGCGCGAAGAGCTCCCGGAGCAGGATCGGCACCGACCAGCCGTCGAGCAGGGCGTGGTGATGGGTGAAGGCCAGGGACCAGCGCCGGGCCCCGGTCCGGGCCAGGGTGAAGCGCAGCAGCGGCGGCCGGTCCGGGGAGAACGGCCGGCGGTCCTCCGCCAGGTGCTCACGGAGCGCTTCGGCGGAGAGCGGCCCCGACTCCGGGTCCAGGGTCCGCCAGGGCGGGGTGACCCGCAGGGGGACCACGCAGAGCGGTTCCGTCCCCTCGCCGGCCCGGAAGGCACCGCCGAGATGGGGGTGCCGGCGGAGCAGGGACCCGGCGGCCGCCCGCAGCCGCTCGGGATCGACGTCCCCTTCCAGCCCTTCCACCCCCTCCAGCCCGAGAACGAGCTGAACGACGTACGGGTCGTGGTGGGCGGTGCCGTCCTCCAGCGCGGTGAGCGCGTGGAACAGCAGCGCCGACTGGAGCGGTGCGGTGGGCAGGAGGTCCGCGAGGGGGCCCAGCTCGGCCTCGAAACGGTCGACGCGCGCCTGGGTGACGGAGACCAGGGGGAAGTCCGACGGGGTGTGCCCGCCCCCGTCGGTGTCCGCGTGGTGCTCGGCGAACGCCCGGAGCGCCGCACACCAGGAACGGGCGAGCGACTCGGCCCCGGACCGGTCGAGGACCCCCTCGGCCCAGGTGCAGGCGAAACGGAACCGGGGGCCGTCGTCACCGGGCTCCACGAAGGCCTCGGTCTCCAGGGCGTGGGCGACCGGCAGCGCCGGGTCGGCCTCGCCGCGCAGCGACCCCGGCAGCGGCTCGAAGGCGCCGTCGCCGGGGCCGTCCTCCGTGTCGAAGCGGCCCAGATAGTTGAAGCCGATCGGCGCGGTGCCGGCCAGCCGGTCCCGGAGCGCGGGGTCGGCGCCGTGGCGCAGCAGGCCGTACCCGACGCCCTGGTGCGGTACGGCGCGCAGCCGCTCCTTCATCCGCCGCACCGCGTCGCCCAGGCCCGCGCCCCGGGCCGTCAGGCCGTCCCAGTCGTCGGCGCGGGCGTCGAGCGGCGCCGGGTGGATGACGGTGAACCAGCCGACGGTGCGTGACACGTCGAGACCGGCCACCTCCGCCAGACCGGGATCGCGGCCGTGGCCCTCGACGTCGACGAGGACGGGCCCGCCGCCCTGATCGCCGGACCAGCGGTGCACCGCCAGGGAGAGGGCGGTCAGCAGGATCTCCGGGACCTGGGCGTGGAAGCGGTGGGGGACCTCGGTGAGCAGGGCCCGGGTGGCGTCCGCGTCGAGGGAGAAGCGCACGGTGCCGGTGGCGCCGACGGTGCACCCCGAGGTGTCCGCGAACCGGTGGTCCTGAGGGGCGCGCGCGACGATCCCGGCCCACTGTTCGGCCTCTTCCGGCGACGGGACCGCCTCGGCGAGCCTGCGGGCCCAGGCGCGGAACGGGGTGGGAACGGGCGGCAGTCCGGCGGGACGTCCGGCGACGGCGGCGGCGTGGGCCGTCGCCAGGTCGGGCAGGAGGACGCGCCAGGACACCGCGTCGACCGCCAGATGGTGAACCACCATCAGCAGCAGACCACCGCCGTCCCCGCCGGGTGCCCGCCGCCCCGCCTCGCCGTCGTCCAGCCAGACGGCGTGCAGTACGGCGCCCCCGCGCGCCGACAGCCGCCGCCGGGCCTGCTCCCGCTGCCGCTCCGCCTCGGCCCGCGGCTCGTCGGTCGGCACCCGGGTGAGGCACGCCTCGGCACGGACCGCCCCGACGGGCCGGATCGTGACCGGGCCCGCGGAGCCCGGGGCGCCGGGCGCGACCAGACGCAGGGTGTCGTGGTGGTCCAGCAGGGACTGCAGCGCCGTGACCAGAGTGGCCGTGGTGGCCCCGGGAGGTACCCGGCAGACGACCGACTGGGCGAACGAGTCGCCGGGCGCGCCGGTACCGGCGAGCCAGTGCATGACCGGCGTACGGCGGAACGCGCCGACCGCCTCCTCGCCGGGCCCGGGCGCGGCGGGCGCCACGGCCTTCCCGGCGGCCCGCGCCAGCGCTCTCGGGGTCCCCCACTCGAAGACGTCCCGGGGGGTGATCAGCACACCGGCCGCGCGGGCCCGGTTGACCAGGCGGATGGCGAGGATGGAGTCCCCGCCGAGCCGGAAGAACTCGTCGTCGGGGCCGACGCCTTCGACACCGAGGAAGGAGCCGAACAGGGAGACGAGCAGCTCGGTGGCGGGCGCCTCGGAGGAGAGCGCGGAGGGAGCAGGCCGGGCGGAAGCGGGCCCGGAGGAATCAGGCCGCGCGGGCGTGGGCCCGGAGGAAGCGGGTCCGGAGGAATCGGACTGGGCGGAGGCGCCCGGCCCGCTCCCGCCCGGGGCGGCCGGGGCGGGCTCCGCCGGGCGCAGGGCGTCCCGCTCCTCCGGGGAGAGGACGGTGACCGCGTCGTACGGCCGCTCCGGGTCCGCCACCACGGCCGCGGCGAGCCGCTCCAGGGCACGCAGGAGGAGGTCGGCGGTCCGCCGCTCGAACGCCTCGGCGTCGTACTCCAGTACGACGTCGAAACCGCCGGCCGCGTTCTCCGTGAACTCGAAGAGCAGGCCGAACTTGGCCATCGACCGGCCGAGGACGAGCGGCGAACAGCGCAGCCCGGGAAGCTCCGGCACGGTCGGTGCCCCGGAGTGGAGCGTGACCATGACCTGGAACAGCGGGTGGCGGCCGAGCACCCGGGGCGGACCCACGGCGTCGACGACCCGGTCGAACGGCATCTGGTGGGCGAAGGCCGTGAGATCGGTGTGGCGCGCCCGGTCGATCACCTCGGCGAAGCCGGGGGAGCCGGAGAGATCGGTGCGCAGGACCACCGTCTCGGCGAAGAACCCGACGAGGTCGTCGAGGCCGGCGGCGTCGCGGCCGGCCACCACGGTCCCGACGGGGATGTCGGTGCCCGCGCCGAGCCGGCTCAGCAGACAGGCGACCGCGGCGTGCAGCACCATGAACGGGGTCGCGCCGTGCTCGGCGGCCAGCTCCGCCACGCGGCGGCCCAGCGCGGGTTCCCACACGAGGCCGACGGCGTCGCCCCGGTGCGCGGGGGCGGGCGCCGGATCGTGGTCCGTGGGCAGCCGGAGGGCGTCGGGCAGACCGGCGAGCACGCGCCGCCAGTGGGCCAGTCCGGTGGCGAGTCCGCTTCCCGGCCGGGCGGCGTCGCCGAGCAGCCGCCGTTCCCACAGCGCGTAGTCGGCGTACTGGACGGCGAGCGGGGGCCAGGCCGGGGCGCCGCCCCGGGTTCCGGCCGCGTAGGCGGCGGACAGATCCCGGGCGAGAGGGCGCAGCGAGTGCTCGTCGGCCGCGATGTGGTGCAGGACGACCAGCAGCGTGTGCTCATCGGGCGCGGTGCGGAACAGCGTGACCCGCCAGGGGAGTTCGGTCGTGAGATCGAATCCGTGGGTGGCTTCGGCACGTACCGCCGCGTCGAGCGCGGCAGCGGGCACGGCGCGCACCGTGAACGGCGGCTCCGGCCGCTCCAGCACCCGCTGGCAGGGTTCGTCCGCGGTGTCGGGGAAGACCGTGCGCAGGCTCTCGTGCCGGTCCTGGACGTCGCCGAAGGCGGCGCGCAGCGCCTCCGGGTCCAGGGGACCCTCCAACCGGACGGCCAGCGGGATGAGATAGGTGGCGGCCCGGCCCTCCAGCCGGTGCAGGAACCACAGCCGGCGCTGGGCGTACGACGCGGGGACACGCGCCGGACGGGGCCCGGCGACCGGCCCGCGGGCCGCCCCCGTCAGACCGGTCGAGCCGGTCGAGCCGTCGGGGGAGGCGCTGATCAGAGCGGCCAGGCCCGCGACGGTCGGTCGCGCGAACACGTCACGTACCGAGACGGCCGCGCCCGTCCCCGCGGAGATCAGCCGGGCGAGCCGGTTGGCCAGAAGCGAGTCCCCGCCGAGCGCGAAGAAGCTGTCGTCGGCGGTGAATTCCCCGCCGCCCAGGACCTCCGAGAACAGCCGGTACACGGTGGCGGCGGGCCCGGCGGCCCGCCCCGGCGCCCCGGCGGCCCGCCCCGCCGGATCCGGCCGCCCGGCGCGCAGCCGCCGCTCGTCCAGCTTCCCGTTGGGGGTGAGCGGGAAGGCGTCCACCACGTGCACGGCGGACGGCACCAGATGGGCGGGGAGCACCGCCGCCACGGCGTCGCGGAGCCCCCGCGCGCCGGCCGCCGGGGCGCCGCCGCCGGCCACCACATAGCCGACGAGACGCCGGTCGCCGGGCCGGTCCTCGGTCACCAGCACGGTCGCGGCGGTGACGCCGGGCAGCCCGCTCAGCGCGGCCTCCACCTCGCCGGGCTCGATCCGGAAACCGCGGATCTTGACCTGCCGGTCGGCCCGGCCCAGGTATTCGAGCCCGCCGTCCGCGCGAAGACGCGCCAGGTCGCCGGTGCGGTACATCCGCTCGCCGGGCGCGCCCGACGGGTCGGCGACGAACCGCCGCGCCGTCAGGCCGGGCAGGCCGTGGTAGCCGCGGGCGACCCCGGCACCCGACACGTACATCTCGCCCGGAAGACCCGGCGGTACGGGCCGCAGCGCCGCGTCGAGCACCTGGACGCGCAGGTCGGGCAGGGGCGTTCCGATGAGGCTGCCCGCCCCCGCCGCGGCGGCGTCGGCACCGAGGTGCCGCGCGGTGACATGGACCGTCGTCTCGGTGATCCCGTACATGTTGACCAGCCGGGGCGCGGTGTCGGCGTGCCGGGCGTACCAGTCGACCAGCCGCCACGGCTCCAGCGCCTCGCCGCCGAAGACGATGTACCGCAGCGCGAGCCGGGCGCCCGCCGACGGGCGCCGCGCATCGGCCTCGACGAGCTGGGTGAACGCCGAGGGCGTCTGGTTGAGCACCGTCACCCCCTCCGCGACGAGGAGGTCGAGGAACTCGTCCGGGGACCTGGCGGTGTCCTCGCCGACCACGACGAGGCGGCCCCCGTACAGCAGGGCGCCCCACAGTTCCCAGACGGAGAAGTCGAAGGCGGTGGAGTGGAAGAGGGTCCACACGTCGTCGGCGGAGAACCGGAACGCCTCCTCCGTCGAGGTCAGCAGCCGTACGACGTTCGCGTGGGTGACGACGACACCCTTCGGCCGGCCGGTGGAGCCCGAGGTGAAGATGGTGTAGGCGGCGTCACCGGGACGCGGGCGTCGGGCGGGCCGCCGCTCCTCGCCCGCGCCGGACGGCTCGTCCAGCCGCAGGACCGGCACGTCCGGGTGCGGGGAGGCGCCCCCGCCCCGGGTGATCAGCAGCGCGGGCGCCGCGTCGGCGAGGGTCGCGCGCAGCCGCTCGGCGGGGTACGCGGGGTTCAGCGGTACGTAGGCGGCGCCGGCCTTGAGGACGCCGAGCATCGCCACGACCAGGTCGAGGGAACGGGGCAGCGCGATGGCCACGAACCGGCCGGGGAGCACCCCGCGCCCCGCGATCCTCCGGGCCACCTCGTCCGACCGCTCCGCGAGCTGCCGGTAGCTCAGGGACACGCCGTCGTGGACGACGGCCGTCGCGTCGCCCCGGACACCGGCCTGCCGCTCGAACAGGTCGACGAGGGTGTGGCCCGGCCGCGCCGCGCCGGGGGAGGGAAGGGCGGGAGCGGCGGGCAGGCCGTGCGCCCCGAGCCGGCCGGCCGGCAGCGTGTCCGGCGCGTCGGCGACCGCGGCCAGCGCCGCGAGCAGCCGGTCCCGGTGGGCCACGACGTCCTGCTCGGTGTGGCGGGCCGCGGAGGCGTCGATGTCGACCCGGAGCGCCGGCTCCCCGTTGTCGTACACGCCCACGGCCAGCCCGTCGGTCCGCCCGGGCGAGCCCTCGTGCACCGTCGCCCGGCACCCGGCGAACTCCAGGCCGGTGTCCATGGACATCAGGTTGACCGTCGGGCCGGTGATCCGGCGCCCGCCGTCGAGCGCGCCGGCGTCGCGGAGGATGTCCTCCATGCGGTAGCGCTGGTGCCGGAGCACGGCCGTGATCTCCACACCCGCCGCCCGCGCCAGCTCCGCCACCGGGCGCGCCGGGTCCACCGTCAGACGGACCGGCACCACGTTGGAGGCGGTGCCGAGCGCCTCGCGCGCCGCCCGGCCGGCCCGGCCCGGCACCGAGAGGCCGAGGACGACATCGCGCCGCCCGCTGTCCGCGTGCAGCAGCAGGGCGGTGGTCGCGCAGACCAGGGCGGGCCACCGTACGTCCCACGCGGCGGCCCGTTCCCGCAGCCGCGTCCACGACTCCGGCGCCAGCCGGGCGGAACGCCGGAGATGGCCCGAGGCGCCCGGCTCCACCGGGCCCTGCGCCAGGACCGGGGCGTCGTCCAGGCCCGCGAGCCGCTCCGCCCAGAACGCGGCGTCGTCGGCGAACCGCGCCGAGGCCCGGTAGCGGGCGTCCTCGGCGAGCAGGGTCTCCACCCGGTCGAAGACCCCGTCGTCGACGGGGAGTCCGGCGCACAGCGCGGTGTACGCCCCCGCCACCCGGCGGAGGAACGTCGCGAGCCCGGCGCCGTCGCACAGCAGGTGGTGGAAGCGCACGCACCACAGGTAATCCCTCTCGGACACCTTCACCAGCGCGTGCTCGAACAGCGGAGCCACCGTGAGGTCGAACGGCCGCTCGTACTGCGCCGCGACGAACCGCTCCGCGGCCTCCGCCGGCCGTTCCTCCCCCGACACGTCGAGGCGCCGCAGCGCCCAGACCGGGTCCGGCTCCACGAACTGGCGCGGGCCGTCCGGGGTACCGGCGAACCGTACGCGCATCGTCTCGCTCCCCGCGACGACGACGCGCAGCGCCCGCTCGAACCGTTCCGCGTCCACCGGGCCATGGATGTGGACGTACTGTCCGACGACGTAGCGCAGCCCCTCCGGATCCAGCTCCTGCCCGAACCACAGGCCCGACTGCGCCGCCGACAGGTTCCGTCCCGCTTCGCTCGGCACGCTCTACTCCCCCTTCAACCGGCCTGGATGAGTCATTCCGAAGTCCCGTCTGCGGGGAGGCGCCATGCACGCACATCCGCCGCGTTGTCGTCGGTCATCCCCAAGGTCTCGGCTTCGCTCGACCAGGGGAGACCCCATCCGCTCCTGCGTCGCTTCCCTCCTCCGCCTTGCGGCTGCGCTCGGCATCCGAGGGAAAATTCAGTGCGCCGAGACGGAGCGAGCGGAGCGAGTGCAGTGCACCTGACACCTCCCCGCCCGCCCCGAGGGGGCGGACGACGCTACTTCGGTATGACTCATCCAGTTCACCGGCCAGCACTCGGCCCACCTCGGACAGCGAATCGGGGCTGCCCATGTCGGCATGGCGGAACTCGCCGGGGACGACACGGATCCGGCCGTCCGTCACGTACGGCTGCCACGAGTCGACGGTCATCGGGACCGACGTGTCGTCCGCCCGCTTCTCGAAGAAGAGGACATCGCCCCGGAAGACATCGGGCCGGAAGACCCGGCCCAGCTTCAGGTTGTTGCTGTACACCTCCCCCATGCCGATCAGATGCCGCTCGGTGAAACCGGACAGCAGGCTGTCGGTCTCCCGGACGATCTCCAGGAACCGCGCGGTGTCCAGCTCGTCGAGGCGCGGCATGGCCGACCGGATCCCGGCGAACGACAGGAGAGCGGCGTACATCATGCGGGCCCCGCCCAGCTCCTCCTCCGACGGCGGCGCCGGGTGGTCCGCCATCACATAGGCGTCGATGAGCGCCAGCAGACCGACCTGTTCGCCCGCCGCCTGCAACCGGGTCGCCATCGCGTGGGCCACCACCCCGCCGAACGACCAGCCGAGCAGGTGGTACGGCCCCTTCGGCTGGATCGTCCTGATCTGCTCCAGATAGTCGTCGGCCATCGCCGCGACATCACCGGGGAGCGGCTCGTCGCCGTCGAGACCGCGGCCCTGGAGCGCGTAGACCGGCTGATCCGCGCCCAGCCGCCGCATCAGCACCGAGTACATCCAGCCGACTCCGCCGGCCGGGTGCACACAGAACAGCGCGGGGCGCTCCCCGGTCCGCCGCAGCGGCAGCACCACGTCGAACGCGAACCGCTGGTCGTCGGCGCCCAGCCGCTCGGCGAGCGCCGCCACCGTCGGCGCGACGAACAGCGTCGCGGTGTCGACGTCGGTGCCCCAGGTCGACTCGATCCGCCGGGCCAGCCGGGCGGCGAGCAGGGAGTGACCGCCCAGATCGAAGAAGTTGTCGTCGATGCCGACGGCCGGCAGGCCCAGCGTCTCGGCGAACAGCTCGCACAGATGCTTCTCCTGGACGGTCCGCGGCGCCCGCCCCGCCGGCTCCGCGGCGGCCTCCGGGTCCGGCAGCGCGCCATGGTCGGTCTTGCCGCTGCGGGTGAGCGGCAGTTCCGGCAGGACGACGACCGCGGCGGGCACCTGATGGGCGGGCAGCACGGCGCGCAGGCTCCGCGCCAGCTCCGCCGGGAGCGCCGCCGCCACGCCCGCCGTGGCCGGTTCGTACACCGCGCTGTCCGCCGGGTCCCCGGCGCCGGCGTACACGTCCCGGACCACCCCGTCGCACGGCGCGGGGAGCAGCACGGCGTCGAAGCGGCCGGGCGCGGCGCCCGGCGCGGCGAACACCCGGTAGCCAAGTCCCCGTCCCAGCGCCTCCAGTTCGTCCGGCCGGACGCCGGGATCCCCGGGGACCCGCGGGTCCAGCGCGCCGATCGTGGTCCCCGGCGCGGCGGCGTCGAGCGCCCGCACCACGGCGAGGTCCGCGGCGGGCCGGGCGTCGGGGATGTCCGTGACCCGCAGCGGCAGCACCCCGCCGGCCGAGGAGAGCAGCGCGGCCAGCTCCGCCGTCCCGCCCACGTCGGAGCCCCAGACGAGCCGGGTGGCCCCGGCCGCCGAGACACCCGGCAGCGGCGCCTTGTACAGCGTCACGTCGTAGCGGTAGCGGGTCAGCTCGTTGTCGTGGCTGCCGGACTTCAGCCGGACGTCGGCCGCGTCCCCGAAGGCGCCGAAGAACCCCGGCGCCACCGCCAGCTCCTTGTCCAGCAGCAGCTTCCGCCCGGCGGCGAGCCGTGCCCGGGCCACCGTCGTCAGCGCGCCCGCCGCCCCGACCCCGGCCGCCGTGAACAGCGCGGAACGGCTCCTGGTGTCCCTGACATCGCCGACGAAGACGGCCCCGCCCGGCGCCAGAAGACGCAACGCGCCGGTCAGTACCCGCTCCAGATACGCGCGTGAAGGGAAGTACTGCACCACGGAGTTGAGGACCACGGCATCGAAGTGGCCTTCCGGCAGCCCCGAGAAGTCGTCGGCCGCCCGGTGGGAGAACGTGACCCTGTCGCGCAGCGCGGGCACCCGCGCCACCTGCCCGCGGAGGGTCTCGACCGCGACGGCGGAGAGGTCGGTCGCGTGGTAGCTCACGCAGTGCGGGGCCAGCTCGGCGAGGACCGCCCCGGTGCCCGCGCCGATCTCCAGCACCCGGCGCGGAGCCGGCTCCCGGACGCGCGCGACCACGGCGTCCCGCCACTCCCGCAGCGCCTCGCGGGGCAGCGGCGAACCGTCGTACGAACTGTTCCACCCGGCGAAGGAGTCGCCGAACGGGGCGCTGTCCGGGTTCTTCCGGTACGCCCCGGCCTCGATGTCGTAGACACGGTCGTGCACCGCCGCCCACTCGGCGAGCACATCCTCCTCCGTGACCGTGCCGAGCCCGGCGGACACCTCGGGCACGACGTAGGCGACGAGCCGGGACCCGCCGGCGCCGCCCGTCCACGCGCGCACCGCGGCCTGCGCCACCGACCCGTGCGCCAGCAGCGCCGACTCCACCTCGCCGGGCTCGATCCGGAATCCGCGGATCTTGATCTGGCGGTCGGAGCGGCCGGTGAACTCCAGCTCACCGCCGGAGTTCCACCGGGCGAGATCGCCCGTGCGGTACATGCGCCGGCCCGGCGCGCCGAACGGGTCGGCCACGAAGCGCTCCGCGGTGCGCGCCGGCTGCCCGATGTACCCGCGGGCCACGGCGGGGCCCGACAGGTAGACCTCGCCCTCCAGACCGGGCGGTACCGGGCGCAGCGCCCCGTCCAGCAGATGGATCCGGGTGGGGGCGACGGGCCGGCCGATGGTGGTCCTGGTGCCCGTCAGCTCGTCGCTGACGGTCGCGCAGACCGTGGCCTCGGTCGGCCCGTACGCGTTGATCAGCGGATGGCGGGCGGCCCAGCGGGCCACCAGCTCGGCGGGCAGCGCCTCGCCCGCCACCCGGATCACACAGCCCTCGGGCAGTCCCGCGCCGGGATCGAGCACGGCCAGCGCGGACGGCGGCAGGGTGAGCGCGGTGATCCGCTCCTCGTGGGCGAGGCGTTCGAGCCCCCGGCCCGGCATCAGCCGGTCCGGGGCGGCGACGACCAGCGCCGAACCGCTGCACAGCGCCTCGAACATCTCCAGCAGCGCGGCGTCGAAGGCGGGCGCGGCGAACTGGAGGACGCGGGCGCCCGGGCCGAGCCGGGACCGTACGACGGTGGTGCTCAGCACCCCCGCCACCCCCGTGTGCTGGACGAGAACGCCCTTGGGCCGCCCGGTCGAGCCCGAGGTGTGGATGATGTAGGCGGCGTGCGAGGGCAGCAGCGGACGGGTCCGCTCCGCGTCGGTCACGGGCCCGTTGTCGCGCCCGGCGATCCGCCGGGCGGTGTCCGGATCGTCGAGGACGAGGAGGTCCTCGCCCAGTTCCGGACGGACGGCGTGGGCGCGGTCGGTGACCACGACGGCGGGCCGGACGTCCCCCAGGACGAGCCGCAGCCGCTCCTCCGGATGGTCCGGGTCGACGAGCATCACCGCGGCGCCCGCCGCGAGCACCCCGAACAGCGCCGTCACCGTCCGCGCCGAACGGGGCAGCACGAGTGCCACCGCCGCCTCGGGACCGACGCCACGGGCGATCAGCTCCCTGGCCACCCGGTTCGCCCCGGCGGACAGCTCGGCGTACGTGAGGTCCGCGCCCTCGCCCCCGGCGCTCCGGACGGCCGTCGCGCCGGGCGTCGCCGCCGCCTGCGCGGCGAAGAGCGCGGTGACCGTACGCGGCGTCACCTCGTCGTTCTCGCCGTCGCTGCCGCTGCCGCTGCCGTACGAGGCGAGCGCCGCCCGCTCGGCGTCGTCGAGCAGATCCACCCCGGACAGCGGCGTCCCGGGCGCCTCGACCAGCAGGTCCAGCAGCCGGAGCGCCCGGGAGAGGAAACGCTCCGCCGTCGCGCGGTCGAAGACGTCCGCACGGTGCAGCAGGTTCAGCAGCATCCCGCCGGTGGACCGCGGAACGGCCATCAGGGTCAGCGGGTAGTGCCCCGCGGTCTCGTTGCGCGCGGCGAGGAACGACAGTTCGGGGACGTCCGCCCACGGATCCCGGTCGACCGGGAAGTTCTCGAACACCATGGCGGTGTCGAAGAGCGCGTCCACACCGACGGCGTGCTGGATCCGGGTGAGGCCGAGGTGATGGTGCGGCAGCAGGCGCCCCTGCTCGTCCTGCACCCGGCGCACCAGCTCGGCCAGCGACTCGGCCGGGGACACGGTGACCCGCATCGGGACGGTGTTGACCAGGAAGCCGACGACCGACTCGACACGGGCCACCTCCGGCGAGCGGCCGGACACGGCCACCCCGAACACCGCGTCGCTCCGGCCCGTCCACTGCGCCAGCAACAGCCCCCAGCAGACCTGGAACAGCGTGTTGACCGTGACACCGAGCCGGCCCGCCAGCCCGGTCAGCCCGGCCACCCGCTCCGCGCTCAGCTCGTGCTGGATCCGCGCGGGCCAGGCGGAGCTGCGGCGCAGCCCCGCGGGGGCGAGCAGGGTCGGCCGGACGGGCTCCAGCGCCCGGCGCCATGCCCGTACGGACTCCTCCTGGTCCCGCTCCGCGAGCCAGGCCAGGACATCGCGGTGCCGCGGCGCGTCACCGAGGGCGGCCGACGCTTCCGGACGGGCGTACAGCTGGAACAGCTCACGGGCGACGATCTGCACCGACCAGCCGTCGAGCAGGATGTGGTGCGTGGTGATCAGCAGCCGGAACCGCCGCCCCGCCCGGCGGATCAGGGTCAGCCGGAGCAGCGGCGGCCGGCCCGGGTCCAGCGGCGCGGTGCGGTCCTCCGCGGTCAACCGCTCGGCCTCCGCCTCCTGTCGCTCCTCCGGAACACCGGTCAGATCGACCACGGTGAGGGGAGGTTCCGCGTCGGCGCGGACCACCTGCACGGCCCGGCCGGAGGGCAGCCGGAGGAAGCCCGCCCTGAGCCCGCTGTGCCGACGGCAGAGCAGCGCGGCGGCACGCCGCAGGGCGTCGGGATCGAACGGGCCGGCGAAGTCCAGGGCCGCCTGCATGACATAGACGTCCTGGTCGCGCTGGTCGTGGTGGCTGTGGAAGAGCAGCCCCTCCTGGACGGGGGAGAGCGGCAGGACCTCCTCCACCCCAGGACAGGCCTCGGCCAGCCAGGCGCGCTCCGCGGTGTCCAGTTCCACCAGCGCCCGCTCCCCGGACCCGGCCGGCGGCTCCGGGACCGACGCGAGCTCCACGGCCACCTCGGCGAGGAGACGGGGCGTACCCCGCTCGAACACGTCCTGGAGGGAGACGACCAGACCGGCCTGGCGGGCCCGGCGCACCAGCCTGATGGAGGCGATGCTGTCGCCGCCCACCGCGAAGAAACTCTCGTCCGGGCCCACCTCGGCGCGGCCCACGACCGCGGCGAACACCCCGCACAGCACCTCGACCGGACCGTCGGCGGCCCGCGCGGGCAGCGGCACCGGCTCCGCCGCGGCGGCCAAGTCGGCCAGCGCGAGCCGATCGGCCTTGCCGTTGGGGTTCAGCGGCAGCGCGTCCAGCGTCCGGATCCCGGACGGCACCAGCGGCTCGGGCAGTTCGGAGCGCAGCGCCCCTTCGAGCGCGTCCGGGAGACAACCGCCGTCCCCCGGTACGACGAAGGCGGTGAGCCGGCGGTCGCCCGCACCGTCGCCGGTGGCGACCACGACGGCCCGGGCGACTCCCGGCTGCCGCAGCAGGGTGGCCTCGACCTCACCGAGTTCGACGCGGTGGCCGCGCACCTTGACCTGGTGGTCGGCCCGGCCGGCGAACTCCAGCAGCCCCTCGGGGGACCAGCGCGCGAGGTCGCCCGTCCGGTACATCCGCCCGCCGGGCTCGGCGGAGAACGGATCGGCGAGGAACCGCTGCGCGGTCAGCCCGCGGCGGTGGGCGTAGCCGCGGGCCAGATACTCCCCGGCGAGATACAGCTCGCCCACGTCGCCGGGCGGCACCGGGCGCAGCGCCGCGTCCAGGACATGACAGCGCACGTTGCCCACCGGGCGGCCGACCGGCGGGTCGTCGGGGGAGCGCGGATCGCACTGCCAGGCGGTCGCGTAGACGGTGACCTCGGTCGGGCCGTAGAGGTTGAACACGCGGGCGTCCGGGGCGTGCCGGTGCACCTCCCGCACCAGTTCGGCGGGGAGCGGCTCGCCGCAGAAGACGTAGTTCGCCGCCCGCTCGGCCACCCACTCCGCCTCCCGCACCCGCCGGTAGACCGTGGGCACCGTGTTGACGAGTGTGCCGCTCCAGTCGGGGGTGTCGACCAGCGACAGCAGGTTCGGCACCAGGTCGACACCGCCACCGGTCATCAGCGGCACCAGGATCTCGAACACCGACATGTCGAAGCTCAGCGAGGTGGAGCCGAGCACCCGCTCGAACGCCGGGGCGCCCAGCGCGGCCACCGACCAGTCGGCGAAGTTCACCACGTTCCGGTGGGTGACCACCACGCCCTTCGGCCGCCCGGTGGAACCCGAGGTGTAGATGACATAGGCGGCGTTCCCCGGCCGTGGCTCCACGGGGGCCGGTACGCCGCCGGAGCGGGCCGCCGGTCCCGTGGCGTCCGCCGTGCCGTCCACCACCATCAGGGGTACGGAGAGCGTCCCGGGGAGCCGGTCCAGCAGCGCGGAGGCGGTGAGCACGGCCGCCGGGCGCGCGTCGTCGAGGAGGTAACGGATCCGGCCGTCCGGGTAGTCGGGGTCGATCGGCAGGTAGGCGGCGCCGGACTTCAGCACGGCCAGGACGGCGACCACCATCTCCGGCGTCCGGGGCATCATGACGGCGATCACCCGCTCCGGCGCCGCGCCCCGCTCGGCCAGCAGCCGGGACAACCGGTCGGCCCGCTCGTCGAGTTCGGCGTAGGTCAGCTCGACTCCCCGGTGGCGGACCGCCACCGCGCCGGGGGCCCGGCGGGCCTGCGCCAGGAACGCGCCGGGCACGGTGTCCTCCCGTACCGGCCGCGCCGTGTCGTTGAACTCCTCGCGCAGACGCCCGAGTTCCGCCTCGTCCGCGAGGTCGAACCGGGCGACGGGCAGGCCGGGTTCGCGCGCCATCCGCTCGAAGAGGGCCGCGAACCGGCACTGGTGGTCGCCCGCCCCGCCGGCCCGAACCTCGATCACCCACGCGCCGTCGTCCCCGGCGTCCGCCCGCACGTCGAGGCCGCCCGCCGGGGCCCAGACCGACACCACCGTGGCCGCACAGGGCCCGAACGCGACGGTACGGCGGTGATCCACCAGCTCGCACACCAGCTCGGGGCCCGCCTCCCGTTCCGCCTCGGGGCCCGGCGAGGGGATAGCCGAGGGGATCGGTGCCGGACCGGCGGACCCGGTGCGTACGCCGCCCCGCCGGGCGCGGCGCAGCTGGGCCCCGGCCGCCGCGGCCACCTCGGCGAAGGTCCGGCGGGGCGTCAGGGCCAGCCGGACCGGAACGGTCGTACCGGCGGTCCGCCAGCCGACCACCACATCGTCCGACCCGGTTCTGCGGTACGCGTAGACGGCGAGCGCGGCGACCAGTACGGCCGCGTGACCGCCGCCGCCGCGGCGCGCGGTCGCGGCCAGTGCGGGGCCGGCCGTGACCCGGGTCCGCGCGGACGCGTCGAAGCGGGTCACCTCCGCGGGCGTGCCACCGGCCGCGCCACCGGGCGTGTCCCCGCGGGGACCCCGGCCCGCGCGGTCGCCGGTCGCCGGGGCATCGGTGACCGGGACGCCGGTGGCCGGGGCGGCGCACCGCGCGCCGTAGCCGTCGGCGGCCCGGCGCAGCACCGCGTCCATCGCCTCCTCACCGGCGGACGGGCCACGGCGCAGCTGGAACCATCCGTACCGTTCGGCCGCCAGCCGGAAGACGAGATGGACGGCGTCCGGCGCGCGGTCCCCGTCGTACGGGGAGCCGAGTTCCCGCCCGATCCGCGCCTCGGCGAAGGCGTCCGGGTCGGCCGCGCCGGTGGCGTCGACCAGCTCGCACCCGGCTCCGGCGTCGGTCACCGCGGCGAGCAGCGCGGACTCCCGCACCGGTCCGCTCAGCCGGACGTACTGGGCGGTGTACGGTACGGCGCCCCCGGAGGCGGCGCCGGGCGCGCCGCGACGGGCCGGTTCAGGCGTAGACATGGAAGCCCCTTCCGGTCTTCCGGCCCAGGTGCCCGGCCGCGACGAGATCCGTGAACGAGGACGGCGGCCGGTATCTGTCGTCGCCGGTCTGCTCCCCGAGGACGGTCAGGGTGTCCAGTACGTTGTCCAGCCCGATCAGGTCCGCCGTGCGCAGCGGTCCCATGGGATGGCCGAGACACTTCTCGAACACCGCGTCGACGGTCGCGGCGTCCACGGACCCCTCGTCGACGAGAGCCGCCGCCTCGGCGACGCACATCATCAGCACCCGGTTCAGGACGAAGCCGGGCCCGTCCGCGACCACGACGCCCTGCTTGCCCAGGCGGGCCAGCAGGGCCAGCGCCCGGTCCATGGTCTCCGGGGAGGTCGACTTCGCGCGGACCACCTCGACGGTGTCCTTCAGCGGCACGGGGTTCATGAAGTGGAGTCCGAGGACGCGTTCGGGGCGTCCCGTCCGGGCGGCGAGCAGCGCGACGGGAATGGCGGAGGTGCAGGACGCGAGCACCGCGTCCGGCGGACAGACCCGGTCGAGTTCCGTGAACAGCCGCTCCTTGAGGTCCAGGTGCTCCGGGGCGCATTCGACGACGAACCCGGTGCCGTCCAGTTCCCCGACCGCCGTCGCCCAGCGCACCCGGCCGGTCTCCCCGGTCGGCCCCCGGCCGAGCAGCCTGGCCAGCCGGAGGGACTCGGCCAGCCGGTCGCGGGCCACGTCGGCGGCGCGGCGGTCCGGCTCGACGACCACGACGTCACAGCCGGCCCGGATCAGGCTGTGGCAGACGCCCACGCCCATGGTCCCGGCGCCGACGACGCCGACCGGTCCGGTGGGCTCCGCCGCACTGTCCTGGGTGTTCCTGGTCATCGTGGTGCCTCCGCCGGGTTGTCGGGGTCGTCGGACCGGTCGTCCTGTGAGCTGGCGATGGCGTCGAGCGCCACCTCGTGCACGGGCGCCCCTGGGCGGTCCACCAGCGCGGCCAGCAGGCGCGCCAGGTCGGCGGCGAGGGCCGCCGCGGTGCTCCCGTCGAAGAGTTCCGGCGCGTAGTGGACGGTGAGCGCCGGCCCGGTCGCGCCGGACCTGGCCCCGGCCCCGGACTCGGCTCCGGAAACGGATCCGGACCAGGACAGGCTGAGTTCGGCCCCGCTCCGGTCCGCCCCCGTGCCGTTCCCGGCATACCGCACCGGAGGCGGTACGGTCCCGGGCGCGAGGGGCTCGTACGGCGCCCGGGCCAGTCTGGCCGTCAGCTCGGTGAGACAGGGCTCGTCGGACAGGTCGGCGCGCACCGCGGCCGGCCCGCGCGGGGCGTGGACCAGGACGGCCACCTCGTCCTGGCCGGTGTACCAGGCGAGCAGGGTCAGCCAGGCGGCGAGCAGGACACCGTCCGGCTCCTGGCCGGCGGGCAGCGGACGTCCGGCCACCGCCGTGGCCGAGGCGGACGCGTCGACCGGCCGGGAGGGACGCGGCCGGTCGGCCGGAACGCGGACCTCCGGCAGGGGGCCCGGGCCGGAGCGTGCGTACGGCTCCGGCCGCGGTGTCCCCCCGGCCCCCGGCCCGGGGACGGGACGGCCGGTGTCGGTCACCCCGGCGAGGTCGTCGAGGATGCCGAGGTAGGCGGCGGTCAGCTCCGCGGCGGTCTCCTCGGCGAACAGTTCGGTGCTGAACTCCAGGCAGGCGGCCATGTCCTCCTCGCCCTCCCGGTCGGTGGTGACCAGGGTCAGATCGAACTTGGCGGTCCCGGCCGGCATGCCGCCGAACCGGTTGGTCACGGTGTCGCGCTGGTCGAAGAAGTCACCGGCGGCGGCGCCGATCGGCTGGATCGGCGGCAGTTGCTGGTGCACGTAGAACACGTCGAACAGCGGGGTGCGGCTCAGGTCCTTCTCGACACCGAGGGCGTTCACCACCAGGTTGAAGGGGATCTCCTGGTTCTCCAGGGCGCCGAGCACCACCGACCGCACCCGCCGCAGCAGTTCGCGCAGGCTCGGTCCGCCCGACAGGTCGGCGCGCAGCGCCACCGTGCTGTTGAAGAAGCCGATGAGCCCTTCGAGCTCGGGCCGGTTGCGGCCGGTCGTGGGTGTGCCGACCACGAGGTCGCGCTGCCCGCTGTACCGGCCGAGCAGCAGGTACAGCCCGGTGAGCAGGACGACGAAGAGGGTCACGGACTCGCGGCGGGCCAGCTCCCGGAGCGCCCGCACCACCGGCGCCGGGACGGTGAAGGGGCGCAGGTCGCCGACGAAGCTCTTCCGCGGCGGCCTGGGGTGGTCGGTGGGCAGCGCGAGCACCGGGGCGTCCCGCAACCGCTCGGTCCAGTAGGCGAGTTCGTGGTCGAGCGCCGAACGTGCCACGAGGTCGCGCTGCCAGCGGGCGTAGTCCCGGTAGCGCACGCGCGGCGGGTCGAGCTCCGCCCGGCGTCCCTCCTGGCGCGCGGCGTAGAGGACCGGGAGTTCGCGCTGGAAGACCTTGGGGGAGTGGCCGTCGTTGACCGCGTGGTGGACCGTGACCTGCACGACGTGCTCGTCCCGGCCGAGCCGGACGACGAGCACCCGCAGCAGGGGATCGCGCTCCAGGTCGAACCGGACCTGCGCGGCCTCGCGCACCAGTGCCCGCGCGGCGGCCACCGGGTCGGGCGCGTCCGAGACGTCGGTGAAGCGGAAGAAGTCCCCGAGCACCGGCCGGATCCGCAGCGCCGGACCGTCGTCCAGCTCGACGAAGTTGGAGCGGAGCACCTCGTGACGCTCCGCCAGGTCCTCCCAGGTGCCGCGCAGCGCGGCCACGTCGAGCGGACCGCGGACATGGCTGACCATCGGCAGGTTGTAGAGGGTGGTACCGGGGTCCAGCTGGTGGTGGAACCACATTCGTTCCTGGCCGAAGGAGAGCACCGCCGCGTCCCCGCGGACCACGGGCGGCAGGACGCCGGGCGCCGTGGGGGCCGGGGCGAGCAGCCGGGCGAGATCGGCCGCCCGGGGGCGCTCGTAGACATCGATCAGCTTGGGGCGTACGCCGTACCGGGCCTGGATCCGGTCGACGAGCTGGAGGGCGATGAGGGAGTTGAGGCCGAGCCCGGAGAAGTCGTCCTCGGGACCGATCGGCTCCTCGGCGTGCAGCAGGTCCCGCAGCGTCTCCCGCAGCCAGCCGACCCCGTCCCCGGCCGCCGCGTCCCCGGCCTCCGCGGCCCCGGCGGGGCCGGTCGCCGCCGCCGGAGCGTGCCGTACCGGAGCGGGCTGTACGGGGACGGACCGTGCGGCGGCGGACCGTACGGGCGCGGGCCAGCACGGCGTACCGAGCATCGGATGGCCGGGCAGCCGTACCCGCCGGGCGCCGGGGGGAGCGGGCTGCACCGCGGCCCAGTCCACATCGATCCCGTGCTCGTACAGCGCCCCGACGGCGTCCGTGAACCGGTGGGCGACCCGTACCAGCGCCCCCTCCTGCCCGGCCAGCCGTTCGGTGAGCAGCCGGCCGAGCGCCCCGTCCGGGCTGGGTTCGAGGAAGAGCACCGGCCCGCCGGCGAGCAGGGCCCCGGCCGCGCGGACCAGTTCGTCCGCGTCGACCGGAGCGGTCCGCGCGGCGTCGAACTCGGCGGGCTCGACGCGGGCGGGCAGCAGACCGAGGGCGTGCCGGGCCGCGAACCGGGACGCTCCGGCACCGAGCACGGCGTCGAAGACGACGCCGCGGTCCCGGAGCGCGTGGAACACGGCGAGCTGCGCGGCGAGGACCCGCCCGGTCCGCCCGGTCGCGGGGATGCCGGACGGCGGTTCGCCCTCCGGCATGTCCGCGGGCATCGCGTCCGGCGAGAGCAGCAGGGCGACGGCCGGCGGCCGTCCCCCGCCGCGCGCCCGTCCGCCACCGTGCGCCCGCTCGCTGTGCGCCCGGTCTCCGCCCTGAGCCCGTTCCCCGCCGCGCGCCCGGCCGTCGCCGGCCCGCAGCCGGTCCGCCCGGTCGGCGAGCCGCCCGGCCAGCTCCGCGGTGCTCCGGGCGGTGACCGTGGTGCGGTACGCGTGGTGCGTACGGCCCTGGCCGAGGGTGAACACCACGTCGTCCAGGTCCGGTTCGCCGTCCCGCAGCGCCCGCGCCAGATCGCCGCAGAGCAGGGCCAGGGCCTCGGGGCCGCGGGCCGACACCCCGACGAGCCGGGACTCACCGGCGGGCGCCCGCCGGGCGCCGGGGCGGGGCGGCGCGGGCGGCTCGGCCACCACGCAGTGCGCGTTGACACCGCCGAGGCTGAACGAACTCACCCCGGCGAGCCGGGGCCCGCCGTCCTCGGCGGACCAGGAGCGTGCCTTCGTGACCACGTCGATCCCGGCCGCGGCGAGATCGAGGCCACCGGTGGGCCGTTCGAAGTGGAGGGAGGGGTACAGCTCGCCGTGGGCCACGCTGAGCACGGCCTTGACCAGTCCGGCGATCCCGGCGGCGTGGTCGAGGTGGCCGATGTTCGTCTTCACCGAGCCGATCGGCAGCGGTTCCCCGCGGCCGGCGAACGCCTCGGCGATCGCCTCCAGTTCGACGGCGTCGCCGAGCCGCGTCCCCGAACCGTGGGCCTCCAGATAGCCGGCCTGTACGGGATCGGCGCCCGCGGCGGCCCACGCCTTCGCGATGACACGCCGCTGGGCCGCCGCGCTCGGCGCGCTGATGGTGGCGGCGGTGGGCCCGTTGTGGAGTGTGGCACTGCCCCGGATCACCGCATGGACCGGGGCCCCGTCCGCGCGGGCCCGGCGCAGTGTGGTGAGCAGGAGTACGGCTCCTCCCTCACCGGAGACGGTTCCGTCGGCATCCGCGTCGAAGGCCCGGCACCGGCCGCTCGACGACACCAGTTCGCTGAAGCCGGCCGCCTCGGCGGCGGGGAGCCCCGCCACCCGCAGACTCACTCCGCCCGCCAGGGCGTACTCGGCGTCACCGGAGGCGAGTTCGCGGCACGCGTGGTGCACGGCGATCAGCGAGCCGTTGCAGCCGGTGTCGACCGCGTGGCACGGTCCGGCGAGGCCGAGCGTGTGCGCGATCCGGGCGGGGAGCCCGAACGGGACGTTGCCGAGGGTGCCGAGCGCCCCCTCCTCGCCGGTCAGGGTGTGGTAGCCGGACCACGCGGCGCTGAACACCACGGCGGTCTCGCTGCCGCGCAGCCCCGCCGCCGAGTACCCGGCGTCGTCGATCGCCCGGTGGGCGAGGGTCAGCGCCATCCGGTGCTGCGGGTCGATCAGCGTGGCCTCCCGCCGGGAGAGCCGGTGGAAGGCGTGGTCGAACGTGTGGATGTCCTCGATGTGCCCCATGGGGAGCAGGCGCCCGGCCGGATCCAGACCGGTGGCCTCGGCACGCTCGGGCGGCATCGGACCGACGGAGTCGCGGCCCGCGGCGAGTGCGGCCCGGAACTCCTCCAGGCTCGACGCCCCCGGGACCCGCAGGCCGATGCCGACGATCGCGATCTCCTCGCGGTCCGCCCCCGTACGCAGCACGGTCATCCCGGCTCCCCCGTCCTCTCCCGCAAAGCCCGAAAAGCGTCATATCTCGAACAGGACGGGCCCACCGGTGCCCGTCCCGGAACGTCCGCGGCTGTCGCTGTCGCTGTCGCACTCGCCGTTGCCGTCGTTTTTGTCCCGCTCCGCCCCCGCCGCGGCCTCGTCCAGGGCCGCGGCCTGCTCCGCCACGGTGAGCAGTTCGAAGAGCTGCCCGACCCGCAGCGCCCCGGGCCGGGCGCGCTCCATCCGCAGATGGAGCTCGACCACCCGGCGGGAGTTCCCGCCCACCTGGAAGAACCTGTCGTGCAGGCCGAAGTCGTCGTGCTGGAGCACCGCCGTCCACATCTCGGCCAGCGACCGCTGCGCCGGTGTCCACCGCTGCCGCCCGGCGAGGGGGGCCTGCACCCCGGCGCCCGGCAGCAGCGCCCGGAGCGCGGCCTCGTCCGCCTTGCCGCTCGGCCCCAGCGGGAACCCGCCGAGCGCGACGAAGCGTTCCGGCACCGCGGCGGGGATCATCCGCTCGGCGCAGAACGCCAGCAGCTCTTTGGTGCCGGGCAGCGGCGTGGCGTTCCCGGCCGGTGTCCAGAACGCGACGAGCGAGATCTCCGCGTGCGCGTCGGGCACGCCGAGCACCACCGCCCGGCCCACGGCGGGATGGCTCTCCAGCGCGGACTCCACGGCCCGGCACTCGACCCGGGCGCCCCTGACCTTCAGCTGGCCGTCGGTCCTGCCCCGGAACTCCAGATCCCCGTCCGGGTTCTCCCGGGCCAGGTCACCGGTGCGGTACATACGCGCTCCCGCCCGCCCGGTGAAAGGATCGGGGACGAACCGCGCCGAGGTCTCCGCGGGGCGCGCCGCGTACCCCGCGGCCACCTGCGGACCGCCGATGTACAGCTCGCCCACCTCACCCGGCCGCACGGGTGCCAGCCGCCCGTCCAGGACGTACGCCGTGGAACCGCTGGTGGGCCGGCCGATCGGCACGACCGGCTCGTCGTCCGCCCGGACGGGGTGGGTCACACAGCTCACGGTCGTCTCCGTGGGCCCGTACTCGTTCCGCAGCTCGGCCCCCGGCAGCAGCGCGTGGTGCTGTTCGGCCAGCGCGGTCGACACGGTCTCGCCGCCGAGGACGACCAGCCGCGGGCGGACACCGGCGGACGCCAGGGCGGGCAGCATGAGCCGGTAGAACGACGGCGTGGCCACCAGGTGCGACGCCCGCCAGGTACCGGCCAGCCGGGCCGCCGCGTCCGCGTCGGACAGTTCCCCGTCGCCGGGGAGCACGGCCGTTCCGCCCAGCCGCATCGCCCACAGGGTCTGCATCAGCGAGCCGTCCCACGTCAGCCGCATCGCGGAGAACGTGACCAGGCGCGACTCCTCGTAGGCGTAGTTCCGGGAGCCGTGCATCGCCTCCAGGTTGGCCACGGTGACGACCACGGCCTTGGGCACACCCGTCGAACCCGAGGTGGTGATCACGTACGCGGGCGTGCTTCCCGGCACGGGCCTCGTGGGGTCGGTGAAGGGCGACGCGGGCCCCGGCGCGTCCTGTTCGAGCGCCGCGGGGGCCTGCCCGCGCGCGCGATCGGCCAGCGCGGCCACGACGCCGGCCGGGGTCGCCGGGTCCTCGGGGTCGAAGACGACGGCCCCGCAGTCGATGTCGTCGAGCAGCGCCCGTACCAGCCGCGACGGATGCCCGGCCGCCATGACACACCAGGCCGCGCCGATCCGTGCCGCCGCGACCATCCCCACGACGGTCCGCACGGTCTGCCGCTGGTACAGCACGACGGTCCGGCCCGGCCGGACACCGGCGGCCATCAGCCGGGCGGCGAGCGCGGCGCTCGCCGCGTCCAGCTCCCGGTAGGTGAGTGCCTGTGCGCCGACCACGATCGCGGTGCGGTCCGGCACCCGCGTGAACTGCTCCACGAGCGCCTGGAGCGCCCCGCGCCCGGCCCCCGCCGTCGCGCCTACTGTCCCGGTCGCGCCCGTCGCCCCCGTCACAGGGTCTCCTCCCCGACGACCGTGACATGACCGGTGTGCGGCGGTGCGGAGCCGTCGTGGGCGAGCAGCACACGCTCACCGTCCGTGCCGGCCACCGCGAAGCCCGCGAATCTGAGGGTCACCAGCATCACCCGGTTGACGTCGGTGGGGACGAACTCGGCGAGCGGGCGGCGCCCCGCCGCACGGGCACGCCCGACGGCATGCCCGATCAGCGCGGTGCCGACGCCGCGGGACATCACCCGGCAGGACATCAGCGACAGGAGCAGCACGGAGTCGGCGCCGCGGAACTCCGACACGGTGAGTCCGATCGTCCCGTAGCCGCCGAAGCGGTCCCGGAGTTCGGCGACCAGCACCTCGTGCCGGTCGGAGGCGCACAGCCGCCGCAGCTCCGCCATGCCGTACGTCCGGCCCGTGGTGTTGAGCTGATGGGTACGGACCGTCAGTTCATGGGCCCGGGCCAGATCCTCCTCGGAGGCCCGCCGCACGGTCATCACCAGGCCCAGCGATGCCAGGAAGGCGGTGCCCGTCCCGGTGAACCCGTCCTCCGCGTCGGTCCGTCGGCGCTCCGCGCGGTACAGCTCCCGGCGCTGCCGCGCCTCCCGGGTGACGACGGGCGGGGTGAACTCGGGCAGCTCGGGCAGTCCGGCGAGCCGGTCGGCCGGATAGCACCGCACCTCGGGGAGGACGGCTGCCACCTCGGCCCGCTCCACCGGGTCGTTGTCCACGAACGCCACCGTGTCCAGACCGATGTTCAGCCCTTCCGCGATCCTGCGCACCGCCGCGGACTTGGGCCCCCAGCCCACCTCCACCGCGCAGAACAGGTCCGCGACGCCGTGCTCGCGCAGATGCGCCGCGGCGGGACCGTACTCGCCCCGGCTGGCGACCGCGTGCAGGATCCCCCGTTCGTCGAGTGTCCTGAGCGCCCGCAGCGCCTCCGGTGTGGGCGCGGCGTCGTCCCGCTCCAGCACGACCCCCTTCCAGAGGGTGTCGTCCAGGTCCCACACCAGGCACTTCACCGTCGGCGTCAACGGATCACCCCTCCTGTCCGGTCGTCGAGACGGCGCAGCAGCCAGGTGCTCCAGGCCGCCACGGGACTGCTGTTCATCACCAGGGAGTAGGCGCCCGGAGCCTGGGAGGCGGCGGCGTCCGCCAGGTTGACCAGGACGTCCATGGAGCCGAGATGGCCGTACGCCGCGAGGTTGCGCCGGCAGACCGGATCGATATCCGCGTCCAGCGCCTCCTGCCAGAAGGCGAACGCCCCGGCGGCGAGGTTCTGCGTCAGACGGGCGGCGATCCGGTCCGGGCCCAGTCCGTTGCGGGCCAGCAGCTCCGCGTTGAGCGCGGCGAAGCGCTTGCGGCTCTCCACGGCGAGCCGGAACGAGTACGTCGGCTCGTCCGCGCACTCCTCGGTCCACTCCCGCTCGGGGATGTCGCGGTAGTCGATGCGGAACAGGTCGGCGTACGCGCCGTCGCTGCGGACGGTCTGGTCGACGAGTTCGTGGGTGCCGTCGCCCGACGTGGTGAGCAGGACCGCGGCGGCGCCGTCGCCGAGCAGTGTCATCGGCGGCCGGTACCTGGCCCGGGTCGGGGTCCGGGCCGTGGTGACGACGAGGACGGTACGGCACCGGGGGTCGCCGCGCAGCAGCGCCGAGCCGAGGGCGAAGGCCGCCGAGACCGAGACGCAGCCGAGGTCGCCGACGCCGGTCGTGAACGCCCGGTGCGCGCCGATCCGGTGCTGGAGGCGGGTCGCCTCCGAGGCCAGCAGATACTCCGGGACCCGGCCCTGCACCAGCAGCAGTGCGTCGAGGCCGCCGGCGTCGAGCCCCGCCCGGCCCAGCGCCGCGCGTGCCGCGTGTTCCGCCAGGTCCACCTCGGAGGCTCCGGCGGCGTCCCGGACGGTGTCGACGCCGAGCGACAGGGCGTGGGCCCGCCGCGCCGCCGGGAGGCCGGCCAGCTCCGGCAGTCCGGCGACGGGGAGTTCCCGCTCCGGGAACCAGGTGGCGACCGGACCGATGATGACGCGCCGTGGCGTGGTCACCGCGCACCGCCTCCCCGCGGGCGGCCCAGCAGATGGTCCCCGATGGTGGCCTCGGCGACCTCGTCCGCGCCCTCGATGATCTGCATGACCTTGGCGTCCCTGAAGAAGCGGCCCGCCCGGCTGTCCGGCGCGCAGCCGGCGGCGCCGAGCAGCTGCACCGCCCGGGCGCTGACCGACGCGGCGGCCCTGGCGGCGGCGTACTTGGCGATCACGGAGGCGAGGATCGCGTCGGGGGAGCCGTCCCGGCGCAGTCCGGCCGCACGCGCGCACAGCGCCTCGGCCGCGAGTGTCTCGGCCGAGCAGCGGCCGAGCGCGGCCCGTACCGCCCCATGCCCGGCGAGCAGGGTGTCGCCCTGTCTTCGCCGGCCTGCGTGCGCCACGGCGTCGTCGAGGCAGGCCCGCGCCATGCCGACGCAGCCCCAGGCGACCGTGTACCGGCCGTGGTCGAGCGCGGTGCCCGTCACGTGCGAGAGCCCGAACCCGGGCGGCGCGATCAGATGGCTCGCGGGCAGGACGACCCCGTCGAAGGAGACGTGCGCGAGCCGCGCGCCGCGCATCCCGAGCTGGCCGGTCACCGGCTCGACCGTGACCCCGCGCCGGCCGGTCTCGACCAGCCCGGTCACCAGTCCGCCGGGGGCGCGGCCGAGCACCAGGAGCACATCGGCGACCTGACCGAACGTCACCCAGACCTTGCGTCCGGACACCCGGTGGTCACCGCCCCGCGGCCGGAACTCGGTCGTCACCGCCGACAGGTCGGTCCCGGCGCCCGGCTCGGTGGCGGCCAGCCCGGCGATCAGCTCACCGCTCACCAGGCGGGGCAGCCACGCGGCACGCTGCTCGGCGGTGCCCCACCGGTCCACGGCGGCGCCGACCATCCCCTGGACCGTCAGCAGGGCGCGCAGCGAGGTGCACACCGCGCCCAACCGGGCGGCGACATCACCCAGTTCGTGCGCGTCCGCACCGCCCCCGCCGACCTCGGCGGGCCGGTCGAGGCCCAGCACACCGAGCCGGGCCGCCAGCCGGACCGCCTCCGCGGGCAGACCGGTCTCGTCCCAGGCGCCCGCCTCGGCCACCGCGGTCTTCACGAGCGGTTCGACATCGATCACGACGCCCCTCCGCCGGGGCGCTCCCCGCGCTTGCGGCGTACGAAGCCGGAGACCCTCGCGGCGGTGCGGAAGTTGTCCAGGTCCAGGTCTTCCACCTCCACGGTGATCCCGTACGTCCGCTCGACGTACGTCACGATCTGCAGCGCCTGCAGAGAGGCGACGAGCCCGAGCGCGAAGTAGTCGTCGTCCGGTCCGAGTTCCGTGTCGGTAAGTGAGCTGAAGTATGTCCGCAGCTCGACGACGAGCTCGTCGTTCCGGCCGGGTGCGGCCACCTCGGAGATGTCGTTCACCATGCCTCCTGGGCATCTCGCTCCGTATAGCGGGTGTGAGCAACTCGCCTAGTGCCATGGGTAGTTGTCGGAGAGAAGCGTCATGGTATTTCCCCTCCGAAATCCGTCGGGAGCGTGGCGAAGTGCGTCCCGCGGAATGGCAACCCTAGTTGTCGATTTCCGGGGAGGTAAAGCATTTTCCGGGTCCGCTCCGAAAGAAAAAACTGAATTCAGGCGTGAATGAAATATGTTTGACCCGGCTCTCTTCCGTGGTCCGCGCCCACGGCCTGGTGAGGTCGCCCGGAGCCGGTTATTCCGGACGGCTGAAGCGGCGGGCGGCCCACAGCAGGGCCAGCGCGCCACCGGACAGGAGCAGGGCGGCTTCGAGGGGGAGCGGAGGCGGCCCGCCGGCCCATTCGACGCCGCCGGCGGCCGCCTGGTCCGGCGCCCGCAGGGCGATGCAGCGGCGGAGCATGTCCACCCCGTAGGCGAGCGGATTGACATCGGCCAGCGCGTGGGCCCAGCCGGGCAGGGACCGGAGGGGGAAGAAGCCTCCGGAGAGGAACATGAGAGGCATCATCACCACGCCGAGGAGCGTGTGGAACGTCTCGGCTCGGCGGAGGCCGACGGCCAGGGCCAGGGCGAGGGCGGTGATGGTGAAGGAGACCAGGATCATGCTGCTGAGCAGCAGCACCAGCAGGATCGGGTCGTAGGGCAGGCCGACCACACCGGCCAGAGCGAGCAGCACGGCCCCCTGGACCGTGGCGACCAGGGTGCCCCCGGCGCAGCTTCCCAGCAGCAGGGTGGCGCGGGCGACCGGGGCCATCAGGAGTTCGCGCAGATAGCCGCTCTGCCGGTCGGTGATCAGACGGATGCCGACCATGATGGCGGGCGCCTGCACCGTCATCATCAGGATGCCGGGGAAGAGGTACGTCTGATAGCCCACCCCCAGGGACGAGTCGGGGATGAGAGCGGTCAGTCCGCCGCCGAGGATGAGCAGGAAGAGCACCGGGTGGAGGAGCATCAGCGCGGTGTGGGCGCGCTGGCCGGCCAGGCGGAGCAGATCGCGGTAGACCAGGGCGTGGACCGCGCGGAGTTCGTGCCGCAGACGCGCCGGCCGTCCACCGCCGGAGGCAGCGGAGACGCCGGCAACACCCGAGGTACGGCCAGGAGATGTCGTCATCGGCCGCCCCCGCCCGCTGCCGTGGTGTCACCCGCGGCGGGGCCGGCCGGTGCCTGCGTGGCGTGCAGGCTGCGGCCGGTGTGGTGGAAGAAGACGTCGTCCAGGGTGGGCGGGGTCGCGGAAGCGGCGTGCACGGCGATGCCGTGGCCTGCCAGCGCCGCGCACAGGCGGGGAATCCAGGAACTGCCGTCGGGCACCCGCAGACAGACCCCGTCGGCGTCCACGGTGAGGGAGTGCTCCGGGGGCACGACCCGGCGGACGACCTGTTGTGCCGTCGCGTCCTCACCGGTGCGCAGCACGACCCGGTCGTCGCCGATCGCCGCCTTCAGCGCGAGGGGCGTGCCCTGTGCCACCACGCGGCCGTGGTCGATGATGGCGATGCGGTCGCAGTTCTCCGCCTCGTCCAGATAGTGGGTGGTGACGAAGACCGTGCGGCCGTGCCGCTCGCGCAGGGCGCGCAGATGATCCCAGATCTGTGCGCGGGCGTGCGGGTCGAGACCGGCGGTCGGCTCGTCCAGGAACAGCACACCGGGAGCGTGCAGCAGCTGACGGGCGATCTCCAGGCGACGCCGCATACCGCCGGACAACGTGCGGACGGGAGAGCGCCGCCGGTCGGCCAGTCCGGCCGTCTCCAGCACCTCGGTGGCGCGCCCGCGGGCGTAACGGGACCGCATCCCGTAGAGGCGTGCGTGGATGTGGAGGTTCTGTTCCGCCGTCAGATCCGGGTCCAGGGCGCTCTGCTGGAACAGCATGCCGACCCGTCGCCGGACCTGGTGGGGCTGGGTGAGCACATCGGCGCCCGCCACCGTGGCGTGACCGGCGGTGGGCCGGGCCAGGGCGCACAGCAGGGCGATGGTGGTGGACTTTCCGGCACCGTTGGGGCCGAGGAAGGCGAAGGTCTCGCCCTGGGGCACCTCCAGGTCCAGGCCGCGCACGGCGTGGGTGGTGGTGCCCTGCGGGCCGGGGTAGCTCTTGACCAGTCCGCGCGCGCTGACGGCGTACTCGGGCTCGGGGGAGTGGGGCATGGCGTGCGGACCGGTGAGGGCGCCGGTCACGGTGGTTAGAGCAGCTGACTCTTAATCAGCGGGTCCGGGGTTCGAGTCCCTGGCGGCGCACGCAGAGTGGAAGCCCCTTCACAGCTTGTGAAGGGGC
>NZ_JBFBJB010000070.1:0-48259 GCF_040685895.1 Streptomyces sp. NPDC088124 | reverse complement strand
TTTTTTTTTTTTTTTTTTTTTTTTTTTTTTTTATTTTTACCTATCACAAATAATATTCTGTTGGGGGGGGGGGGGGGGGGCGGGCGGGCCCCCCCCCCCCCCCCCCCCACACCAGTCGACTGACCGGTTACGAAGAGGCCCCGGCAGCGGCCTCCGGCAAGGCGTCCAGAACGATTGTCTTCATTTCCAGATAGGACTTCAGACCTTCCTCGCCGCCCTCCCGGCCTACGCCGGACTGCTTGAATCCACCATGTGCGATGCTGAAATCGGGCTTGAGTCCGTTCTGCGCGAGACTGCCGGCCTTGACGGCGCTCGCGATCCGGTAAGCCGCCGAGCTGTCGTTGGTGAAGATGGCGCCGGCCAGACCGAACTTCGATTCGTTCGCCAAGCGGATGGCGTCATCGATATCCCGGTAGGTGGTCACACAGGCCACCGGGCCGAAGATCTCCTCTTGTGCGATCGTGGACATGTTGTCGACGTCGACGAAGAGCGTGGGCTCGAAGTAGTAGCCGGTCGCATGCGGCAGACGCTTGCCACCTGTGGCGAGCTGTGCTCCCTCCTCAAGTCCCTTCTGGACAAACCATTCGACCTTCTCGATCTGACGACGAGTGGCCAGCGGTCCCATCGTCGTCTCCGGCGCGTACGGGTCTCCGACCGTGATCTTCTCCAGCTTCCGGACCATCGAGGCGATGAATTCATCCTTGATGCTCTCGGGGATCAGATAACGCGTCATATTGACGCAGACCTGACCGCTGACCTCGGACAGACTCGACGCCATGACGTCGGTGACCTGGTCGATATCGGCATCCTCCAGCACGATCGCCGGTGACTTTCCGCCGAGTTCGAGGCCGACACGGGCCACCCGATCTGCGCAGACCGCGGCAATGCGCTTACCGGTTTCGGTACTGCCCGTGAAGCTGACCTTGTCGACCCCGTGCTGTCGTACGAGATAGTCGGAAGCGTCGCGGTCCGCCGCGATGACATTCAGCACGCCCGGCGGGAAGCCGGCTGCCTCGGCGCATTCGGCGAGAATGTACGCCTCAAGAGGGGTCTCCGGAGACGGCTTGAGGACGACGGTGCACCCTGCCATCAGGGCCGGGGCGACCTTGATCGCGGTCGAGAAGAACGGCGCGTTCCACGGGACGATTGCGGCCACGACACCGACTGGCTCCTGGCGCACCAGGGCGATGCTGTCCGGATACGCAGTCGGGCGCTGCTCCTCCCATGGGAAGGAAGCGGCCGTCTTCACCTGGGCCTCGAAGAAGTCGACCGCCATGGCGTAGCCGACCGCGGCGTAGCCATGGGCCACGCCGATCTGGCCCGTCCACGCGTGCGCGAGTTCCTCGATCCTGCCCCGCAGATGTTCCGCGAGCTTGGTGATGTACTCGCTCCGCTCGGCGGGGTTCATCAGCGGCCAGGGGCCCTGGTCGAACGCGTCACGAGCCGCCGCCACGGCGCGGTCGACATCGACCTCGCCGGCCGCCGCCACCTGACCCGTTACCGCCTCCGTCGTCGGCGATATGAGATCGAAGCGCGAGGTGGAACTCGACGGTATCCACTCACCGCCGATGTAATGCCTGTCGGGGTGCGCTACCTGAACTTTTCCGTCAAAAAAGGTTGCCATTACCGAGCCCTCCGAACTTCTTGGTGAATGTGACGAGACCTGCGGGAACCGTTCGCGGCCGACGCTCGCCGCCCCGGCGTCACCGAGAGGCGCCGGGTCGCGACGATGGGCGAGGCCCTAAAACGAACTGGTTCGTTTGTGCTGCGACCGTAGCCACGGACGGGAACAGTGTCAAACGAACCAGTTCGTTTATAGTGGCGCCATGGATAGAGCCCAAGCCAGTCGTCGTCGTTTGCTGGAGGCGGCGGCCACCGAGTTCGCCGAGCACGGCCTCGCCGGTGCGCGAGTGGATCGCATCTCGGCCGCCGCGCAGGTCAGCAAGGCGCAGTTGTACTCGTACCACGCCAGCAAGCAGGAGCTTTTTGACGAGGTGTTGCGGCAGCTCGTCAACGACATTGCCGATACTGTGCCGTTGACCGCCGACGGCGTCGCCGACTATGCCGCCCGGCTGTACGACGCCTATGTACGGAGTCCCCGTCTGCTGCGGTTGGCCGCCTGGGCGCGGCTCGAACGCTCTCCTACGGGGCCCCTCATCTTGTCGGCGTCATCCGCCCCGAAGGTCGCGGTCATCGCCGAGGGCCAGAGGAGTGGAGTTCTCGACGCGTCGCTCCCCGCGGCCGATGCCTACGACCTCCTCGTCGGACTCGCCATGACCTGGGCGCCCATCAGCGTCACCTACACCGCCAGCGGCGACGACCCCGTCGCCGACCACGAACGGCGCCGCGCCAGCCTGGCGACGGCAGTCCAACGGCTCTTCGCTCCCCGGTGAGCGCATTCGGATCAGGATGTCTGACGTGACAAGAACAAAGCGTTTCCGTGAGCTGCTGAGCGCGGGCCCCATTCTCGCGCCGGGGTGCTATGACGCCTTCTCCGCGCGCTTGATCGAGATCACCGGGTTCCGGGCCGCCTACCTGTCTGGCTTCAGCGTCGAAGCGACCCAACTCGGGGCCCCTGATCTGGGGATCCTCACGCTGACCGAACTCGCTCAGCATGCCGCGCGGGTCACCTCCGCCGTCGATATTCCGGTCATCCTTGACGGCGAGGCGGGGTTCGGAGGTGTTCTCAACATACGTCGCGCGGTCCACGAGTTGGAGCGGGCGGGCGTCGCCGGCATGCACATAGAGGACCAGACCAGCCCCAAGCGGTGCCCGCTCCTCGCCGGACGGCAGGTGGTCAGCCCGGAAGACGCCCTCCAGAGGGTCAAGGCGGCGTGCGCCGCGAGGACGGACCCGGACTTCGCCATCATCGCTCGAACGGATGCCGACGGTCTCGGTGTCGAGGAGGTGATCGAACGCTGCAACCGGTACATCGAGGCCGGTGCCGACATGGTCATGCCGATGCTGCTGGACGCCACCGAGCCCGGCTGGGGCACGCTGACCCCGGAGGCACAGATGGACCTCATGCGGTCCGTCGCCGCACGCGTCGACGGACCGGTCATGGGGATGGGGACCATCCCCGCCGGATACTCCTTCGAGCACATGGGGGAAGCGGGGATATCCCTTGTCACCACCGCGGCCACCACCCTGAGTGTGGCGGCGAATGCGATCAAGGAGCACTTGTCCGGCCTCCACGCGACCGGTCTCTGCCCTGAGCCCGAAGGCCCGTTCGGGGACCCCATGGCCATCCTCGAAGCCGTCCATCTGGCCGAGTACACGGATTTCGAAGCGCGATGCGAGGGAGTTTTCTGAACCGGCACCGCCCCACGACTCCGTCAGGGACCTCCGGAAGAGTGACGAACAGGAGGCCCCTGCGGGGAAATCAGATCACTGAAGCTTCCCCTTGATCGTGGACACCTGGAAACTGGGATCTGAGGTTCCAGAGGAAGCAGTGTAAGGTGGGAGGCAAGTACACGAATCGGTACTCGGACGAGTACATGGGGAGCCTGGTCAGCGTCGCCGGGATGATCAGTCCGGTAGCTTCGCGGGAGTCCGGCTGTCCGTTGGTTCTCGCGCCTTCGCACGTGGCTCGGCAAGTCTCCGCTGCTCACTCCTGCGCCCCGCCCCCTCCCAGCGAGGCCGTCTGGTGGAGATCCGCGACAACCTCATCGACCGCATCAACGAGGCAGAGCGAGAAGGCCGGCCCGAAGGGCCGGTATCGGTCCGGCCGCCTCAGCATCGGCTGGGCGGATCGCGGTCAGACGCTCTGGAGCGACCGGTCGTCCGTACCGGTGCCGGTGAGCGCTTGGTCGTGGTCGTGGATGTGCTTGAGCGCCATCCGGGCATCGACCGTGGTGCCGGCCTTCAGGGTCCGCCAGTACGGATGCGTGGAGACGGCGATGGAGAGCTGGAGGACCTCGCCGCGCAGGCGCGCCTCCTCCGACTTCTGCTCCGGGGTGTAGCCGGGGCTGTCGGGCTTTCCGGTGCGGTACTCGGTGTAGGGCTGCTTGTCGCCCTCCCACCCGGGTGCCGGCTCGGCGGACCAGGGCAGGGTCCGGCACAGCGCCCGGTACGCGGCGCCGGCCTGGTGAAGACGCAGCTGGGCGTCACGGAGATCGTCGGGGAAGTCGTACGTGGTCACGGGCGGAATGATATGTCCGTTCGAATGGAGTTAGATGCGCGGCGCATTGATGGGCACTGACCGCAACCAGCCGGAAGGTGAGCGCACTCCTTCCGCCCTTGGGTCGACATGCGAGCGAGGGGGCGGGGGTCGGTCCCTACTGTTCGCAGCGCAGCATGATTCGAACTATTGTACGAGTTCGGTTTCGGGAGAGGAGGTGCGAGGTGGTCGGCGGTGACGTCGCGGTGCTCCCGCAGTCTGCGGTTTTACTCATCTGCATGTCGCCTCGGGCTACTCGGCCCGCTATGGCGGCGCGCACCCCGAGGCCTTGGTCCGGCGGGCCGCCGAACTGGGCATGGGCGCGCTGGCGCTGACCGACCGGGACACCGTCGGCGGGGTGGTGCGGTTCGCGACCGCCTGCGCCGAGCACGGCGTACGGCCGGTTCTCGGGGTCGACATGGCGGTCGCCCCGTCTGAGGCCCCCGGCCCGGGGCTGCGGGGCAAGACGCGGCGGTCGTCGGTGCGGGGCGGGGCGCATGTGCCGGTGGCGCCGTTGCGGGTGACGCTTCTGGCCCGGGACGGGGCCGGGTGGGCGGGATTGTGCCGTCTGGTGTCGTCCGCGCACGCCGACATCCGCACGACGGGCGGGGTGCCGGTGGTGGGCTGGGACGCTCTGCGGGCCTTCGGGACGCGGGGGTTGACCGTGCTGCTGGGGCCGGTGTCGGAGCCGGTACGCGCGCTCGCCGGGGGCCGCCCCGATGTTGCCGAGCGGCTGCTGGGGCCGTGGCGGGAGGTGTTCGGGTCGTCGCTGCGGCTGGAGGCGGTCTACTACGGGCTGGTCGGGACGGGCCCGGGGTCGCTGCGGCTGGCCGCGCGCACCGTGCAGCTGGCGGACCGGACCGGGATCACGGCGGTGCTGAGCAACGCGGTGCGTTACGCGGTCCCGGCGCAGCGCCGGGTGGCTGATGTGCTCGATGCCGCGCGGCTGCTGCGGCCGGTCGACTTCCGGCGCCGCGGGCGGCTGGATCCGGGTGAGCGCTGGCTGAAGGGGCCGGGCGTCATGGCGGCGCTCGCCGAGCAGGTCGCGGCGGCGGCCGGTGCCGGCCCGGAGCGGGGGCGGGACCTGGTCGCGGAGACCGTACGGACCGGTGAGGAGTGCCGGGTGGATCTGGTGGCGGACCTCGGGCTGGGGCGGACGCATCTGCCGGAGCCGCACACCGTGGGCGCGCCCCCCGGACCGGGAGGTGCGGCGCGGCTGCTGCGCGAGCGGTGCGAGGCGGGCATGGTCCGGCGGGGCCTGGACCGCGATGCTCGCGCGCTCCAGCGGCTCGACGAGGAGCTGGAGGTCATCGGGGCGCTGGGCTTCGACACGTACTTCCTGACGGTGGCCCAGGGCGTGGGCGGTGGCCGGCTGGCCGGTGAACTCACGGGGGGTGAAACGCTGTTGGCGCACGTCCTGTGCGTGCGGGGGCGGGGCGGGAAGGATCCGTCGTGCGGGGGCGGCCGGGTAGGCGGGACGGGCGGCGCGGAAGGCGGATCGCTCGTCCGGGCCGGTGAGCTGAAGGTACCCGCTCCACGGTGAGGCCTCGGGCGCGCGCCCGCCGCCCGATGGCGCCGGCTTGCCGGTGTCCTTCAGGAGCGTGCGCAGCGTGGGCGTGCGGTAGAACGATGCGAGATCGGGGCGCGGTACGCCGTGATGTTCCACGGTGTTGGCCAGGCGGATGACGTCGATGCTGGTCAGTCCCATGCTCAGCAGGTCCTCGTCGAGGCCGGCGGGCGCGGGCAGCAGCGCGGTGAGCGCCCCGTGCAGGAGACGCGTCAGCTCTCCGTCTCCGACTTCGCGGGGACCGGGTACGGCCCGGGGAGGGACGAGGGGGAGAGCGTCGCGGGCCAGCGCGGCCCGGTCGATCTTGCCGGTGGCGGTCATGGGCAGCTCGGGGAGCGGGGTGAGGGTGGCCGGGAGCATGTGGGCGGGCAGGCGCTCGGCGAGCGAGGCACGCAGTTCGGCCGGCGGCCGGCCGGAGACGACGAAGGCGTGCAGGCGCCGGTCGGTGCGTTCTCCGGTGACCACCACGGCGGCCTCCCCGACGCCGTCGAGCGCGCGCACCGCGGCCTCGACCTCGCGCACCTCGACGCGGTAGCCGCGGATCTTCACCTGGTCGTCGCGACGGCCGAGGAACTCGATGGTGCCGTCGGGTTGCAGCCGCCCCCAGTCGCCCGTCCGGTACAGGCGCCGTCCGGTGCGTCCGTCGAAGACGAAGGAGGCGTCAGTCAGTTCGGGTGCGTCCCAGTAGCCGAGGGCGGTGCCGTGGCCGCAGATGTGGATCTGCCCGGGAGTCCACGCGGGGCAGGGCAGCAGGTCCTCGTCGAGGACGTCGACGTGCTGGCCGGTCATGGACCGGCCGTAGGGGATGCTGGCCCACCCGGGGTCGACGTCGCCGATCTCGTACAGGATGGACCAGATCGAGCCCTCGGTGGCGCCGCCGAGGCTGACCACCTGGCATCCGCCGGTGTTCTCGCGGAGCCGGTCGGGCAGGTCGAGCGGGATCCAGTCGCCGCTGAGCAGACACAGCCGCACCGAGTTCAGCGCCCCGGAGTGTGCGGACAGGGTCTCCAGCAGCACGCTGGCGAGGGTGGGGACGGAGTTCCACACGGTGACCCGCTCGCGGCGGACCAACTCCGTCCAGGCGGCCGGGTCGGAGCGCTGCTCGCGGGTGGGCACGACGAGCGTGGCACCGGCGGCGAGAGCGCCGAACAGGTCGTAGACGGCCAGGTCGAAGGTGAACGGCGAGACGGCCAGCAGGACATCGTCCTGGGTCACGGTGAAGCGGGTGTTGACGTCGAGGACGGTGTTCAGCGCACCGCAATGGGAGATCATCACCCCCTTGGGCTCGCCGGTGGAGCCGGAGGTGTAGATCACGTAGGCCAGATCGAAGGGGTGGCGCGGCCGCGCCGGTACCCCGTCCGGCGGAGTGTCCCCGGCCTGGGCGGGCGGGGAGTCGACGACGAGGACATCCGTGTGCTCGGGCCAGGAACAGCGGCCGGCCGCGGTGCGGTGGGTGAGCAGCAGGCGGGCGCCGGTCGCGGTGAGCAGCTCCGTGATCCGCTGCTCGGGCCAGGAGGCGTCCAGGGGGACGTACGCGTATCCGGCGAGGAGCACGCCGAGGGCCGCGACGGCCTGCTGCCAGCCCGGGTCGCAGACCAGCGCGATCAGTTCGCCCTGCGGCCGGGCCGCCGTGATCTGGCCGGCCACGGCGCGGGCTCGGGCGTGGAGTTCGGCGTAGGTGTAGTGCCGGCCGTCGCAGATGAGGGCGGTCCGATCGGGCTGGGTGCGTACGCGGTCCAGGAAGGGCTCGTGCAGCAGCTGGTCGCCGCCCAGTGCGGTGGGCAGCGTGGCCGGTGTGTCCGGGATGACGAGGCGGGGGCGCTGCGGGGCGGTGGGGTCCTCCAGCAGGCAGCGCAGCACGGCGGCGTGGTCGTCGAGCATGCCGTGGACGAAGGCGTCCGGCAGTGCCCCCTGGACGGAGTCGAGGTTGATGACCAGGCGTCCGGCGGCCTCGTAGGTCTGGTAGTCGAGCAGGACCTGCGGGGTCTGGCCGATGCTGTAGGCGATCGTGCCGGGCAGCGGCTCCGGCGGTGTGCCGGGCAGGTGGAGGTCGAGGGTGCTGGTGAACACGACCGGGGCGCCCGCGGCCGTTCCCGTCGTGTCGCGCAGGTCGCGCAGAACCTCCACTCCGCCGTAGGTGGCGTGGTCGAGGTCGGCCCACAGCTGCCGTTGCAGGGCGCGCAGCCGGTCAGCGAACGTGGCGCCGGACAGGTCCACGCTGGTCAGGACGGTGGAGGTGAAGTCCCCGACGACGTGGTTGATCTGGGGGTGAATGGGGGTCCGGTTGTAGACGGTGACGTTGATCAGGAACTGGCTGCTGTTGGTGAAGCGGCGGAGCGTCTCGTTGAACGCCGCCAGCAGCAGCGCGGACAGCGTGATGCCGTGGGCGGCGGCGACCGCGCGCAGCCGGGCGAGCTCGGAGGGGGAGTAGGTGAGCTGCTCGCGGGTGAACCGGACCGGGTCCTGGGCGGCCCGGGTGAGAACGGGCAGAGAAGGAGGGGCGGGCAGCGCGGTGAGCCGGCCGCGCCAGTACTCCCGGTCGCGGGCGTATCGGCTGCTGGAGGTGATGGCCTGCTGGTGGGCTGTGTAGGCGGCGAACGTCGTGTGCAGTTCGGGCAGCTCGGCGTCGGGCTGGTCGTAGAGGGTGCGGGCTTCGCGGTAGAGGATCTGCCAGCTCAGGGCGTCACCGATGAGCAGATCGAAGCTGAGGAACACGCGGGTGGTCTGGCCATCGGGCAGATGGGCGGCCTCGATCGTGAACAGCGGCCACACGCTCGTGTCCCGGCGGGGGTGGGACAGCCGCTCGCGCAGGCGCTGGAGCTCGCCTTCGGCGTCGGACGCCTGCCGCAGGTCCCACCTGCGGATGACGTACGGCGTGACGTCGGCCAGGGTACGTTGCCGCCCGTCGGCGGTGATCACGGCACGCAGCATGGGATGCCGCTCGATCAGCCGGCGCCAGACGGCGGCCAGCCGGTCCATGTCCAGGCCGGCGACGTCGGCCTCGGTGTAGAGGTGGGAGTCGACGCCGCCGAGGTCGAAGTCGTCGCGGCGCCCGGCCCAGTACGCCTGCTGGATCCCGGTCAGGGCGAACGGCTGATCGTCCTCCTCGCTGAGGGCGGGCAGTTCGGGCAGCGGCTGCGGCGGTTCGTCCGGCTCCGTCGCGATGAGCTGGAGGACCCGGCGGGCGAGAAGGGCCGGGGTGGGGGCCTCGAACACGGTGCTGAGGGTGAGGTCGACGGCGAGGGCGCTGCGCAGACCGGCGACCAGGCGCAGGGCGAGCAGGGAGTGGCCGCCGGCCTGGAGGAAGTCGGTGTCGGGGCCGACCGGTTGGCCCAGCAGCTCGCTGAAGTGCCCGGCGATGACGTTCACGACAGGCTCGCGTCCGCGCTGGTCGTCGTGACAGACACCGGCGGCTGTCTGGGGCGGGCGCTCGGTGAAGACGGCGAGAGGACTCAGGGCGCCGGTGAGAGTGGCGACGGTGACGTCGGTGCCCGGCGTGAGGAGGGCCAGCAGGGCGCACAGCGCGGAGAGCGCGGCGTCGGCCTGCTCGTCCGGCACCTGGGCACGGTCGTTGACCAGGCGCAGCCGCAGCCCGTCGGCCGGTTCGACGACCAGCGTCAGGGCCTGGCGGGTGCGGCCGCCCAGGGCGCGGATCGCGGCCGTCTCCAGGGTGAGCCCCGCATCCTCGGCATCGTCCGGCGTGCCGGCGGGCGGCTCGTAGGGGTAGTTGGCGATGGCGACGACGCTGTCGTACAGCGCCTGCCCCTCGGGCACCTTGGCCCAGGTGTACAGCTCGGCGGTGGAGCAGACGCTGTGCTGATCGGCGTGGGCGAGGTCGGCGTGCACGCGGCTGACCCATGTGCCGACGGCCTCGTTCGGCTCGGGCGGCGTGCGCAGGGGCACGGTCGTGGCCAGCGGGCCCGCGACCCGCTCGGCGTCGGGGTAGTGGGTGCGTCCGGAGACGGTCACGCCGACGGCGATGTCATTCCGGTCGCGGTGGCGGGCGGCGATCAGGCTCCAGCACGCGATCAGGGCGGCCGCCTCGGTGACTCCGTGCGCCTGTGTGAAGGAGGTGAGTGCCTGCGAGCTCTGCCCGGGCAGGACACGTGTGTGCTGGCCGAAGCGGTCCTGCTCCGTCCCGTCCGCCGGTGGCTGGAGGGCGAGGGGAGCCAGCGGCGCGTAGCCGTCCAACTGCTTGGTCCAGTAAGACCGGGCGGTCTCGCGGGGCTGCGCCAGGAGCCATTCGGCGTACGCGCCGAAGGTCCGCAGACCGGGAGAGGGGGCCGCGCCGGTGTTGTAGCGGTGGAGGAGTTCGGTGACGAGCAGCAGGTGCGCCCAGCCGTCCAGGATGGCGTGGTGGTGGGTCCACACCAACTGGTGACGGTCGGGGCCGAGCGTGTGCACGGCCAGCCGGAGCAGCGGAGGCCGGTTGAAGTCGAACGGGGCGACGAGCTGGGCGCGGGCCAGCGCGCTCAGGGCCGCTTGTTGCTGCGGCACGGTCCTGGTGCTGCTGTCGAGGACCTTCACGGTCGACGACGCGTCCTCCAGCACCACTTGGCAGGGGTCGGTGGCCAGGTCCCAGGCGAAGCCGGTGCGCAGGATCTCGTGGCTGGCGATCAGGGCGTCCACCGCGACCTGCAGCCGGGCGACATCGAGCCCGCCCGTCAGCTCGAAGATCGTCTGTTCGGTGAAGACGGCGGTGCCCGGGCTGGTCAGGGTACCCAGGACGAAGCCCTGTTGCGCGGGTGTGGCGGGGTAGAGCGCGGCGATGGAGGCCTTCATGATCCCTCTTTTCCGAAGGCGGCGTTGATCCGGTCGAGGTCGCTTTGCGGGAGAGCGCTGGTGTCGGGCGGCCCGGGGGCGATCGCGGCATGGTGGGCGAAGGCCTCTGCGAGGCGGGCGAGGGTGGCATCCGGCATCCAGCCGGGGCACGCCCGCCACCGGACCTCGAGCACCCCGGCCCGGGTGAAGCAGACGGCCTCCAGCCCGAACAGCGCCACGCCGGCCTCGACGGCCGGCAGGTCCACGTCGCTGCCCGGCGCCAGATCGCCGAGGTAGTTCAACGCGACCGGCGGCAGCGGTCCGGCCGGCGGGACGGACGAGTACAGCTGGCCGTGCAGAGCGGCCGTCAGCGACTGCGGGTCGGCCAGAAGCGTCCGCTGCGCGTGAAGGGGACGGAAAGCGGTGAGCCAGCCCACGGCCGAGACCAGGTCGTGGCCGGGCACGTCACGGCCGTGAAGTTCCACGCACACACGGGCCGGGAGATCGGGGCGGACGTCGGCCAGCGCGGCGAGCAGGGCACCAGCCAGCAGGGCGACCGGCCACCGGGGCCCCCGCTGCTGGGCCGCGACGAGAGCCTCCCACGCACGCGGGCCGGGACGGCTGGCTGTCGTACACCGTGACTCGGATGTCCAGGAGTCCGCGGCGAGGACGGGACTGGGGCGTGCGCCCGCGGCAGCCAGCCAGGCCAGATAGCCGTCGTCGCGTAGCAGCCCATGCGGTGCCGGATGATCGTAGGCGTGCCACAACTCCTCCGTGAGGATCTGCAGGGACACCAGGTCGGCGACGAGATGATGGACGACCCAAGCGATGCGCGCGCGGCACGCCCCGTCCTGGATCAGGAACAGGCTGACGAGCGGACCCGCCAGGTGGAGCTGCTGTTCCGCCTCGACGAAGCGGCCGCGCAGCAGCCTCTCCTGCTCGGCCGGCGTGCGGACGCTGTCGAGCCGAAGCAGGCCGACCGGGACGGGCGAGGGCGCCCGCAGGCTCGCGGACCAGCCTGACTCGGTGCGGGTAAAGACGGAACGCAGCGCCGGGTGCGCCCGTACGACGACGGCGAGCGCGGCCTCCAGCCGGGCAGGGTCGACCACGGCGTGCGGCGCGTCGTCCAGGTAGCGCAGCGTCCACTGGTCGGCGTCGGCGCGGGCGGTCAGGACGGCGGATTGGATGCAGGAGAGGGGAATCGGACCGGGAGCGGCGGCTGCGCTGGTCTCGGCGGTGCCGGCCGCGGCGTGGCAGGCGGATGTGAGTTGGCCGAGGGTGCGCCGCTGCAGGACATCGTGCACGGTGAGCGGCAGGCCTTCGCGCTGGGCGCGGCGCGCGAAGAACACGGCCTTGAGGGAGTTGCCGCCGTCCGCGAAGAAGTTCGCCGCCTCGCTCGCGGGCGGACGGCCCAGGATGTCCTCCCACAACCGGGCTAGCAGGTCCGCCGCTGGGTCGCCGCAGTCAAGCAGTTGGCCGCCCTCCGCCGCGGGGGTCATGGCCGCGAGGGCCTGGCGGTTGGTCTTCCCGCCGGGCAGCAGCGGAAGCTCGGGCAGAACCAGGTAGCGGTCGGGCCGCGCGTAGAAGGGCAGCTCGTCGGCCGCCAGCGCCTGGGCCCGCTCGACGACGGACGCGGGATCCGCGGACAGTGCGGCGACGAGAAAGGCGGCGAGGAGAGGCGAGCCGTCGTTCCGCGAGGGATGGGCGAGGACGACGGCCTGCGCGATGTGCGGGTCGCGGGTGAGGGTGGCCTCGATCTCACCGGGCTCGACGCGGTACCCGTGGATCTTCACCTGCTGGTCGATCCGCCCGAGCATCTCCAGCTGGCCGTCCGGGCGACGGCGGGCCAGATCACCGGTGCGGTAGGCGCGGGAGCCGTCGGCCGTGATGAAGCGGGCGGCGGTCTCCTCCGGGCGGTGGTGATATCCGTCGGCCACCTGTGGGCCGAGAACCACCAGTTCCCCGACACAGCCGGGCAGCACCAGGTCGTCGTCGCCCGGCGTGCGCAGCTCGATGGTGGTGTTCCACACGGGCTGTCCGACCGGCACGGGATCGGGCACCGCCTCACCGAGGCGGACGGTGTGGGCGGTGCAGCCGACGGTTGCCTCGGTCGGCCCGTACTCGTTGGTCACCAAGAGGCCGGGGGCGTCCAGCTCCTTCAACGCCGGACCGGTCAACTGCTCGCCGCCGACGACGAGATGCCGCACGGAGTGCGCCATCTGCTCGCCGGTCAGCAGCTGGGGAAGCAGCCGTAGCAGGCCCGGGGTCACCTTCAACGGGCTGAGGTCCTGTAGCCCGGCGAGGACCTGGGCCAGGGCGTGAAGGTCGTTGGACGGGACGAGGGTGACGCACTGCCCGGTCAGTAGCGGCAGGAACAGGCTGGTCACCGTCATATCGGCTGCGATGGACGAGTGGACCACCGTGCCGCTGCCGCCCGGGGTGTCGTAGCGCTCGCCGGCCCAGAGTAGGTAGTTCATCAGCGCGGCGTGCGTGATGGGCACGCCCTTGGGGCGGCCGGTCGACCCCGAGGTGTAGATCAGGTAGGCGGTCCCCTGCGAGCGGGAACCGGAAGGCGCCGCGGTGGACCTCACCGTGGGGGATGCCTCCCGCACCGCGCTGTCGACGTCCAGCACGGTCAGCCCGTCGACGTCCGAGAGGGCGGGCAGATCGGCGGTGTCGGCGTCGGTCAGCAGCAGCCGGGGCGTGGCGTCGCCCAGCAGGGTGCGGATACGGCCCGGTGGCAGCGTCGGGTCGAGCGGGACGTAGCGGGCCCCGCACCGCCACACCGCCAGCAGGGCGGTCAGCAGCCCCACCCGACGACTCATCAGGACGCCGACCAGGTCGCCGTCACCGACGCCGGCCGCCGCCAGTCGGCCGGCCAGGGTGGTGCTGTCGGCCTGCAGTTGCCGGTAGCTCGCGGTGGTGCGGTCGTCGGTGGCCGAACACGCGTCGGGCGTACGGGTGGCCTGGACGTCGAACGCGTCCAGCACCGTCACGGCCGGCACCGGACGTTCGGGGCCGGTGAGGCGGCTGTCGGCCGCCGGCAGACGGGCGATGTCGCAGGTGAACTGGACAGGGGCCGACGGCTGGGCCATCCGGGCCAGGAGCTGGCCGAGCCAGTCCGCGAGCCGGACGGCAACGTCCGGGCCGGCCACCGCGGTGTCCACGCTCACGTGCAGATCGAGGTCGCGTCCGCGCCGCAGGGAGTGCAGCTCGACGGCGATGCGGTCGAGCGGGGCGTCCACGGCCTCGATCACCGCGTGCCCACCCGGCCCGAGGGCCAGTACATCCGGGGCGGAGAGGTGACGGAAGCCGACCGTGAACGCCTCCTCCGCTCCCGAAGCGGCGAAGAAGTCCCCGTAGTCGGCGGCCCGGGCCACCTCTTCGGCGGTGTCCCGCACCCGGTCGGCCAGCAGCCGGGCGGGCGTCTCCGGCACGGCCGGGACCGGCACGTAGCGGCCCAGCACCCCAATCGTGTGCGGGAGTTGGATGGTCGGACCCGAGACGAACAGGGCGAGCGCCCCGTTTTCCTCCGGGGCCAATCGGGTGAGCAGCAGGCGCCACGCGGTCAGCACGACCCCGCTCAGACTGCCGCCCGCGGCGCCGGCCAGGGTCCGCAGGCCGCCGAGGGCCGTCCCGTCGAGCCGGACCGGCACGCTCGACCGGTACTGCCCTGGCGGCGCCGGGCGCAGCGCCAAGGCGCGGGCGATGTCGCCGGCGCCAAGCGGGCGGTGCTTCTGCCAGAAGGTGCGGCCGGGCGCTCCTTCGGGATCGGTGAGCAGGCCAGCGAAGAAGGCCTCGACCGTCGCCGGCGCCGGACGAGACGCGATCGCATCGCCCGCGGCACGGTACGCGGCGGCGATGGACTGCGCGGTGCGCAGCAGCCCCGTGCCGTCCACCACGCCTGCGGCCGGGTGCAGTTCAAGGTACAAGCCGTCGGAACTGGCCGTCAGGCGGGCGAGCGGCACGGCATCGGGTCGGCCGGCCGCAGGCGTGCCGATGGTGTGCTGGGCGGTGTGCACCTCCAGGCCGGCGCCGGAGGACTGAAGGCGTTGGCGCAGCACGGTGTGCGCGCTCAGTACCTGCTCTGTGGCCGTTCGCAGCCGCGTGGTGTCGACGTCACCGCAGATGCGAAGACGCAGCCGGGCGGTGCCGAGCGTGGCGGCGCGCAGGTGCTGGGGAGCGGTGGCGGGGCGGCGCGTGCCCTGAATCGACGGATGGATCTCCCACGTGGGGGCCGTGGAGGTGGGGGTGTCAGACATCGGAAGCGGACTCCCGTCCGGTCAGGGTTCGCAGCCGCGCTTGGACGAGTTGCTGGACATCCGGGTCCGGCGGCCGCAGTACGGCGCGCAGGTGTTCCAGGGGCAGGCCCGGCAAGGTGCACACCGCGGTGACGACCAGGGGGTAGGCCTCGGCGATCCATTCGGCGCTCGCCGGCATCACGGCATGGGCGTTGCTACGGAGCAGGCCGCTCGCGCCGCCGGGGTGCTCCTGGAGGTCGAGCATGAGAGGAAAGGGCAGCGGCCACAGGGCCGGTTCGGCCCATGCGCTCGCGCAGCCGGGCAGGTCAAGAGCGTGTTCCGGGGGCGGTTGGAGGGTGAAGAGGTTGTCGAAGAGCCCTCCCGCGGACGGCTGGCCTTGAGTGAGCAGCCCGTAGGGCACCTCGGCGTGGTCCAGTGCCTCGCCGCTGGCCCCCAGGGCGGCGGCGAGGTGGCTGCCGATGGTGGCGGACCAGTCGACCCGCAGTGGCACCGGTACCAGGTTGGCGAAGAACCCGACGGTCTCGGCGTACGCCGGATCGGTGCGGTTGGCCACCGGGACGCCGCTGACCACCGTTTCGCTGCCGGTTGCGGCAGCCAGCAGCAGCTGGTAGGCGGCGAGATAGAGGTGGAAGGGGGACGTGGCGTGTGCCTGTGCCGTCGCACGGACCCGCCGCACCACGTCCAGCCCCAGGGCGAACCGAAGGTGGCGCGGGCAGACGTCCTGGCCGCTCCCAGTGGACCACGGCCGGGCCGGGACGGCGCCCACCGCGGCCAGGACGTGGGCGATCTCGCCGTCGAACTCGCCACGCCGGTGGCGGTCGGCCACCGTGCGGCAGTAGTCGGCAAACGGCGCCGGCGGCAGGCCGGCGAGCGCGGACGGATCAGCGTATGCGGCGCTCAGGTCGCGGTGGATCAGATCCATCGACCAGCCGTCGCAGGCGCTGTGGTGCACCACAACGAGCAGCAGGTGATCCTCCGCGTCCAGACGGACCGCGGTCGCCCGGATCATGGTGTCCTGCTCCAGGTCCAAGGGAGCGGCGAAGAACTGCCGTGCCACGCGGTCGGCTTCCTCCTCGCGGCGCCCCTGCGACAGCCCGGTCAGGTCGACGACCGAGAGGTCGAAGCCGGCGGGCTGCAGAAGGCGGTGACGCAGCAGTTCGTCGTGTTCGGCCAACGCGGTGCGCAGTGCCCCGTGGCGGTGGACGACGAGCGTGAAGGCCTCGCGCAGCCGAGCCGTGTCGAGGGAGCCGGTGATGCGGTACGCAGTCGGGACGAGCTGGGCGTTGCCGCCCTGGCCGATCGCCTCGGCAGTCCAGATCCGCAGCTGTCCCGGAGACGCCGGCGCCGGAATGTCGTCGTCAGCCGCTTGGTGGAGGTCCCCGGCGGCGGGCCCGGTCGGCGAGACCGGGTGCGCCAGACGGGAAGCCTCCCGAACAGTGGGCTGGCGCAGCAGGTCCGCGAGCGCCACATCAAGCCCGTCCTGGCGCAGGCGGGCGCAGATGACCGCCGCGGTGAGCGAATCGCAGCCCAGCGCGAACAGATCGTCCACCACGCCGACCGGCTGTATGCCCAGGACGTCCTCGAACACGGCGGCGATGTGCCGTTCGGTCGCTGTCTCGGGGGCGACGTAGACCGTGGACAGCTCCCGCTGCGTGGAAGGGAGAAGGGCCGTAGCGGCGGCCTGCCGCGCTGGTGCGGCCGAGACGGGCCAGCGCACCCGCGAAGCCCGTGCCGGTCCGGGCGCCGGCACGTCGGCTCGAGTCGGCGCCGGGGCCTGCGGGGTGTCGATCAGCTGCCAGTCGAGCAGAGCGAGGCCGCCCGCGTCCAGTAGCTCTTCCTCGCCCTGCCCATCCCCTGCGAAACGCGCGCGGGCCGCATGGACGAAGGCACGCGCGGGCACATTGCGCCCTCCGGTGACTGCCTCCAGCCGGACGCCGGTCAGGCCAGCAGCGACGGCCCGCTGCCCCAGTGCCCGCAGCAGGTACCACTCGACGTTGCGGCCCATGACCCGACAGCTGAGGAAGAAGTCACCGACCCGCAGCACGCCGTCCACGGCGGCGGCCGACGCGAAGCCGACCAGTCCGTAGTCACCGAACCGGTCCCGGACCCGGACGGTCACGGTCATTGCAGGGCCGGCGATGAGCGCACGTACGCTGGCGGGAGTGTGGCGGCGCAGGCCTACGTTGAACTGGGTCGTACGGGCAGCCAGTTGACTGATCCGGTCCGTGTCGCCGACTGCGGCATCAACGACGTCGATCACGAGGCCGAGTTCGCGCAGGTACGCGCCGCGGCTGGTGGACCGGGCCGCCACCATCTTGCGCTCGGCCTCCTGAGCGAACCCGCGGGCACGGGCACCGTCCTCCGCAGTGGTGGGAGTGTCCAGAACCAGTTGCCAGGTAGCCTGCAATGCCTCCAGAAAGCCCTGCGGGTCGTCCGGTAACTCCACGACCGTCAGACCGGGGTGGTGACGGGCCACCTCCGCCCGCTCGGCCGGGCTGTCGTCGATGAACACCAGGCTCTCCACGGCAAAGCCGAGTTCGTCGGCGATCGTCGCGACCGCCTCGGACTTCGCCCCCCACGAGGCGTGGACGTACGTGAAGTCGCCCAGGGACAGCGGCATGTCCGGGCGCGCGGCAAACACGGCCTCCAGGTCGGCGCGGTTGTTACGCGAGCACAGCGCGAGCATCCGCCCCGCCCGGGCCTGCTCGGAAACGAACTCCTGCACCAGACGGAACGGGCCGTCGACGTCGACGTGCTCCGGTCCGACCTCACCGCACACCCCGCCCCACAGCATGTTGTCCGCGTCCACCAGCACGGCTTTGACCACCGGCCGGTCCCCGGCCGTCACCCGCCGCAGTACCGCCTCCGCCCACACCAGAACCGAACCGTCGGCTGGCGGTGGCGCCCACGCCAGACCGCGCGCCACCGCCTCCCGCCGCACCTGCTCGATGTCCGCCCCTGGCATGCCTGGCGCCACCGTGACGACCACCGGCAGCGAGGACAGCTCCGACCAGCGTTCCGCCTCCTCGCATTGCCGGGCGGCCCACGGGGCCGAAGCCTGGGCCCCGCGCTGCGGCCGCCACGCGTAGAGCATCACGATCTCCGAGCCAGCGAACAGGTCGTCCTGCTCCACGAGCGTGTCGAAGCCGTGCCCGGCCATCAGGGCACGCAGCCTCTCGACCCGCCCGGCGATGTCATGGACCTCGACGACCACCTGGTCGATCAACGGCCAGTGCTCCAGGTCAATGCCCGCAAGGACATCCTCCTCGGCCCGCTCTGCATCGACCTTCAGCAGATGGATCCGGCCGACCGCCCGGTCGCGGATCCAGTCCGAAAGACGCAGCACCGGAACGGTCAGCTGCTGCCGGTCCGAGAGCCGTCCATGCAGCTCCGGAGCGAGGGCATCCGCGATGTCCTGGGACGACAGATGTACTGGGAGGTCGCCCGCCCGGTGGCGGGCGTACCCGCGGATGATCGCCTCGTCGACATCCGGATCCGTGTAGAGCCCGGACTGGAGGGACGACTGCGGGTAGTACGTGAACGCGGACACGCCGACATGGCGGCCGAGCGCCGACCTCTCCACATGCGCCTGAATACCGTAGGCGCGCACGTTGGCCTCCAGTGCCTCGGCTGCGGCGGGAACGGGCTCGAAGGCATGGATGCGAACATCCGTGGCCTGCGCGGCGGCATACAGGGTGAACAGGCCGATGTTCGCGCCGACGTCCACCACCAGGTCGCCATCGTGGATCTCGACGCCACCTCGCAGGTAGCGGGAGCGCAGCACGATTTCGTCGAAGAGTTCGCGGGTCTCGTTCGGATGGAGGTCCGCGATCGCCTTCCCGTCGGGGAGCTGTCCGCTCAGGCCCCCGTTGTCGGACGGGCCGGCCACTGAGTGCAGGGGGCTCAGACCCGTAAGGTCACGCGCGACGACCATGACGTTGGCGCCCCACGGCTGCAACAGGCTCGCCACCGGTTCATGGACCTGGGTGTCCTCCCGTTCTGCGCGCCGCACGGTGAGAGGCAGGCCGATCTCCCCGCCCCAGGCACACAACAAGTTCTCGAGCTCTGCGTATCGACCCGGAGCGACCACCCGGATCTCGAACGTGGCCTGACGAAGGCCCTGCACCATAGCCCCGAGCGTCACGTCCGGATCCTCGCCCGCTGCCTGTATCAACTTGCTCGCTTGTCCGGCGAGGGCGGCCAGCAGCGCCTCGTCGGCGATCTCCCGACGTGCGTCAAGGCACCACATCACCCCGTTGTCTGTCATCCGAGCCACGCAGCGCAGCGGGAGGTCGGCTAGAAGTTCCGTCCCGATCGCCGTCTCGGGGGCGGCTAGAACGAAACCTGGAGTGACACTGGTTTCAATCAACTGGCGTAGTTCATCGAGCACGCCGCTGGCTGTCCCAGAGAGGGCCCGCGGTTCCCAGCACTGATGACCGAGAGCAGCTTGCGGGGCTATCCGGAAATTGGCGAGCTGCAGTGACCCGAGTCCGGATTCTGTGAAAGCTACGGAAAGAGGCTCCACCGGACTGAAGTTCAGCGCCAGTACGGTAGCGAACACTGTCCTTAGAAACACGGCGATGTCCGTCGACGGCGGTGTGCGGTTGCCGGCGCTCGTGGGGAACGGCCGCGAATCTGTGATGTTGGTGCACTCGAGAATGCGCCGTAACGACTCCGGCGAACCGACCATGTGCGGCCCGGACTCGGCTCGCGCGGCGTCGCGGAGGTGGTGCGTCAGACCGGTCACGAGGATTACTCCAGTCGAGACGTGGGATGGCGAAACGTTGCGGGACCTGTTGCTGAGCTAGCGGAACGTTGCGGTGCCTTTGCTGCGTTCTGGTTCGGTTGCGTGCCCGACCTCCGTCGGGTGCGCCACCAGATCGCCGGGGTGATCGAGTGTCGGTCAACTGTGCGTGCCGCGAAATGAGTTGACGGTAGTCCCCCGGTAGTCCCGGCCGGTTCGCGGCTACGCTCAGGGCAGGCACAGTTGATTGGATGGCGGTGTGGCCGAGATGACACACCCTTTGGCACTGGCCCGGGCCGCGCGTGGCATGACAGGTGTCGACCTCGCCCGGGAAATCCGCCGCGCCGCGGAACGCCGCGGACTGAGATCGGGCGCCGACAAGCAGCGCGTCAACAAGTGGGAGACCCGTGGCGTCACACCCGACGCCGACTCGCAGATGTACATCGCCGAGGTTCTGGGGATCCCTGCCGGGGCGGTGGATCCACGCTCGTGGCCGCACTGGCTGCCGGGCGTCGGCGGCATGGTGATCCCCCTCGGTCAAGCCAGCCCGGCGCCGGCCCTCCGAGAGGCATTGCGAACAACCATGGAACGCTCCTCCCGCCGTACCTTCCTGACCGCGATCTCCGGTAGCGCCTTGATCACGCTGGCCAGTACCTGGGCGTCGACCGAAACCAGGGCTCTCACAGGCGAGCCCACCGGGCACGGAGGCAAACCTGTCGGGGACGAACTGGTCACCCTGCTCGAAGAGACCAGCGCGCGCCTGACCGTCCAGGCAACGGAGCAGCGCCAGCACACCGCGCCCCTGATCGATGCGCTCCTGAGCACGACCACAGACCTCATCGAAGGCGGCCGGTACAACCGGCCGGTCAAAATGCGACTCCACGCGCTCGCCGCGAACCTGGCGCAGACCGTGGGATGGCACAGGTTCGACCACGGCCTGCACGCTGAAGCCAGCCAGTACTGGATCGCCGGACTGCACAGCGCCTACACCGGAAGTGACCGCGACATGAGCGCGGCTCTCCTCGGAGACCTCGCCTACCAGGCCTCGTGGCGAGACGATCCGCGCACGGCTGCTGGCATTCTCGAACGAGCCCTGTCCGGGACCCGGCACCCGGCTGCCCAGTCCCTGCTCCAACTCCGGCTCGCGCGCGCTCTGGCGGCACAAGGCGAGCGGCGGGCCACTCTGCGGGCCCTCACCGCAGCCGAACGCCTTCTCGACTTGTCGTCGGGCGACCCTGTGCCAGCATGGTGCGCGTGGATGTCTCCCGCTGACCTGGCCGTCGATTCCGGTCAAGCCCTGCTCGACCTCGGGGACACTCGCCGCGCGCACGCACTCATCCGGGAGGGCCAGGAACTCCTGCCTACCCGCCGAGCCAAAACTCACGGAGTCTTCCTGACCTATCAGGCCAGGAGCCACCTCAACTTGGGAGAACCGGAGCACGGGGCAGCCGCTGCCCTGGAGGCACTCCAGGTCGCCCACCGAATCGGCGCCCCCCGGTGCGTCGAGCTTGTGCAAGGACTCATTCCTCGTTTCGAGGCCCACTCCAGCGTCGAGGGAGTGCCGGAGCTGCTGGCCCTCGCCGCCGCGTGACACACCAGCGGCTTTCACGGAAAATCCCAGCTGGACGCGCGCTGCAGATCGCCTCGGTCGTCCGTCTACGCCGGATGGCCGAGGCGATGGCTGCCAGTCACGGGCAGAACGGGCAGGCGAAACAGCCACAAGGTCCTCACAGGGAAGGTGAAGTGGAGCCGGACTCCAGGCGCGTCGCCTTCCGGACAACTGACTGCCCGGCACCGGAGTCCCGCCGGAAGCGGCAGAGGCCGCGCCGGCTGAAGGCACCACTATGTCGAACCACGGCCGCCACGGTCACCGGCCGCGAAACCCGTATCCCTATGCCACCCACGAGGGGGATCTGACCTGAAGGAATGCCATTTGCGGGACGTGGAAATTTGCCGCCTTCCGCCACCGGAAGTTGCCATTCCGTCACGGCTCGGCGGTAGGTTCTCCACGCCCACAGACCCATCGGAGGGCCGGAGACCTCGATATGCCGAACCACGCGCCCCACACCACGCGGCAACAGCAAGCCCGATTACGGAAGGAGATGGCCGAAGCGGGCCTGCACATCGACCGGATCGCTGCTGAAATGACGCGCCGCTTCCAGCTGCGGCCGCGCACCGCCTACCGCGTCGCCTGCGGGCTGACCCAGCAGCAGGCGGCCGACCGCTACAACGGACGCGCCGTCCAGGCCGGAGCCGACGCACTGGGCGCAGCGACCATGGACGCCTCGCGCATCTCCAACATCGAAGCCTGGCCCGGCAGCGGGCGACGCCCCACACTCCCCGTACTGAGAATCCTGGCCCGCGCCTACAGCACCACGGTGAACAGGCTCATCGACTTCGACGACCTCAAGCACATGCCCCAGAGCGACCGGCAAGCCGTGCTCCACCCTCGCACCGCCGCCTCACCGGACCGCCCGGCCGAACTCCGCTCCGCCCCTTCGCGAAGGCTGACCCAGCGCCGCATCCTCAACGACGCCCTCATCAACCAGGCCGCCGAGGAATCCCAGGCGCTGGCCGAGCTCGCCGAGCTCGCCAACATCGACAACGCCGGCACCGATGAACTCCTCGACCAAGTCGTCACCCTCGCCCACAGCTATCTCTCCAAGCCCCTGCGTGAGGTGCACTTCGACCTGCTGCGAGTCCGTGACCGCGCCGGAGCTCTCCTGCGCGGCCGGCAACCCCCGTCACAGACACGGGACCTGTATCTGGTCGCAGGCAGCGTCTGCGCCATGCTGGCCAACGTCGGCATGGACTACGGCCGCAGCACCGCCGCCCAGGCGCAGGCCCGCGCCGCCTGGGCCTGCGCCAAAGCAGCCGGGGATCCGGACCTGCTCGCCGTGATCAAAGGAATCCAGTCCAGCATCGCCTACTGGGACGGCCGCCCCGCAGAAGCGGCCCGGCTCGCCGCAGCGGGACTGCGCCATCCAGCCAAGGGGACCGCCGGCGTCTATCTCGCCAGCCTCGAAGCGCGGGCCAGGGGACAGCTCGGTGACCAGCCCGGAACACAGGCCGCACTCGAACAAGCCTCACGGCTGCGGGAGCGCAGCGGCATGGACCTCATCGGCGGAGTCTTCGGATTCCCCCAGGCGAAACAGCACCTGTACGCCGCGAGCGCCCAGGTCTGGCTGTGCCAACCCGATGCCGCCGAGCAGGAAGCCACCGCCTCCCTGCTGTGCTACCAGAACCCCGCCAACACCCATTCCTACGGCGACGAAGCCGGCGCCCGCCTCGACCTGGTCGTGGCCCGCCTCCAAGGCGGACACCTCGACGGAGCCGTGGACGCCCTGCGCCCCGTGCTCGACCTGCCACCACACCTACGCGTCGCCAGCATCAACGTCCGCTGCGCACGGGTCCTTCACCTCTTACGCGGACGCTACGGCGATACCCCCATCGGCCGGTCGGCCCTCGACGAGGTGACCGCTTACCGAGAGAGCATCTTGCTGCCCCGCCCGACCGGACGGTGAAATGGGCGAGTGGCTCCCTTGGTGACGTCCCGTGGCCCCTTCGCCCAACACCGACTCCATCGCACCGTCCAACTCGCGTGCCAGCACGCCGGACTGCCGCACACAGACGAACCGGAGCTGATCCATGTCACGATGAACGCGCTCTTCAAGATCCCCAGCCTTCCGGTCATCGTCCGAATCGCCCCGACCGCCACTCTCCTGGCAGACACCGAACGGCTCGTTCAGGTCGCGCGCTGGCTCGACGACGTCGACTTCCCCGCCGTCCGCCTGCTGCCCGAGATCCCTCAGCCGCTCCTCATCGACGAAACCGACCACATCGTCACGTTCTGGCGCTATCTGCCGCAAGATGACCGGCGGACGCCAGGCGCGTACGAACTCGCGAGTCCACTACGCCAGTTGCACGCACTGCCCGCGCCGGAGTTCGGCCTTCCCCAGTGGGAGCCCATCCAGGAGATGCGCGAACGCCTGGCCGATTCCTCGAGCCTCTCTCCCGGAGACCACGCGTGGCTCCGAGGCAGCGTCAACGAACTCGACGAACAGCTCGGCGAACTCACCTACCCACTCCCGCGCCGGGACGGCGTCATCCACGGTGACGCCTACATCGGAAACCTGCTCCGCGGCCCCCATGGCGAACCTGTGCTGTGCGACCTGGACTCCTTGTGCCGCGGCCCCGCCGAGTGGGATCTCGTCCCGGAACTGGTGGCCTGCATCCGGTACCGACGCCCCATAGCCGACTACGACCTCCTGTGCCAACTCTACGGCGCCGACATACGGACCTGGTCCGGCTGGACCGTCCTACGGCGACTGCGGGAACTCAAGGTCCTCACTGCCGTCCTGCCGGTCCTCGACAGCAGCCCCGGTCTCGCAGAACAGGTCCACCTCCGCCTTTACGGTCTTCGTGAAGGCTCCGAAGCCCCGTGGACTCCCTTCCGCATGACCAACCAACTGAGCAGCCGAGGTGCGATTCGGCGTGACTGAGGTCGAACCGGTCACCACGCAGCCGCGCCAACTCCGCACCGGCGATCAGCAACTCCACGCCGTCACGCGTTCGCTCCGGCGGCAGACCCATCGCCACCTTCAGCGCCCGCGCGCTGTCACCGCTGTACGCCCACGCCTCCGTCACTGCACGGTAGGCCCGCACCAGCGCTGGCGCGCCAGACGCCGCGATCACCGCGCTGTGGGCATGGGGCAGCCCCTCCCGGCCGTCGCCCCGCGCCACCGCCAGCCGGGCCTGGTGAAGGCAGCCGCGAGCCAGGCGGCCGCGATCCCCGATCACCTGCGCCAGCCGCATTGCCTGCCGGTCGTAGCGCTGCGCCACGCCCGGCAACTGGTCGCTCACCGCTGTCGACAGGGCACTATCGGCTTCATGACCTCCGTGCCCACCGATCCCGACGACCAGGCCGCGATACGCCTGACGCACTCCGTGACCGCCGCGCCCTACGACCCCCCGGATGCCCGCCGCCTGACCCAGGCTCTCCGCGCGGAACAGCTCGGCCTGTACGGCTTCGCCGACGATCCGGACACCACCCCCGAGGCGGACTTCGACCCGCCCCACGGCCTGTTCCTCATCGCCCGCGTCGGCGAAGAGGCGGTCGGGTGCGGTGGAGGAAGGCCGCCTTGTCGTCCATCCACCGGTAGACCAGGCGGCAGGTGATGACCGCGTACGCGGGCTCCGGCAGGCACGTGAGGTCACTGGTGGCGATGTCGGCGCACCGCCACGCCGGGCCGGGGGCGGGGCCTTCGTCGTGGGCGGCGGCGAGTGCGACGGCGCTGGGGGAGATGTCGATGCCGGTGGTGCGGTATCCGAGCTCGTGGTGAAGGTGGCGGGCCAGGGCGCCGTCGCCGCAGCCGAGGTCGAGGGCCGGGCGTCCGTCGCCGGGGCCGAGGTATTCCTCCATCAGCCGCTTCTCGGGGCCGTCGAGCTGCCGGTAGCGGCGACCGCCCGCCCAGAGCGGGTCCCAGTACGCGGCGGTCGAGGTCGTCGTCATGAGGCTCCTTCACGGGCGGGCGGCACGGCGGTGCGCGCGGGCGGGACGGGCATGTCCCGCAGGGCGCGGACAGGGGAGACGAGCAGAAGGATCACGGGGACGATCTGGAGGACCGCTCCGACGGTGAGGGTGCCGCGGACATCGAGGAAGAGGACCAGGACGCCGGCGGCCGCGGCGGCCGCGGGCCGGGCTCCGGCGGTCACCGTGGTGCTCGCGGCCTGCATGCGGCCCTGGAAGCGGGGCTCGCACAGGATCTGTCTGAGGGACCTTTGGCTGGTCCCGGAGGCTGTGGCCCAGAACAGCTGAACGGCCAGCGTCCCGGCGAGCGCGATCTGCCAGCGCAGTCCCGGTCCGGCGAGCAGGTGGGGGATCTGGGCGAGCGGGCTGACCGCGAACCCGATGATGATCGTCGGCCCGATACCGATCCGGGAGGCGATGCGCGGGGCGAGGAGCGCCCCGGCCAGGCTGCCCGCGCCGCCGACGCCCATGATCACGCCGAACGCGGTCGGGGATACGTGCAGGTCGGCGAGGAGGTTTGTTTCTGCAGAGACCGTGTCCCCCGCAGGTCGTGTCGCTTTACGGGGCAGCCGACGGCGCGGTCGGTGTTGCGTTGCAGCAGCGCATCGTGTCGCTATCCCCAGCCCATCGTGTGACGGATCCCACACCCTACTTGCTCGCTCACCTCCGGGCGGCCAGAAGAGCGGGGAGTGCCCGGTACGCGGTAGGCGGGCCAGCGTGTTGTTTGGGGTTGCAGGTACATGTGAGGCAGGCTCGTGCCCATGTCTGATGCCCCTGACACTTCTCTGGACCCCGACGTCCTGGATGTTCTGCGCACACGGGTGCTGGGAGGCGCGCTGGTCGTTGACGAGCGGAGACTCTCGGGCGGCTTCAGTAGCGACAACGTGTTGTTGCGTACGGACCGGGGGAAGTCGTTCGTGTTGCGGCGGTATCCGCGCAGGAACACGTGTGCCGTCGAGGCGGCGCTGATGCGCCTGGTCGCGGACCGGGTTCCGGTTCCGGAGGTTGTCTACGCCGATGACGGCGGGGAGTTGCTGGGTGAGCCGTTCATTCTGACGCGGTTCGCGTCCGGGGTGCCGCTGACGGCGGTGTTCGCCGGGGCCAGTGAGGAGGACGGCCCGCAGTTGGCCCAGGCCGTGGCCGAGGTTCTGGCTGAGATCCATTCCGTGCGGTTCGGCCGGTCGGGATTCTTCTCCGACGGTGCCTTGCGGCCGGACGCCGCGCCGCCGGATCACCACGACGATTTGGTGGCCTTCGTGGAGGCCAGCCTGGCCAGGGGTCACGCCGATGCGATGTTGTCCGGGGCGGAGCAGCGGGCGCTGGTGGCGCTTGCCGCGGCGAGCGCACCGCTGGTGGCTGCGGCGGGGGATGCGGATGAGTTGGTGCATTCGGACTTCAACCCCAAGAACCTGCTGATGCGTCCTGGCGATCACGGCAGGTGGCGCGTGTCCGCCGTCCTGGACTGGGAGTACGCCTTTTCCGGCTCTGGGTTGTTCGATCTGGGCAACATGCTGCGGTTCCCCGAGGACCTTCCGCCTGGCTTCACATACCATTTCGCGGGGGCGTACGAGAAGGCCGGCGGGTTTCTGCCGGAGAGGTGGCGGGAGATCAGCGAGGCGCTCGACTTGTTCGCGTTGGCGGATCTGCTCACCCGCTCGCCGGACCACCCGCTGTTCGCCAAGGCCGCGGCCGCCGTCGGCCACCGGCTCACCCGGACCCGGTGAGACGCCGCTCGCAGTCGGGCGGACTCGGCGCCTGGCCAACGGAATGATCGTCACTGGACGGCTCCCGCCATCGCGACGAGCACTTGGCGGTGTCCCTGGTAGGGGCGGCGGCCGTGGGCCACGGTGGTGTTGTCGACGAGGATCAGGTCGCCCTGCTGCCAGGGCTCGGCCCAGCTGCACGCGGTGAAGGTGTCGTTGATGGTGGCGATGTCGCTGTCCGGGATGGGCGATCCGTTGCCGAGGCGGGCGTTGCGCGGCAGGTGGTCGTCGGGGAGGTCGCGGAGGGCGGCGGCGATGTCGGCGGGCAGCGCCTCGTCCGGGCGAGTAAAGCCGTAGCAGCGCAGGGGGATGCCCGGTGTCTTCGACCGGGTGCCATCGTTATCTAGGGTTGTCAAGTACTTCTGCAGTTCACTTGCTTGCAGGGTGTTCAGGGACGTTAGTCACGTTGCCTGACAGAAGGACACCGCTGGTGGCACTGGTCGCAGATGGTCTTGATCCAAGGATGGTGCTGGTCGCCGTGGAAGCGGGCGCGGCCAGGGGCTCCGCATGCCTCGCGGGTCTCCTCCGCCCGGTGGAAGTACACCGATCCCGGTCAACCGGACATTGGGTTTCAATGGACCGTCAGCGACGACCGCGTCTACATCGCGTCCAACCTGGATGTGACCGCTATCGCGGCCCACGGGTAATCACATATCGGACATTCCCCAGCATCCAGCGCCCGGCCCCGATGTCACACCCCACCCGGGAGATCACGAGCTACGAAAGTCTTGAATGAGCCTTTGACTGGGCAGATTCCGGCGGCGAGCATCGCTAACCTCAGGGATCGCAATGACAGCCGTGTATCTCATGCGGTGGAGACGGGGGAACTATGGACGTTGCGGTAGGCGCGGAAGGCCCAGACGGGGAGAACCAACTCCGTTCGCTTCGGGACTGGTTAGCTGATTCTCAGGAGTTACGGGGGCGGGTCGAAGGGGTGGAGCGGCCACCGGAGACCGGCACGCTGGGGCCGGTGCTTGACGCGCTGTCGGTCGCACTCGGCCCGGCTGGTGCAGTGAGCGCGTTCGCCACCGGTCTCATCGCCTGGCTGCGCACCCGCCGTGGAGATGTCCACATCAAGGTGACGCTCCCGGACCGCAGTTCGCTGGAGCTGGCCGCGAAGCGAGTATCCGGTCTCGACGCCAATGCTCTGCAGCAGCAAGTGGCCGAAGTCACTAACCTGTTGAGTCGACAACAAGAGGGCGCGGGCGAGCCCGAGCCCGAGCGTCGTGAGCTGCCGTGACGGACCTGTCAGGTGTGGGAGTACGGGTCCTGCTGATCGCGACCGCCACGCACGAAGGCCCCCTGCTGACATCGGTACCCGCGGTCGCCACCTCCTGCCAGGATCTGCGCACGGCCTTGATCGAACGCTGCGGAGTGCGGCCCGACCGCCTGCGCACGCTACTCGACCCGGCCGACGCGCAGACCATGGCGCGGGCCGTCACCGAGGAGGCGCAGCGAGCGGACACCGTGCTGCTGGTCTACTTCATCGGGCACGGTCTGCTCGGCCCGGGCGGAGAGCTGTACCTGGCAGCCACCGGCACCGACCGCCTCACCCCCGGGATGGCCGAGCACCAGGCGCTGTCGTTCTCCTCCCTGCGGCAGGCGCTGGAGGCGAGCCGGGCGTCGTCCGTAGTCGTCGTACTCGACTGCTGCTTCTCCGGACGGGCTTCTTTGAACGGCAGCCCGTCCCTGCCCGCGTTCACGATGACGCCCGCGCACGGCATGTACCTCATGGGGTCCGCGGAACAGCTGGCCCTCGCGCCTCCTGGCGCCGCACACACCGCGTTCACCGGCGCGCTCATCGAGCTGCTGACGCACGGCGACCCGCGCGGGCTCCAGCAGCTGACCCTGGACGCCGTGTTCGACGGGGTTTTCCGGGCGATGAGTGACCGACAGGGGCCGCTGCCCCGGCGCCAGGCAGGGGACCGCTCGGGACAGCTCGTCATCGCACCGAACCCGGCAGTGCCTGCGCAGCCGGGGCCTCCAGAGGACTTGGAGCCCGCGCCCGGCCGCTGCCCGTATCTGGGCCTGGACGCCTTCGGGGTGGACGACGCCGACGTGTACTTCGGGCGCGACGGCATGACGGAGCGGGTGTTCGCCGCACTGACGGAGGTGGCCGGGGCGGATGAGCCGGGCCCGCTGGTTCTGGTGGGCCCGTCCGGTTCAGGAAAGACCTCCCTGCTCAACGCCGGTCTCACGGCCGGCCTGCACGAGCGAGGATTGCTCGGCACCGCCTCCTGGCTCCCCCTGCGGCTCACCCCCGGCAGGAGCCCGCTCCGGCGCCTGGCAGCGCAGTTCGACACCGGCCCCGAGGCCGTCGATCGGATGTGGGAGGACCCCGACCACGCGGCCGAGCTGGCCGAACGGCTGCTGACCGACCGGCCGGAGCAGCGGCTGATCGTCCTCGTCGACCAGCTGGAGGAACTGTTCACGCTGTGCCCGGACACCTCGGAGCGCACCGCGTTCCTACGGTCGGTGACTGCCCTGGCCCGGCTCTCGGGAGGGGACCGGCCGCGGGCGCTGGTGGTGCTCGCGCTCCGGGCGGACTTCTACGGCCAGGCGGCCGCGCACCCCGAACTGCTCGCCGCTCTGCGCGACAATCAGCTGTTGGTCGAGCCGATGACCCCCGACGAACTCCACGCCGCCGTCGACGGACCGGCCGCCGCCGCAGGGCTGGTCCTCGACGAGGGCCTCGCCGACGTGATCCTGCACGAGTTCGGCGCAACGACCGACCGGCAACCGGCCGCGGGGGCGCTGCCACTGCTGTCCCATGTCCTGTGGGCGACCTGGCTGCGCCGCGCCGGATCACGGCTCACCGTCGCCCAATACCGTGCCGCCGGCGGCATTGCGGAGGCGATCAAGACCACCGCCGACGACACGTACGACGGACTCGACCGGCAGGGCCGGGAAGCCGTACGTCTCATGCTGCCCCGGCTGGTACGCGTAGGAGAGGACTCCGCCGACACGGCCCAGCCCGTGGACCGCTCCGCGCTCCTGCACGGCCTGCCCGACCTGCCAGCCGCACAGCAGGCCATCGACCGGTTCACCAGGGCCCGCCTGCTCACGCTCGACCACGACTCCGCCCGCATCAGCCATGAAGCACTGCTGCGCGCCTGGCCCCGGCTGACGGAGTGGGTCGACGCGGACCGGGACTGGCTGCGCGCCCGCCAGCAACTCGCCGCCGACGCCCGGGCATGGGAGCGGGCCGGGCGGGAGTCCTCGTTGCTGTACCGGGGGAGCAGGCTGGCCGCCGTACGGGAACGCGCCGCGTCGTCACCGGCGAGCGCGGTCGAGCCCGAGTCCGTGCTCGCCGAGTTCGTGGACGCCTCTTGGCGGCAGGAGCGCCGAGGTGTGCGCCGGGCCCGGATCGCCGTGGCGTTCCTCATGGCACTGGTCATGCTCGCCACATCCGGGCTGATCGGTTCCGTGATCTTCCAGCAGCGGGCCGAGCGGGCGGGCGAACGCGACCTGGCCCGGTACCTCGCCGCCGAGGCCGAGGAACTCCGCGACCAGCAGCCCGGTCTGGCAAAGCAGCTGAGCCTGGTCTCGTACCGGACGAACAAGGACGCGGGGCGCGGCGCGCTGCTCAACAGCCGGCGCACTCCTGGTGTGATAGACGCCGAGGAGCCGGCCCAGGACCTCGCCTACAGCGGTGACGGCCACATCCTCGCGATCTCCGTCGGTAACGCGATCGAGCTGCGCTTCCCGGGCGGCTCCGCACGGGTCGAAGCAGGCGTGATCGGCCCGGTCACGATCAGCCGGGACGGCCGGACACTCGCTGCGATCACCTACGACGAGCTTCGGCCGAAAACGGCGTCGGTGCGGCTGTGGGACATATCGGATCCCGACCAGCCAAAGCAGACCGCCGCGCCGCAGCTGGACGACACCGTCCACGCGCTCGCCCTGAGTACGGACGGCAAGACCCTGTACGGGGGCCTGACGACCGGTGAGATCCGCGTCTGGGACATCGGCGACCGGGCGGCGCCGAAGCCCCTTCCCACCCTCAGCGGCCATTCCGCGCGGATCGACTCCCTGGCCGTGTCGCCCAAGCGTGATCTGCTCGCCAGCATGAGCACGGACGGCCGGATTCAGCTCTGGAGGGCGGCCGACTCCGGACGCCCCGAGCGCGTCGCCGTGATCGAGGGGGCGAAGTACGACCGCAGCATTCTCGTGAACCCCAGGCCGCTGCACCGGGTGGCCTTCAACCCCGACGGACAGATGCTCGCGGCTCCGGTCGCCGTGAAGAACGGGGACGAGCTCGGGCTGTGGCAGTTGGACGCGCCCGACACGCCCCGAAGGGTGGAAAAGAAGAAGGACGACTCGACGAGCGACATATCCAGCCCCTGCTACGAGGGCCTGAATTCCATCGCGTTCAGCCCGATCCGCGAGTACGTCGTCGGGGTCTGCGCCGGCACCTGGCAGGTGTCGATCTACCAGAAGGACCTCCTTCCCGGCGCGATTCTGTCCGGGGCGTCGGGCAGCAGCGGGGGAGGCTCCGACGAGGTGGGGATGGTTCTGTTCGACCCCGCCAACCCCCGCAGACTGTTGCAGGCCACCGACCACGGCGTGCACGTCTTCTACCTCAACAACTCAGCCCAGCCGGGTGCCGAGGCATTCCTTCCGGCGACGCCCGGAACCGGAGGCCAGTTCGACTACCGGATGGCGGGTAAGAAGCCACTGATCGCCCTTCAAGGAGTGGGCGTGAACTACCTGTGGGACGTGACGGAGATGCCGGGCTCGGCCACACTCCTCACCACGACCCGCTCCCCCGACATGTTCACCGGAGCGGACATCGCCCTCAGCCCGGACGGACGCCTCCTCGCCGACGTCGAGGTGTACGAGGGCGGTGAGGCCGACAAGGACGGCAAGAAGCAGAAGAGCGTCGGTCTGCGACTGCGCAGCACCTCGGCGCCCTCGAAATCCGCACCGCTGGCCACCATCGACGAGTTGGACAACGGTGTGGCGGCGATCGCCTTCAGCCCCACCGAGCCCGTCCTGGCCGTGTCCGACATGAACGGCGGGAGAGACGGCAACCACAAGACACCGGTCGTACGGATCTACGACATCGCGAACCCCGAGCGTCCGCGGCAGATCGCCCGGATCGATGCGGCGACCACGATGCTCGACTTCTCCCCGGACGGCAAGTCACTCCTCCTCACCGATAGCCCCTTCACCGACCCGCACGGCACCCGGCCCCAGCCCGCGGACGAGTTGGAGAGCTGGGACCTCACGGACCCCGCACATCCCGAGAAGCAGTGGGCGCGCCCGGTCGAGGCCGCAATCAGCTCGGTAAACATCGCGTTCCGGCCGGACGGGAAGCTGCTCGCCGTCTACGACAGCGGCGGCACACTGAGGCTGTGGCGCGTCGAGGAGCACCGGCTCACCGAGGAGCTCTACCGCGCCTCCGTGAGCATCTACGGCAGCCCGATCGCCTTCAGCCCCGACGGAACCCACCTCGCCTTGATCGCGAAGAAGGCCGTGCTTGCCGACGACCGCCCCGAGATCTGGGATCTGACCGATCCGCAGAATCCCAGACGGAACTCCTACCTGCCAGGCTCATCGAGGGCCGCCGATTTCTACGCGCTCCAGTTCACCCCGGACGGCGAGTTCCTCGCCATCGTCAGGGCATCCGCAGGCGTAGAGCTATGGGACACCAACCCGGAACGGGTCATCGTCGACATCTGCGAATCGGCCGGCGATCCCATCACCCGGCAGGAATGGAACCACTACTTGCCCGACAAACCGTACGAGCCGCCGTGCCGTCCGTCCTAGCAGGGGAAATGCCCTTCAGGGGAAGTACGGACATACATGCTCAACCGTGTGTGCGAATCCGGAAGCCGGGGCCGTCGAGTGCTTCGGCGACCCCGGTCATCAGGACCGGTTCTGGTCCCGCATCATGTGGGCGATTTGGTCACGGGCGGCCGAGGGCCCGCCCCTGCATGTGAAACGCTCAGCCGACGTCAGCTGCACGACCCGTACGGTGCCGTGCCGCCGCGGGTGGTCGGCAGGGCGCGGACATTCGACGGTGCGGCCAAGGCTTCGCGCAGCCGCTCGATCTCCATCCGCTGGGCGGCGATCTGTGACAGCGCCAGCTGCCGGAAGGCAGTGAGGTCGTCGATCTGCGCGTCGCGGGCAACGAGGCGCTCCTTGAGCCCGGAGACCTGCTCTTTGAGGCGTTCGATCTGCGCGGCCCGCGGGTCCGGGACGACTCCCCTCTCCCGGAGCTCGGCCAGCCGGTGTTCAAACTCCTCCGCCAGGTGCTGGTACGGCCCGGGCCGTGGCGAGCCGTCGCGGTTCTTCTTGGGGTAGAAGCCGGTGCGGGCGACCCCGGCTTGGTCCGCGAGGGCCTTGATGTCGCACTTGCTGCCCTCGGGAACCTCGCCGGCCAGGAGCCGGTTCATGACCTGGCGAATCGCTGCCTCGTTCTTCCGGCGGGTCTCGTCGCTGATGCGGGCCACGTCATGCCCCCGTTCCGGCGGTCGCGTCAATCTCGGCCAGCACCCGTTCGTCGCGGGAGAGTTCTGCAGTTAGTCGGGCCTTCTCCGTCTGCTGTGCCCGCCCGATGGTGGCGATGAAGACCTTCTTGCTCTCCGCGCTGGCTGCCCATACCGGGCGGTGCCCGGCATGGTGGGTGGCCTGCGGGCACCGCGCCGAATCGCACATGCCGATCAAGGGCTCCGTCGCCCCACGGGTATGGGTCCCCGCGAGCCTGAGGCACAGCGCCTTGGACGGATCGAGGAACCAGCAGTAGTTCGCCGGCCCCAGATGGAGAGCCTTTGCCCGCTTGGCGAGCAGGTTCGTCACCTCCTGGTCGCTGCGTTTGATGTTCGGCGCCCCGGACGAATCCAACTGTTCGTCGACGAACGCGAAGAAGTCCAGGAGGTCGCTGGCGCCGGGCCCCGCCGGCCGGATACCGTTCTGGTAGTCGTGGAAGGCATCGAGGACGACGCGCATCTTGTGCTCTCGCTCCTCCTGGCCGAACTCGGCCATCAGCACCGACTGGGCCCCACCGGGGCGGTCGGCATAACCCTCCGTGGTGACCACGGAAATGTGCTTGAGATGGATCTTGGCGGCAAGCAGACCACCGGGCCGGTGCGCCATTTCCGCTGCGAGGGTGCGCCGCAGCATCCGCAGGCTCACCGGCACCTCGGGGATCGGCGCCAGCCCAAGCCGACGGCCGTCCGGGCCATTGACCCAGGTCACGAACCATTCGTACGGGGTGAAGAAGGAGAGCGCCTTGAACAGGTGGCTTGTGCTCTTCACCGGGTCGGCGAGCGCGGCGGCCACGCCGGCGGTGTCGTACGCTTGCTTGACGGTCACCCACTGATCGTGTTCACCACCCAGCTTCCGGCCCTTGATGACCTTGCCTTTCAAGCGGTAGCGCAGGCGGCCCTCCCCGAGTTGTTCGGGAGGCAGCCGGCAGTCGTGGGTCAGCTCGGCCAGTTCACTCTTACGCATGCCCGTCAGGGCGGCGAGCGCGATGAGGCAGGCTGTGCGGGCCCGGGAGAGCTGCAGTCGGGCCTCGGTGGTGTTCATCGGAGGGGTCCAGGGGACACTGCCCCGTCCGTCCGCGCGTTCTACCAGGGCGGCCGTCCGTCCCCAGCGTTTGGCGAGGCCGACTTCTCTTACGGCCTCCTCGAGGCGGCCGCGCAGGATGGGCAGCCACGTGTAGTGGAAGGCGTGCCGTCCGGTCTCGTGGGCCAGGGAGATCAGGTTGACCCGCAGCAGCGGATCGTCCAGAGCCCAGCCGTCCGCCAGTCGCTCGGCTACGACGTGGTCCAGGGCGACATCGAACGGATCGCCCTCCTGTATGTGGCGGTCGATGGCCTGCGCAACCTCTACCTTCCAGCTCGGACGCTTGCTGTTGCGGCCCGGTCGGTTCGGAATCATCTCCTGCAACTGCTGCTGGAGTTCAATGACGTGCGGCGCCAGGACCTCCACCACGTACAGAGCCGCCGCCACGAGGGGTTGGAAGACGTCGTTGCTCAACGGAGGCGTCTTGTTGCCCGTCCGCCGGACCATTCCGGCGACGGAGTACGCCGTGCGTCGCCCCCACGGGCGGAAGGTTGGCACGTAGCCGTCGGCTGAGAACAGTTCGGTGTAGTAGCCCAGTTCCTGGATGACCGCCACGACGTCCATGCGGTAGCCGGGGCTGCTGTCGCGGATGACGACGCCGTGCTTGTCCCGTACCTTCTTGCGAAGTTCCAGGTAGGCGGCGCAGTGCTGCTGGGTGACCTCCCCAAGGTTGTCCACGCCCTGTTCGGTGAGCCAGTTCAGCCAGCCGGTCAGCACGGTCAGCCGCCCGTGCACCGTGGCTATCAGCACCGGCGTTCGGTAGGCGCTGGCAAGTTCCCGCACAGCGTGGTGGTCCGGCGCGAGCCGAGCGAGGATGAACTCCTTTGCGAGTTCCCTCCACTGGGGATTGAGAATCCCGGCGAAAGCCAAGATCCGGGCGTGCCGGGCAAGGTACCGGGGCAGTCCGATGACACCGGTGAAGTCCCAGATGTTGTCGTCGAAGTGAGGATGCGGGCCCGCGCCGTGGACCGGCAGACCGGCCGCAGCGCACACGTCTTCACCTCGAAAGACCGAGCGCCGAAACGTAGCCGAGAGGGCCGTGGGGTGGCGCGGAGCGGTCATACGGTGTGCTCCTCGGGCCGCAAGGGAAGCTCAATGTCCGAGTCGGTGACCTCGGCAGCAGCGGCGCGCAGCGCGTGCTCGGAGAAGTACCGGTCGGGGGTCAGGATCTCGTCGAGACGGTGGGCGTACGGGCCGAAGACGGGGATGAACTCGGCGGTGGTCATCTGCTGCCACTGGCGGGAGAAGAACGCCCGGAGTCTCAGCAGGTTCGGCAGATGGCGGGGGGCGAACAAGGCCAGCGGGCACAGCAGGCACACCCACGGGCGTGCCGGGCAGGGCTTGCCCTTCGGCCCGTGCAGCCCTGACAACTGGTCTCCACATGCCGCGGTGAATACGTCGCGTTCCCCGGACAGCAACTGCGCCAAGGCATCGTCGTCCAAGCCGAGCCGCTTCATGTGCTCGGGATAGTTCTCCACCAGCTCGGCCATTTCGGCGGTGGCCAGCACCAAGGGCGGCAGCGCCCGGCGCACAAGGTCCTCCTGGGCCTGAGCGATGATGTCTTCCACTGCCGTGCGCTGAGCCGGCGTCGTGTTCGTCAGGTAGTGATCCCCCTCGACGGCGGGGGACCGGTTCGGATCCAACGTGGACCGGCGGCTCCCGCGCCAGTGCGACCGGTCTTGCAGCGCGTCGTGCGTAGTGCGGATGCGGTGCAGGTGAAGGGCCAGGGGGAGACCGTTGTCGCCGGTCATCTGCACGGGGCGCCCGTCCTTGTCGACGGCCTGCCGCCGCTCGACCCAGGTGCATATGGACAGGCGCGTGGGCGGCTTGGCCAGCCATCGCTCTCCCGCCTGTGTGCCGCTCGGCGTGAAACGCACCCAGAGCTCGGGGCGCAGTTCCTCGGGCGCGAAGCGGCGGGCCACCGCGGAGTGATCGAGCCACTGTTCCAGCAGGCGAGTGGCCTGACGTGATAGAGCAAGGCTCTCCGCCGCGGTTCGGCCCTTGACGTAGCTGAGGAGGATCTTCTCGTCACCCGCCCACTCGACGTCGTCGAGTCCCAGGTCCGCGATCCCGTCCGGCACGATCCCGGTGTAGGCGCCGAATAGCAGCCGATAGGCGATCATCACGTCCAGGGTCGGGATCAGCGGATCCAGCACCGCGCGCAGACCGACCCCGTATCTCTGCCGGAAGGGGAAGGAGCCGTGGTCTGCCATCTCGTTGACGAGAGGATCGGGCCCGTTGTGAAGCACCAGCCAGTGATGAGCGGCGCGCTCGCGGAGCGAAGCACCTGGCCCGCCAGCTGACGAAGCCTGTTCACGGGCCTCGCAGAACGCGCGGAAGGCGCCATCGACCTCGTCCCGGCAGGTACGGATGAGCCGGGCCCATTCGGCCTCGCTGTACGGCTGGTGCGAGCCGTACCTCTCGCCCGTGTTGAACAGACGGCCGTCGACGAACGCGCGCACGTCCGGCGCCAGAATCTGATCCTGGTCGTCGGCGCAACGCAGCATCGCTCGCAGTGCACTCTCCTGGGAGGATCGCACCCCTTGCCGCCAGTACCGGGCGAGGAGCGCGCGCGTCAGGTCGGGTACCTCGCCGGTGAATCCGAACTCGGCCAGCCAGTCGGTGAAGCCGCGGACGGCCGTGAGGTAGAGGTCGATGCCTCCCGGGCTGTCGACCTGGCCATGCGGATGGACAAGATCCGTGGCGCCTTCCAGCAGGGTGCGTGCCAGCCCCGGAAGCTCCACTGGTCGTCGCACGCGCAGGCGGCGGCGGTACTCTGACCCGTCGCTGAAGATGCACTCCACGCCCAGCGGGTCGAGCGTGACGGTGGCCGGCATCAGACCACCGCCAGTTCGTCGTCGAACTCGGTCTCGAGCTCCAGCTCGGCTTCCGCGTCCAGGAGGCCGTACTCCTTGCCGACCCGCCGGTACAAGGAAGTGAACAGGCGGAGCACGTCCAGGCGGTGGAGGTACGCTTCCGTGGTCAGTGAACTGGTATGTCCGAGCAGATCACGCAGAATCAGCAGCGGCTCTTGGGTCCGCAGGTAGTGCGCCAGGGCGGCATCGTCGTCGGTGTCGCGGACCTGTCGAGCAGCCTGCTCGTACCAGCCGCGCATCAGCCGTGCCATGGTCGCCATGGCCATGGTGTGACGTAGCCGGTGCGGGTTGACGTGCGGGAAGCGCGGCTCGTAACGCTCGCGGATGCGGTCTGCGGTCCTGGCGAAGACCGTGGACCATCCGGTGAACGGGCATCCCTGGCCCCACACCGACAGCAGCATCGAACCGCCGTCCGGGGCGACCAGACGCCGTCGCTCGTCAGGGCCGAGCGAACTCCATTGCACACGGACCCCGTTGACGCGTCCTCCCCGCTGGTCGGCGTCCGTCACGAACAGCGGCTCCCCCCCCAGCGGGCCGGTGGACGCCACGTCGATCCGAACGTCGCCGCTGCCCGGTCGAGAGCGATGTAGGAGTGCAGCTCGGCCAGCGAGTCGTAATCGATCCATGACTCGCGGTACTTGCTTCCCTTGGTGACTCCGGAAGGGACCGGGAACGATACCGGTACCGCAGTCCTTCGCGAGGGAAGCAGAGGCACTTCGCAGACCAGCAGGTATGTGTACTCCTGGCTGCGTAGCCCGCTGGAGACGATCATCCGGCCGACCGCCGAGTTCCGGGCCAACTCCCGCCCTCGGTAACGCAGATCCCGTTCCCCGTCGGGGCTCAGGCCCGCCAACCCCTTCAGGAACATGTCCGTGAAGTCGTCGTCGAGATACTTGATCGTCACATGAGGCTTGGCCTGGCGCCGCCGTGACTGGTTGACCCGTCCGCGACGGACTTGCCCCTTGAAGGCCCAGACCGCCTGCCGGTACGTGAACGGCTCGGAGTCTGCGTACTCCTCATCCTTCGCCCACTTGTAGAAGCCCGCCAGAATCCCCACGTTCTGGTTCCACGTGGACGCCTCGAAGCGATGCTTGATGGGGCCCTGGGCTCGATAGACGGAGTACGCGCTCAACGCTGCCTTCAGGCGACGCCGCGTGTCGAACAGGGCGACCCCGTGCCCGGATATGAACTCCAACCACTCACGCACCGTACGCACGTAGTAGGGCCACGAATTTGGCGATGGGCATCCATTCGCTGGCAGCTCGCAGGCCCAGCAGTTGATCACGGTGGTGGGACGGACGCCGTTGCTGTCTTCGAAGAGGAGGTCGTCGTCGAACAGCAACGGCATCCCCTCCGGGATCGCCGGACTGAACGCAAGTCCCCAGGACTCCCAGCCTGCTGATGAGTACGTCGATTGGTGCATGGCCGATGAGTATCAATGCAACCCACCTGAGTGCAACAAACAAACGAGCAGGTCAGAGAGGGTATCAGGCAGTAAGCAACACTGTCGCTAAGCGGGAACAAGGAGGTAGTACGCCCAGTACGTGTTCATGACGGCCAGGCCGAAGCTGAGCGTGGACAGGGCCGCGATCACCGTGCGGATCGTGGGCTGCCCGGCCACGTAGCGCAGGCCCTCACCGATGTCCCGTGCGAGGCTGCGGCGGCCCTCGGATGGCGCGGCGGCCGGCTCGGGGGTGCGGATGCGCCACACGAGCAGGGCGGAGACGAGGTAGGACAGGACGTCGGCGAGGACGGAGCGGGCGGCGCCGACGGCACCGACCAGCGCGGCGCCCGCGTTGCTGCCCGCGCTGTCGGCCACCGACGAGGCCGCGCCGAGCCTCGAGTTCGCGCGCTGCAACAGGTGAGGTTCGACGAGGACGGGCAGGTAGCTGATGGCGGCCGCGTCGTGCACGATCTTGGTGATGCCCAACACGACGGCGACCGCGTACAGCTGGCCGATGCCGAGCACCCCGGCGAAGGCGGCGGCCGGGATGGTCGCCAGGCCCGCGGCTGCGGTGAGGTCCGCGGCGATCATCTGAGGGCGCTTGGCACACCGGTCCGAGAGCGCGCCGGCCGGGAGCGCCACGACGGCGTTCGGCAGTTGGCCGAGGAAGGCGAGCGCGGCGATCTGGGTGGTGGAGGCGTGGAGTTCCAGTACGGCCAGGGTGGGAAGGGCGACGGTGCTGACCGCGGATCCGGACAGGCTCGCGCACTCGCCGGCGACCAGGCGGCGCAGATCCGGGGAGGTGGCCTTCGCGGCCTTCGCCGCCTGGGTGGAGGTCGTCACCCGGCCTCACCGCCCGGCAGTTCAGGGGCGCTCACGTTGGCGTAGAGCCGGCCGGTGGCGAAGTGCGTGAGGACCGCCCGGGTGAAGGGTTGGCAGCCTGGCGGCGGAGCGGCCGGGCCGACCCACACCAACTCGGTGCGCGTGTGCCCGGGGGAGTGCCGGGACGTCGACGGGTTCCGGACGGCCAGGACCCGGCCGTCGCCAGGACGCTGGAGCAGGACCATGACGTTCCCGATGCTCCGGTGTACGGCGCTCACGGCCGGTCCTCCTTCATGAGCCGGTCCAGGGTCCGGCGGCCCCGGGCGGTGACTTCGGCGTCGCCGTTGTCCGGGCCCCAGGCCAGGCAGTTGACCGCGTCCAGCGCGCTCAGACAGCGCAGCGCGTGCCGTTCGGCGTCGGACAGCTCCCGCCCGTAGGAGTGGAGGAACGCCTGCTCTCGGTCCGGACGGTCGGCCCACTGGGTGGTGGCGAGGATGACGAGGTCCTGGACGCGGGCAGCCGGCCGGGTGCGTTCGAAGTCGATGAGGGCGAGCCCGCGCGTGGACCACAGCCAGTTCCTCGGGTTGGGTTGTCGCCGTGGATGTAGCCGACGGGTACCGGGCCGACGCGGCGAAGGCGTGCGGCGTGGTCCCGGATCAGCTGCTGCTCGTCCTGCTTGAGCCGGTCCCCGGCGCGAGCCAGGTACTTCTCTGCTCCGTCAGCGGCGGCGGGCAAGGAGGCATCGGCCTCCACCCGGTCGCCGTGGTCGAGTGGCCCGGTCTCGTGCAGCCGGGCGCAGAGCGCTCCGGCCTGTTGGTGCACGGTCCGCCACTGGGCGGCGTCCCAGCCGAGTTCTTTCGCCGGGGCGCCGGGGACCGCGGTGAGCAGCAGGGCCAGGTCCTGGGCGCGGCTGTCGATGAGGTGGGGCGCCCGGGTGTGGCCGAGGGCGGGCACGATGTGGCGGTAGCCCGGCTCTCCCGGGTGAAGAACTTCACCGAGGGCGAGACCTTCAGGTAGTGGTGCACCCCGCCCTCGCCCTCCAGGTCCCACACCCGGGAGCGGTCCCAGTCGTGCGAGGCGTCGCGGACGGACATGACGGGGCCGATCCGTTGTTCCGCCCAGCGCTTCAGTGCCGCGGGCAGCGGCTTCGTCCCGCTCATCCGGCAGACCTCGCGCTCGGGCGCGGAATGGCGGAGCGGCAGGGCCCACCGCCATCAGGTTCGGTGAGATCGGGGAACACGGTTCCTCCCGGGGGTGTCGGTCGAGTTGGTCGGCGCAGTACCGGATCGGCCGACCAGGTCGGCGGGTCGGCCGACCCCGGCCGTCGCCGGACGGCCGGGGTCGGTTCAGGACCGCGGGCGGGGCTCAGGTCGGATCGGGCGTCCCGCCGGTGCGCTGCTCCAGTTCCCACAGCGTCCGGAAGAGCCCGGGTTCGTGGGTGAGCTGCGCGTACGTCCCTTCCTGAACCAGACGGCCCTGGTCCAGGACGACGATCCGGTCGGCCACGGCAACGTTGGCGAGGCGATGCGTGATCAGAAGGATGGCCCGGTCCTTGGCCAGGTCCCGCAGGCCGGTGAAGACATGGTGCTCAGCCCGGGCGTCCAGCGCGGCCGTGGGCTCATCCATCACCAGCAGCTCGGCTTTCCGGTGGAATGCCCTGGTCAGGATGACGCGTTGCCACTGCCCGCCGGACAGCTGGTGGCCGCCGAACCATTCGCTGGTCAGGAGGGTGTCGAGACCGGAACGAAGGGCGGGCAGCATGTCCGCGGCTCCGGATGCCTCGCAGGCCGCCATGAGCGCGGCGTCGCTGGTGTCGCCCTGCCCCAGGGTGACGTTGTCGCGCAGCGTCAGCGGAAGGTAGGTGAACCGCTGCGGTGCGACCGCTACGTGCTTCCATGCCTCCCACGGTTCCAGCCGCGCGGTGGTCTGGTGGTCCCAGGCCACTTCCCCGGAGGTCGGGAGCAGCAGTCCGCAGATCAGCCGGGACAGCGTCGTCTTCCCCGACCCGTTCTCCCCGACCAGCGCCACGATTTCCCCGCGCCGTACCTTCAGCGACACCCCGGCCAGGCTGTCCTTGTCCGCGCCGTCGTACCGGTAGGTGACGTCGCGGACCTCGAACCGCTCCGGCGGCGCCGGCAGCACCTCGGAGCCACGCGAGGCCACCATCGCCTGCCCGTGCGCGTTGTCGATGAAGTTCTGCCAGTCCTGCACGTACCAGCCGGTGCGCACCAGTCGGGCTCCGCCGTTGATGATGCCCCGCACCGAGCCGGTCGCCGTCTGCAGGGCGAAGACCGCGCCGCCGCCGGCCGCCAGGTCCATCCGGCCGGAGACCAGCAGCCACAGCAGGGTCGCCCAGACCGCCGCCGAGGCGACTCCGCCGGCCGCCGCACCGGCCAGGCCCATCCAGGCCCCGGTGTTCGCGGCCTCGCGCTCGGAGACGTTGACGGAGGCGGCCAGGCGCCGGTAACGGCCGAGGAGAAACGGGCCGGCCAGGCAGGCCCGCATCTCCTCGCTGGACTCCATATAGGACATATGCCAGCGCAGCTTGTGCAACATCCGCCGGCGCCCTGACGTCTCCAGGGCCGCGAGATACACCACGCGCGCCGCGCGCACGTACGCGGCGGCCTGCGGCAGGCACGCCAGGAGAAGCAGAGGCAACAGAACCGGATGGATCACGGTGAGGGCCGTCGCGCCGGCGGCGAGGGTCGCCGTGGCGGCCAGCACGTTCTGGGCTTCCTCCACGAGGTCGGGAGTGACCTGCGCACCGCGATCGGCGATGTCGTACTGGTCGTTGTACCCCGGCTTGTTGTTCGCCGCGGCCTCCGCGCCGAGAGCAGCCTCGACCATGCTCACCTCCGCGGCACGGGCGAGCACCGGCCGCAGCCGCCCGGTCAGCCAGGTCACCGTGACCCCCAGCAAGGCGCGCAGACCGGCGGCCCCGGCGATGACGGCCAGCTGCGGAGCCGCCTCCCGCAGCCGGTCGGTGATGTCGCCGGAGGAGATCAGCGCGGTGAGAGTGCCGGTGACGGCGAACAGGCCCAGTGCGGCCAGCACACCGGTGCCGATCTGACACGCGAGCAGTCCGGCCGTCGCGCCCCGGTCCACCTGCCACGCCATCCGCAGCGACCGGCGCACCAGCACGGGCAGGCGCCGCGCCATCGTGGTCGTCGTCATCTGCGCGCCAGCCTGGAGCCGGGATTCATCCCGGTACTGGAACTCCTCCTCCTGCGCCGTGCTCGTGCCCTCCGGCTCGGAGGGCGCTTCCGCCACCGGGTCCGTATCGGTCTGTCCAGGCGAGTGGGCCGAGGTCAACGTGGTCCCCCTTGGTCGTCGGTCGGCTGGGTCATGAGGCTTAACGACCCGGACGGGATATCGAACACATGTGTTTCAGCCGCTCCCGGAACCCCGAGATGGAGCGGCGGGTGGCACGGCGACGAAGCGCGGCTCCAGTCCGCACAACAGATCTGCCGGCCGCGGCGGTTGGCCGAAACGCCGACCACGGAGCCTGAGGTCCGGCAAGAAGTTCGCCGACCCCGCAGGGCTCGAGCCCGAACGCTCGCACGCCCACCACCGGTGCCTATTCGCCGCGGCGCAACAGCACCACGACGGTGGCGTCGTCGCGGTAGCCCTTCTCGTTCGCGGTAGCGGCCGCGACCAGCGCGTCCGCCAGCGCCTGCGGGTCCTCGGCGTGCGTCGTACACAGCTCGCGCCAGGTCGCTTGATCCACCTGGTCGGAGACGCCGTCCGAGCACAGCAGCACCAGACAGACTTCCTCGGGGAGTTGGGCTTCGCGGCACGTCGCCGCGGACGCCTGGGCGAGTCCGAGCCTCGCCCAGGCGTCGTGGTGGTCGACAATGGGCGCCAACACATCTCCGTGTACGCGGAGGAACTCCCCTCCGTCTGGTCGGTGCTGAAGAGGGTGAGTTCGCGGCCGTTCCAGCCGTAGGCCCGGCAGTCTCCGATCCAGAGAATGCCGACGCGGCCGGGTTCGATACGGGCGTAGACGGCGGAGACGTGCGGCGGGTGGTCGTAGGCGTGAGCCATCTGTCCGGCGGTGATGAGTCCGGCCAGGCCGCCGAGCTTCGCGCCGATGTGGGTGATGACGGCAGGGACGATTCCGGCGTACCGGACGGTGTCCGGGTGGTGTCCGGCACCGTCAACGACGGCGGCGGTGACGCGGTCGCCGGTGCGCTGGACATCATGCCCATCCGCGCACGGCGCTTCCGTCCCCGGTCGCTGGGCTGTACCGATGATCACGGACTGGTTCATGCGTCTCCTCGAATTGATGCGTGTAGCGCGGCAGGACTGACCTGCAGACGGGAGTGACAGGGGGCAGAGACCACCCGACCCAGCGCCCGCAACGGCACTGCCGACAGGACGGGTTGGCGGGTTCGCCGAGGTTCCGGGGTGCCGTACGCCAGAGAGCGCGTTGGTGCGTGCGGGGCCCGGCGGACTTGTAGAGTGCGGAGCTTCTGGTACGCCACGACCGTTGTGGAGCTGACTGTGCACGTGCTTGGTGGCCGCCTTCGAGCGGCTGGTCTCGGGGGAATCCCTTCTCGGGCCGAGCGGAGGGCGGTGACCTGTGACGATCACTGACTCCGACATCGCGGGGGTGCTCCACGCCTACCTCGAGCGCCACCCTCATGAGGCCGGACAACTGGCCGAACCGCTGCGGCTTCTGGGCGAAGGCCGGGGGTTCGCCTCGCGGCGGACGTTCCCGATGCACATCACCGCCGGCGCGCTGCTGGTCCGGGACGGCACCGAGGTCCTCCTGATCGAGCACCTCGCGTACGGGATCACCTTGCAGCCGGGCGGGCATCTTGAACCGACCGATACGACGCTGGTCGGCGCTGCCATGCGGGAGCTGTCCGAGGAGACCGGCATCGACCCCGATCAGATCGTCACCGTCTCGACGCACCCCGCCTATATCGAGTTCGGACAGGTGCCGGCCAGGCCCGCGAAGGACGAGCCCGACCACTATCACCTGGACATCGGCTACGCCTTCGTCGCAGCCGGTGCCGAGGTCGGTCGTATCCAGGAGTCCGAGGTGACCGGGGCCGCCTGGTACCCGCTGGATGTGGCGGAGCGCCTCGTCGGCCCTCGAATCGCCCGGGCGGTCACCACCTCGGCCGGAAGCAGATGATCCCTGTCGCCGCGGGAGCTCCCGCGGCGACAGGCTGACGGGCAGGGAACATGCCGTCGTAGCGGGCACCGAGGCGAGTGCGTTCGGGGTCATACCGCTTCCAGGAGCTCGGCGACGATCACGAGCCAGGTCGTGATCGTGAAGTTGTCCGGTTCGGTTTGGACGGTGGCCTCGGCGAGGATCGCCATCTTCTGCTCGTAGGAGAGGGCTCCTTCGGGGTGGGCGAAGACGGGGATGGACAGCCAGGCCGCCCGCTCCGCGATGGTGGTGCGCTGACCGGTGACCTCCGCGGCGACAACGTGCAGTCCGGCATCGGCCAGCATCCCGGTGACCACGGAGAGCGGGAGCTTCGCGGGGACGGCGGCCGTTGGCGGGACGACGCCGTAGTCCCGGGCGGCGATCTGCTCGATCAAGCCGCTGAGCGAAGGTCCGGGCGGCGGGATCTGCGCGTCGGGGTGGGTGACGCCGGCGAAGGCGCCGCCGATGTTGAAGACGAACCGGCCACCGGGTCGCAGGACGCGGCGCACCGCGGCGACCACGGCGGAGACGTCGGTCTTCCACAGCGCCGAGTTGCACACGACGGCATCGACGCTGCGTGCCGGGACATGGTCGGCCAGCTCTTCGGCGGAAGCATTGACCCACGTCAGCCGGGGGTCACTCAGGAGGCTGCGGCCGATGCGTTGCATGGCGGCGGAGCTGTCGAGGGAGATGACGGTGGCGTCCGGCGAGGCCAGGGCGAGGATCGCCTCGGCGGTCGTGCCGGTGCCGCCGCACAGGTCGACGATCCCGCGGCTGTAGGCGAGACCGGCCCGCGCGGCCAGGTCCCGGCTGGAGGCGCTGTACATCGGGTGGGCGCGGGCGAAGGCGGCGTAAGCCTCGGCGGTGGCGTCGTCGTCCCAGCCGGTGACGGCGTCGTACTCCAACGGGTTCACCTCGTTCTCGTAATCGGGTACCGCTCGTGGTGGGCGTGAAGGGGGCCTGAATCCGCTCGGGCCGGGACCGGTGGCGCTGTCCTGGAGCCTCGTCAAGCCCGGCCGGGGCGCGCGGGCTCAGTCGAAGGACGGCTTGGCGTTGCGGCTGCGCTTGAGCTCGAAGAAGCCGTCGGTGCCCGCGACCATCACCAACCCGTCCCAGAGCCGTCCGGCGGCTTCGCCGCGGGGGGCCGGGGTGATGACGGGGCCGAACAGGGTGGTGCCGGCGATTCGCAGGACGGGCGTTCCGACGTCGAGCCCGACGTCGTCGAACGCCTCGTGGTGCGAGTCCTTGATGAACTGGTCGAACTCCGTGCTGGTGGCCGCCGCGGCCAGCGAGGCGGGCAGACCGGTTTCCGCCAGGGCTTCGGTGATCACGGTGGGGTCCTCGCGGCGCCGCTGGTTGTGCAGCCGGGTGCCGATGGCCGTGTACAGCGGGCCCAGCACGGGGCTGCCGGCGTGCTCGGCGGCGGCGCAGACGCGCACCGGACCCCAGGCCGTGCTCATCAGCTTCCGGTACTCCTCGCTGAGGCCCTTGCCGCTCCGCTGGTCGAGGTTGAGGTAGGCGAGCGACATGATCCGCCAGTCGGCGTGCACCGGCCGGACCTGCTCGACCTCCAGCAGCCAGCGCGAGGTGATCCAGGCCCAGGGGCACAGCGGATCGAACCAGAAGGGGACCTGGACCTCGTCGCCGAGGGTCTCGTGCGTGATCGTCATGATGCGTACCGTCCGATCTGTGAGGGGCAGTGCATGGCTCGCCGTCCGGCGGGTGGGCTAGATGTCGAACAGCCCTCCCTGGACAGGGATGTTGCTCTTGGCGGTGCGCCCAGCGACCTTCGCCAGGGCGGCGAGGTCCGCGAGTTGCCCGGTGTCGTCCCCGGCGCCCAACAGACGGAGGAACACCTGGGCGGTGACGTCGACGTCGGCGTAGGCCCGGTGGCGGGCGGCCGGCTGCGCGATGGCGAAGTGCGCGAGCAGGGTGTCGAGCTTGTAGTTCACTAGGCCAGGGACCAGGTACTTGGCCAGGAGGATGGTGTCGAGGAAGTCGGTGCGGGACAGGGTCGGGCAGTGCTCGCGGGCGTTGTGGATGATGTTCGCCTCGGTGGCAGCGTGCTGCGCCACCAGCAGGTACCGGCCGCCCGCGGTGAAGCGCCGGTCCAGGGCGCCCAGGACGTGCCCCACGTCCTGTGCGCCTGCCAGCTTGGCCGCGGTCAAGCCGGTCTGGGCCGTGTCGGCCGGTGTCACCGGGGCGAACGCGGGCGGCCGGATGAGGGAGGTGCTCCGGCCGGCCTCCGTCCACGCGCCGTCCGGGCAGCGCAGGGCGAGCGCGGCGACTTCGATGGGCTGCGCCGGGTAGCCCGTCGGCGTGGTCGTCTCGAAGTCGACGACCACGAACGTCGTCGACCGGAAGTCGGGGTCGTCGGTCAAGCTGCCCATGCGTCCGCCGTTCATGTCGGTTGGGTGGCACTGCCGGCGTGTGCCCTGCCCGTCGAGGAGAGCACGCGCCAGCGCCTGCCCGGGTGGGTTCTCGTCAGTGCCCGATGATCCGGGCCACGGCCGCCGTGGCTGCGGGCAGATCCGGTACGTTCCACCGGCGTTCGCCGGTCCAGGTCTCACTCAGGGACCGGTAGAGGTCGGACATCACCGGCAGGCACTCGCCCGGCAGGGAGGCGGGCGTGGGCCACCGGTGCCGGGGCACGCCTTCGGCGATCAGCCGGTTGACGGGGACTTCGAGGTTGTTGTCGACGTACCAGTTCCGCAGGACCTGCTTGCCGCAGTGCACGCCGTCGAAGAGCAGGCGGCTCTCGTCGGGCGTGCCGGGGCTGTCGGCGAGGACGAGGCCGGCGTCGGCCGCGACCATGAACTCGAACTTGCCGTCGCAGTGCCGCAGGCCCACGGCGCGTGCGTGCTCGGTCAGTACGCGGTTGACCGTGACGGAGGTGTCGAGCAGGGTCCGGAACCGGTCATCGTCCAGGCCGGTGAGACGCTGGGCGTGTGCCGCGTCGATGTACCGGTTGACGTCGTCCACCATGGTCGCGAACTCGACGAACGGCTCCTTCAGCTCCTCCCCGACCGCGGGGAGAGTGCGAAGTCCGGCCTGGGCCGGAGTGAGGGTGCCCGCGGCGAGACGGCGGTGGACGGAGCTGCCCTGGGGGAGTTCTGTGCGGACCAGGACCTGCACGGGGAGCAGGGTGCTGCGGACGCCGGGGGACAGGGGCAGGTCGTCCTGGGCGGGAAAGCGGGCGAGCTCGAACTCGATGCGGTCGGGGGCGATGAACCGGCGGAAGTGGGTCCGCACACCGGCCGCCTCAAGCAACCGGAAGTTGAAGGCGGCCATGCGCGCGGTGGCCTCGCCCTTGCCGGGGATCAGGTCCGGCATCCGTCCGTAGTGGAACACCGTGTAGGCGTCGGTGTACTCGAAGACTCCAAGGCCCGTGCTGGTTTCCGTTGCAGGGGTCGTGATCTGCAGGTTCTTGGTCGAGTGGAGGACGGGCATCATGCTCCTTCGCTGCGACGGCTGGGAGCCGTCACCGGTCGGAATCGGCGGCCCGCGCGGCCATGCCCCGGTCGGTCCAGAACCCCCAGTTCACGGAGAGTGCCGCCCGGCCGCGGCTGCGGCGGCCGCGGGCGATCGCGTCGAG
>NZ_JBFBJB010000069.1:0-49207 GCF_040685895.1 Streptomyces sp. NPDC088124 | reverse complement strand
CGCCCCCCCGGCCAGCCCCACCCCCGGCCCCTCACAACCTTCGTCTTCGGTATCCTCGATGCGCGGCCCGCCCCGCTGGCGGCGCGGCGCGCCCCCGACCCGCTCGGCGGTGACAACCTCCTCGACCCGGCGGACGTCGCCCAGTTCGGCAAGGAGATCGCCGCCAGCCGTGATGTCCAGGCCGCGATCGACGCCCTCTGGCCGAGCCTGACGCCGGAACAGTTCGTCGCGGACGTCCTCGCGGCGCCCGTGCGGCTCGACTCGCGGGACGCCGCCGCCGTACGCCGCCCGCGCCCCAGGACCGGCGCGGACGCGCGGGTCGACTGGACCCCCGCCGATGTGCCGCTGCTCGACGAGGCGGCCGAACTCCTCGGCGAGGACGACGCGGCGGCCCGCGCCGCCGCCGCGCGGGAGCGCCAGGAGCGCGTCGCCTACGCGCAAGGTGTGCTGGAACTGTCGTACGGCTCCCGCACCCAGGAGTTCGAGGACCGGGACGACGACGAGTCGGAGGTCCTGGCCGCGCACGACATCATCGACGCCGAGCGGTTCGCGGACCGCCACGAGGAGGCCGACACCCGCAGCGCCGCCGAGCGGGCCGCGGCCGACCGCACCTGGGCCTTCGGTCACATCGTGGTGGACGAGGCGCAGGAACTCTCCGCGATGGCCTGGCGGCTGCTGATGCGCCGCTGCCCGAGCCGCTCCATGACCCTGGTCGGCGACCCGGCCCAGACGGGCGACGCGGCGGGGTGCGACTCCTGGGGCCAGATCCTGGAGCCGTACGTCCAGCAGCGCTGGGAGCTGACGAAGCTCGGCGTCAACTACCGTACGCCCACCGAGATCATGGAGGTCGCGGCCGAGGTCCGGCGGCTGACGGACCCGCTCTTCGAGCCGCCCAGGTCCGTACGGTCGACGGGCGAGGGCCCGGTCGTACGCGCCGTGGACCGCGCCGAGCTGGCCCGTACGGCGGCCGGACTGGCCACCGGCCGGCCGGGCGAGGGGCGCCTGGCGGTCATCGCGCCGGCCGCCCTGCTGCCCGCGCTGGCGGCCGAACTCCCGGACGCCTCCTGGGGGATCACCCCGGACCTCACCCGCCCGGTGGTCCTCCTCGACCCGCGCCAGGCGAAGGGCCTGGAGTTCGACACGGTGATCGTCGTCGACCCGGAGGCCGTCCTGGACGGCTCGCCGCGCGGCGTCAACGACCTCTACGTGGCCCTGACCCGGGCCACCCAGCGGCTCGGGATCGTCCGCGACGCGGCGGTCCCCACCCGGCTCAAGTCGCTGGACATACGCGGAGGTACGGAGGACCGGTAGCGGGCGGCGGGGGCGGCCCGGCAGCGGAGGCCGGGCCCCGGACCGGGCACCGGGCACCGGGCATCGGACAACAGGCATCGGCCGCCGGCGGAGGCGGGGCGCGGACCACGGCCTTCGGCGGACCCGGCTCCACCAAAGGCGCGGGCGGAACGGCGCGGGTGTGGTGCGGCGGCGGGTGCTCCTCCATCGGCGGATGACGCGCGGCCGCCCGTTCCCAAGGATCGGATGGCTGTTCGGCGAAGGGGCCGAGCGCATCCTGTGCCCTTGGGGGAGAAGTGAAGACCGGCGGCGGCATCTCCGTCCGTGCCTCGGCGACCCTGGCCGGTTTCGTGGACGTGCCCCCGAAGCAGATCTGGCTCGACCCGGGGATGGGCGAGATCTGGGCCCCCAAGATCACCAGGATCAACGGCCGTTACCACGTCTACTTCACGGCCGGGCGGAGCGCCGACCACCGGATGTACGTGATCAGCTCCGACCCGCCCGACAGCGGCTACGGGGCCGAGCGGAAACGGGCGCTCCCGAACGACAAATGGGCGATCGACGGCAGCGCCTTCACCTTCGCCGGCCAGCTGTGGTTCGTCTGGTCCGGCTGGTCCGGCGACACCAATGTGGAGCAGAACCTCTACATCGCCAGGATGAGCGACCCCACCACCCCGACCGGCCCCCGCCACATCATCTCCCAGCCCCGGGAGAGCTGGGAGCGGGTGGTCGGCGATCCGTACATCAACGAGGCCCCCATACCGATCAAGGACCCCAACGGGCAGCTGCACATCGCCTATTCGGCCAACGGCTCCTGGAGCGACCGGTACTGCATCGCCGACCTGCGGCTGCGCTCCGGCGGTGACCCCACCTACGTATGGGACTGGTACAAGTCCAACGGCTGCCAGTTCGGCTCCCACCGCGACACCATGATGAAGGGCTGGGACCCCACCCTCTTCGTCGACGGCCCCGGCAGCCACACCTTCGCGCTGGCCAACGGCGACATCGCGAACAGCCCGCCGTCCGGGAACACGTTCCCGATCATGTACCACGCGGTCCCCAAGGGCACGCCCTACAGCTGGTCCAACCGGGACTGGATGATCGGCCGGGCGGTGTGGTGGGGGAACAGCACCTACACCCGCGCCAACGTCCCCGGTGACAAGAGCAACACCGGCTTCGGCCTGAAGTTCTTCGAGTGACCCCGGTGGCTGCCGTGGGGGAACGCACCCCACGGCAGCCGTCGGTCCGCACTCCGGTAGCGCCCGACTTCCGGTACGGCCCTACTCCGGCACGGCCCTACTCCGGTCCCGGCCTTACTCCCGTACCGGCCTTACGAACCGCAGTCCGCGCGCCCCGCCTCGGCGCGGCAGATCCGGGCGGCGAAGCCGCCGTTCCCGGGGACGTCGACCGTCAGCCGGGAGCCGGCCGTCACCTTGCGGGTCTCCACCGCCAGGCCGCCGCCGGGCGCGTCGGTGTAGAGGTCGACGAGCCAGCTCCCGGGGCCCAGGAAGCGCAGCGGCTCGTCCAGGGAGCGTGCCCCGCCGGAGGTGATCGCGCCCATGAACCACTCGTCGTCCGCCTCGCGGGCCAGGACCGCCCGGTTCCCGGGGGCGCCGTCGACCAGCCGGGTGTCGTCCCAGACGGTGGGCACGCCGCGCAGGAAGCGCCGGGCGAGGGGCTTCTCCTCGTACGACTCCACGCTGTCGGCGAAGTGCTGCACCCCGGACTCGTACACCACCGACAGCGCCAGTTCGGCGGCGTCGCTGGTGGGGCGCACCCCGGTGAAGGTGACGGGGGTGAAGTCCATCGGGCCGATGAGGTTACGGGTGAACGGCAGGGTGGTGTAGTGCTCGGCGGGGAAGGGCTGGCGGCCGGGCCTGGGCCGGGTGCCCTCGGCGCCCTTGACGGCCTCGACGCTCATCAGCTGGGGCCAGGTCCGCTGCTGGCCGCGCGGGATGGTGCCGCCGTGGAAGTTGAGCATCAGCCGGTTCTCCGCCGTCGCCCGGTAGACCGCGTCGTACCAGCGCATGCGGTCCTGGCCGTCGGACTCCATGAAGTCGATCTTCATGCCCACGACGCCCCAGGACTTCCACAGCGGGAGCAGCCGGTCGAGCTCGCTCTTCGCGTCGATGGTCTGCCAGCGCACCCACAGCCAGATGCCGACGCCCTTCTCCTCGGCGTAGGCGGTCAGTTCGGGCATCCAGTCGTTGCTCCAGCCCGAGTCGACGAGGACGTACTCCCACCCCTCGCGGGCGGCGAAGTCCACGAACTTCTTCTGCTTGTCGAGGCTGCCCGGGCTGCCGCCGTCGGACCACCAGGACCAGGCGGCCCTTCCGGGCTTGATCCACGAGGTGTCGGCGACCTTCGAGGGCGCGGCGAGGTCCGTGGTCAGATCGCTCTCGGTGACGGTGGCGAGGTCGCCGATGACCATCGTGCGCCACGGGGTGGCGAAGGGGGCCGTGCTCACCTCCGCCGGATCGGGGAGGGTGAGCCGGAAGCGGTCCTCACCGGCGCCGAGGGTCAGCCGGGAGCCGCCGTAGGAGCTGTCGAGACCGGCCTCGCCGATCAGCAGCCAGCTGCTCCCCACCCGGAACAGGGACGGGTAGCCGTAGTCGGCGGGCTTCGCCGCGGCGACCGTGCTGCGCTGGTGCGCCGACTCGTAGTCCTGGCGCCCGTTGTCGTACGGCAGCAGATAGGCGTCGGCGGCGCCGGGCACGGCGTACTCCGAGGCCTCGCCGAGCACGGTGACCGTGCCGCTGCCGGGCAGGGCGTAGCGGTAGGCCACCCCGTCGGCGGAGATCCGCAGGGTGACGCGGAGTTCGCGGCCGCGCTTGGTGAAGGTGAAGACGGACTCGGTGGCGTCCACGGTGTGCCGGGTGCGGCTGCCGGTGGTCGTCGTGTACGTCTCGTGGATCCGCCGGTCGCGCCGGCTCTCGTAGCGAAGCCCGCCCGTGAAGTCGGTCTCCGCCGTGCGGATGCCCAGCGCGGAGGGGCGCAGGACGGTCGTACCGCCGTGCCGGGCCGTCAGTGTCAGCCCGCCCGAGGTGGTGAGCGCCAGGTCGGCCCCGATCTGGTCCCGGCCGTCGCCGGGCGCTTCGAGCCGCCAGGAACGGGCCCCTCCCGCCGCGTCGTCCCGTTCCTGCGAGGCGGCCCCGGGCGACCCCGGGACGAGTAACGCGGCCAGACAGGCCGCCCCCGTCAGGGTTCGCGTGACGGTGGATCGTGCGAAGCGCATCGTGCCTCCCGGTGAAGTCGGCTCGCTCTGTGGTGCGCCAATGCCATGCGTCAAGTCATCGGATGTGTCAGGGGTGTTGACGCAAGATTGACGATTTTTTACGCTCCTGTCCAGCCTATTCATGGGATCAATCCGAGCTTCGCCGGATCAGAACTGAGTTCACCGAGACGAGAAGACAGGACATCGACGATGAGAGTCAGCAGACGCGGGTTCCTGGGAAAGGTGGCGTCGGGCGCCGCCGCCGGAGCCGCCGCGGGCGTCCCGTTCGCCGAACCCGCCGCCGCGCGACCGCCGGGCGCCGCCCCGCCGGTCTCCCTCACGGGCATGGACACCGACCGCGCATGGCAGTCCTTCCTCGCCGACCAGGACCTGCACTGGAAACGCGTGCCGCGCACCTGGTACGAGGGCCCCTTCCTCGGCAACGGCCTGCTCGGCTCGATCGTCTACCAGGAACCCGGCCTGAACGCGCTGCGGTTCACCGTGCACCACAGCGAAGTCCAGGACCACCGGCCCGACTTCGGCAACGAATGGGGGGTGGCCCGGCTCCCCGTCGGTAACCTCCTGCTCCACCCGGTCGGCGAGATCACCGCCGTCGACCTGCGGCTCGACCTGTGGAACGCCGAGATCAGCGGCACCGTCACCACCGACGCGGGCCGCCTCGCACTGCGCGCCCTCGTCCACAACGACCGCACCATGCTGCTCGTCACCGTCGACGCGAGCGCGGGGGAGAAGGGCTTCCGCTGGGAGTTCCGCCCCTCGCCCGCCGTCAGCCCCCGCATCGTCCGCGAACCCCCGCCCGCCGGCTTCGCCCCCAACCCCGCCCCCGTCACCCGCGAGTCCGGCGGTACCGGCCTCGTCGTCCAGCCGCTCGTCGCCGGCGGGCAGACGGCCACCGCGTACCGCGAACGCACCCACGCCGGGCAGCGCGTGTACCACCTCGCCGTCGCCCACTCCTATCCCGGGGCCGACGCCGAGGGCCGCGCCCTCGCCACCGTACGCAAGGCCTCCGCGCTGCCCGTCTCCAGCCTGCTGTGCACCCACCGCGACTGGTGGCACCGCTTCTACCGCAAGAGCTTCCTGTCCGTCCCCGACCCGATGCTCCAGAGCTTCTACTGGATCCAGCTGTACAAGCTGGCCTGCGGCGCCCGCGAGCACGCCCCCGTCATGGCGACCACAGGGCCCTGGCTCGAACCGACCCCGTGGCCCTCGGTGTGGTGGAACCTCAACGCCCAGCTCGAATACTGGCCCGTCCACGGCTCCAACCACCTGGAACTCGACGCGATCCCCCGCACCCTCGCCGAGAACACGGACATCCTCGTCGACGCCCTCAAACCCGCGTACCGGCACGACTCCGCGGGACTGCGCCGCAGCACCGACGCCCAGTGCGACGACGCGGGCTCGGTCGGGGTGCCGGGCGTCGGCGACCCCGAGGTCGGCGACCTGCCCTGGACCCTCCACAACGTGTGGCTCACCTACCGGCACACCATGGACCGGGGCGTGCTGGAGGACGTCCTCTACCCGCTGCTGCGCCGATCCACCAACTACTACCTGCACTTCCTCCACGAGCAGGCGGACGGCAGACTGCATCTGCCCAAGACCTTCTCCCCGGAGTACGGCAGCGCCCCCGACTGCAACTACGACCTGGCGCTGCTGCGCTGGAGCTGCGCAACGCTGCTGGAGACGGTCCGGTTGCTCGGCGTCCAGGACACGCTGGAGCCGAAGTGGCGGGAGGTGCTGGAGCGGCTGGTGGACCCGCCGGTGGACGCCAACGGCTTCATGATCGGCGCGGGGGTGCCCTTCGCCAAGTCCCACCGCCACTACTCGCACCTGCTCGCCGTCTACCCGCTGTACCTCGTCAACTGGGAACAGCCGGAGAACCGCGATCTGATCGAGCGTTCGCTCGACCACTGGATCAGCTTCGAGGGCGCCCTGCGCGGCTACAGCTTCACCGGCGCCGCCTCGATCTGCACCCAGATGGGCCGCGGTGACGACGCGCTGACGTACCTGCGCGAGCTGGTCGCGCGGTTCGTGCAGCCCAACACCATGTACTACGAGGCCGGTCCGGTCGTCGAGACGCCGCTGTCCGGCGCGCAGACCCTGCACGACATGGTCTGCCAGAGCTGGGGCGACCTGATCAGGATCTTCCCCGGGGTGCCGGCGCAGTGGCGGGACGTGACGCTCCACGACTTCCGTACCCAGGGCGCGTTCCTGGTCAGCGCGGTCCGCCGGGGCGGCGTCACCCGCTGGGTGCGGGTGCGCAGCCTGGCCGGGGAGCCGTGCCGGGTGCGCCACGCGCTGACCGGGCGGCTCACCGTCTCCGGGGTCGGCGGCCCGGCGCCGCGGTGGCGCGACCTCGGCGACGGGGTGGTGGAGCTCGAACTCGGCCGCGACCAGGAGGCGGTGGTCCACCCGGCGGGCTCCCGGCCCGACTTCCGGATCGCCCCGGTGCGGGCGAACGGGCCCGCGGCCCCCTGGGGGCTGCCCGCCCTGCCGGACGCGGGCACGGTCACCCAGGTCGACCTGGTCCCGCACTTCGACAACGACGCCATCACCACGGAGATGTACTACGAGGACGGCGACTTCGACGGCGCCGGGCGCACCTATCCCATGGCCCAACTGCCGCAGACGGGGCGGACGGTGGACGACGGGATCACCTTCTCCTTCACCAACGGCAGCGAGGGCTCCGCCAACAACGTCGTCGCCGCCGGCCAGGAGATCGCCGTCCCGCCGGGCGGCTACGCGCGGCTCCATGTGCTGGGCGCGGGGGACACCGGCAACGTGACCGTCCCCGCGGTGGCCCACTACGCCGACGGGACGACCGGGACCCTCACCGTCGGGCTGACGAACTGGCTGGCCTCCGGCCCTGCGTACGAGGAGACGACGGCCGTGGCGACCGGTCAGATCCACACCCCCGCCGGCCCGCTGGACACCAAGGCCGCCATCTTCCACCAGGTGACCGCCCTCGACCCGGCGAGGCGGCTGACCGCGCTCACCCTGACCGCTCCCGCCGGGACGGCACGGGCGCATGTCTTCGCCCTCTCTCTGGAACAGGAGTGACGGATCCGGCGAGGGACGCGGCCGCCGCGGATGCCCGGGGCGGCCGCCGCCGTTCTCAGACCAGTTGGTAGCCGCGCATGTTCGTGAGCAGCATGTGGCAGTCCCGCAGCGAGTCCGACGTGTCGCCGAGCGAGCGGTAGATGCCCCACTTGGGCCGGACCCGGTCGGCGAGGAAGGTGTCGACGCCGGTCTTCTGCGCGTCGATCAGGGTGCTGCCGCCCTTGCGGAGGATCCACCGTACGGTGCCGCTCGTACCGTTGCCGATCTTGAGCTGGAAGTCCACGTCGACCCATGAGTCGTGCAGGGGCGTGAGGGCGGTGCGACCGACGAGGATGTCCTGTTCGAAGATCTTCAGCTCGATGGTCCCCGCGCCGTCGACCCGCCGCAGCGACTGCACGACGATCGGCGCGGACCCGGTGCCGGGCTGCTTCATCTGCATGATGTGGGTGAAGGTGGTGGTGGCCCGCAGTGTGCTCGGGATGTACATCGAGTACGTCACCCGCCAGCTCTCGCCCTGCTTCCACTGGAGGTACGAGCCGCCGGCCGGGCTGCGCATCCCGGTGACCTCGTGGCGCTGCCGGTCGGTGGAGGTGTCCCGGTCGACCATGTGCATGTTGAAGCGGTAGTTGTCGCCCTCGGCGAAGATGTGCGGAGAGGCGGAGGTGTGGGAGTCCGCGCGGTCGTCCTCGATCGTCTCGAAGGCGGCCAGCTTGTCGGTACGCGCCGAGGGCGCCCAGCGCTGCTGCCAGGAGGCCGCGGCGGCCGGACCGGCGAGCTGCGGCAGCCCGGTGGCGACGGCGCCGCCGAGCGCCGCGCCCAGCAGCGCCCGCCGGGACGGGACCGAGAAGCGGTTGCCCGGAACGGGGCGTGGGGAGTGTGTCATCGCGATTCACCTTGTCGTCTCGTCGGCAGGCCGTGGCTGAGGCGGCGCTGGGCGGTGTGCAGGTTGCGCGGGGTGACGGCGGGGGTCCCGTAGGCGTCGAGGCGCGCGTGCAGGGGCCCCTGGAAGTCGGGCGTGTCGATCTGGCCGAACGGGGTGACCTCGGAGATCCCCACGGTGGCGCTGTACGGGGCCACGTCGTCGATCCGTACGCACCCCGCCCGGCCGTTGGTGACGGTCACGTTCCAGTGGGTGAAGCGCGCGCCGTACAGGGGACCGGCGTTGGCGTCGCCGCCGTGCTTCCCGTCGTTGTGCAGGGTGATCTCGGTGCGTACGTTGGCGAACGGCAGGCCCCGGTGGGTGTCGAAGGTGCCGGTGGCCATGCGGCCGCGCGACCAGACGTTGTAACTCGACAGGCCCTCGACGTTGATCCCGTGCACCTGCGTCCCGGCGGGCGGAGCGGTGGCCGGCCGCTCGACGGAGAAGTCCTCGACCAGGTTGTCGTGGGAGCCCTCGCGGCACGCGTACGGGTGGTGGCTGCCCCGCCCGGAGACGCGGGTCCGGCGCAGGGTGACGGCCTTGGCCGCGACGAAGAGGAAGCCGTTGTCGGCGTTGACGACATGGACGTCGTCGGCCCAGCAGTCCCAGGCGCACTGCATGGCCAGGCCGTTGTACCCGGTGTCGAGGAGATGCGGGGACTGGGTCGTCTCCTTCATCTCGATGGTGAGGCCCTCGACCCCGGACCCGGTGACGGGCGCGACCAGCGTGGTGAACCGCGGGGCCCACTCCGGGCGCGCGTCCAGCGGCAGCGGCCGGTCGAGGGTGACCCGGCGGCCCCGCACGGCGGTGATCCGCACCGGCCACTCGTACGGGACGTAGCTCAGCAGCTTGGTCTTGTCGGACCAGTCGTACGCGGCGGTGCCCTCGACATCGCCGCACATGTGGGCGAGCAGACCGTGCCCGGCGTCGTCCGAGAGCTGGAGCAGCACACGGTCGCCGGGGCGCAGCGCGGCCGGGGCGTCCACGGTGACGGTGAGGTCGCCCCGGCGTGCGGGCGAGGTGACGCGGGCGAGGGTGCGCCACTGGTCGCGCCGGTTGCCCGTCCACCCCTCGAACGGCCACTCCCGGGCCCGGATCGCCCCGGTCAGTGCCCGCAACCGGTCGCGCGGGCACACCCACACCAGCCCGCCGGCCCAGGACCAGGAGGACTTGTCGCCGCCGTACCGGCTGCCGTAGGGGCCGATGATGTCGGTGAGCGAGCGGGTCGCGTACAGCGTGGTGGCACCGCTGCCCGCGCCGCGCAGGGTGACGTTGCTGTGGCCGATCCGGATGATGTCGTCGATCCGGTACCGGCCGGGCGGGAGCCGGACCGTGCCGCCGCCGCGCTTGCCGGTCTCGGCGATGGCCCGGTTGATCGCCGGCGCGGCGTCGGCCGAACCGTCGGGACGGGCCCCGTACCGCACCACGTCGGCGCGGACCGGGCGGCGCGGGAAGGCGGTGGAACCGCCGGCGTAGCCGGCCCGGCCGATGAACGGGATCTGAGGATGTGTACGGGGCGAGGCCCGGAACTCGTTCCAGAGGGAGGTGCCGGGGCGGTGTCCGGCGCTGGTGTCCGGAGCGCGTTCGCCGTGCGCCATACCGGTGAGGGCGACCGTGGTCGCGGTGGCTGTGGTGGCCTGGAGCAGACTTCTTCGGCTGATCACCATGCATGCGCCTTTCGGGCGTCTTTCATGTATATGAATGGCGTTCAGGTGTGCATCCCTGGGGGAGAGTGCCACGGGCCCGCGAACCAGGGAAGAGGTCGCCCGCAAGATTTTCCCGGGCGACGGCGCGGGCGACGGCGAGTGCGGGGATGCCCGCGGCGCTGTGCCCGGGCGCACCGAAGCCCCGCCGGCGAGCGGATCCGGCGGGGCCACGTGAAACTGATGCTACGTCAGATCGGGCGGAAACGCTCCGATCCGCACTCCGGCTCGCTGGGCGGCGAGCCGAGTCCGTGAGGCCTGGCGTATTCCGGCCGTCCTGGGCGGAGCGGGGAGAGGGGGCCGGGTGGGCGAAATGGCTGGTTCTTGTCGATAACGTGGCGCTGGTCAGCTCTTTGGCTGGGAAGGGGTGCCTTCTGGCGAATTTCCCTTCTCCGGAACGGCTTGCGAAGCGATCGCCGAGGGGCTGAATTAGGCCATCCTTCGGTGATGCGGAACCCCTCCCTCGCTCTTCCGGTTCGCCTCCGCGAGGGGGGGCCGGTCAGTTCTCGCGTCGGCTCGGCAGGACCGTCGTGGGATTCCGCTTGACGGCCGCGGCCATCGTTTCCGCTGGTCAACAGCCTTGGATGCGGCCCGAATTCCGTTGCGTGCCGGATCGCGCCCCACTTAGAGTGCGTCGGCGTTCACGGTACGGAACCACAGCCGGCCCGTCGCGCACCGATCCGAACGAACCGCCACCGGGGCGCCGATGACGCCGCCCCGGACGGAACCGCCCCGAGGAACCTCTCGCAGAAGGAGCGTCCGACTCATGATGAGATCCATCGCCATGCGTGTCGCCGTCGCGGCCGCCGCCCTGTTCGCCGCTGTCCTGACCGCTCCGCAGGCCATCGCCGCCGAGGCGCCCACCGTGCGCGTGTCGAGCGAGGCCGACGCCACCACCAAGGCCATCGCGAAGGACGACCCCCAGGCGGCCGCGGCCGCCGCGACCGTCTGCGGCACCGGCTACACCCTGCAGAAGGCCATCCCGCTGCCCGTGGGCACCGACCCCGACCTGCGCCTGGCGACGCTGTTCTCCTACGGGAACAGCGGCAACGGCTGCGCCATCATGGACAACAACGTCGGCGCGTCGCGCTACATGTACCTGCAGGTCTGCAAGGTGGGCGGCACGTCCTGTGACACCGACAGCGGAAACTTCAGCTCGTACGCCGGTCCCGTCTACGTCACCAGCTTCGCGTGCGCCCCGGTGACCGCCAAGATGGGCACGAGCTCGACCAATCTGTCGATCAACTACAAGTCCTCGTACGTGTTCCCCTGCAACTGATCGATCGTTGACGCGGTGGCCCCGCCGGCGAGCGGATCCGGCGGGGCCAGGCACGGCTGATGGTACGTCAGTCAAAGCCGCGCGGCCGGGGTGTCACACCGGCCGCAGCCAGACCGTCGCCAGCGGTGGCAGCGTGAGCTGGATGCTCGTCGGCCTGCCGTGCGCGGCCACCGACTCCGGCTTCAGCGGCTCCTGGTTGCGGATGTCGCCGCCGCCGTACCGTGCCTCGTCGGTGTTGAGGACCTCCGTCCAGGCCGTGAACTCCTCGGGTACGCCCAGCCGGTACTGGTGGCGCACCACCGGCGAGAAGTGCGAGACCGCCAGCAGCGGCGCGCCCTGGGCGTCGAAGCGCAGGAAGGCGAAGACGTTGTCCTCGCCCGCGTCACCGTCCACCCAGGCGAAACCCTCCGGGACGGTGTCCCGCTGCCAGAGCGCCGGCGTCGCACCGTACACCGTGTTGAGTTGCCGGACCAGGTCGCGCACGCCCCGGTGGTCGGGCTCGGCCTCGTACGACGGGTCCAGCAGCCACCAGTCCGGGCCGTGGCCCTCCGACCACTCCGCTCCCTGCGCGAACTCCTGCCCCATGAAGAGGAGTTGCTTGCCGGGATGGGCCCACATGAAGCCCAGGTACGCCCGCTCGTTCGCGCGCTGCTGCCACCAGTCGCCGGGCATCTTCGCCACCAGCGCGCGCTTGCCGTGCACGACCTCGTCGTGCGAGATCGGCAGGACGTAGTTCTCGCTGTACGCGTACACCATGGAGAACGTCATCTCCCCGTGGTGGTACTTGCGGTGCACCGGCTCCTTCGAGACATAGCCCAGCGAGTCGTGCATCCATCCCATGTTCCACTTCAGCCCGAACCCCAGCCCGCCGAGCCCGTCGGGGCCCACCTGGTGGGTGGCGCGGGTGACACCGTTCCAGGCGGTGGACTCCTCGGCGATCGTCACGACGCCCGGACAGCGGCGGTAGACCGTCGCGTTCATCTCCTGGAGGAACGCCACCGCGTCCAGGTTCTCCCGCCCGCCGTTCTCGTTCGGGGACCACTCGCCCTCCTCGCGCGAGTAGTCGAGGTAGAGCATCGAGGCGACCGCGTCCACCCGCAGCCCGTCGATGTGGAACTCCTCGCACCAGTAGACCGCGTTGGCGACCAGGAAGTTACGGACCTCCGTGCGCCCGTAGTCGAACTCCAGCGTCCCCCAGTCCGGGTGCTCGGCCCGCCGCGGATCCGCGTGCTCGTACAGCGGCCGGCCGTCGAAGCACGCCAGCGCCCACTCGTCCTTCGGGAAGTGGGCGGGCACCCAGTCGACGAGTACCCCGACGCCCGCCCGGTGCAGGGAGTCCACCAGGAACCGGAAGTCGTCGGGCGTCCCCATGCGGGCCGTCGGCGCGTAGAACCCGGTGACCTGATACCCCCACGAACCGCCGAAGGGATGCTCCGCCACCGGCATCAGCTCGACGTGGGTGAAGCCCAGGTCCTTGACGTACGCGGGGAGTTGCGCGGCCAGCTGTCGATAGGTCAGTCCCGGGCGCCAGGAGGCGAGATGTACTTCGTAGACGGAGAACGGCGCCTCGTACACCGGTTGTTCGCCGCGCCGCGCCAGCCACTCCGCGTCCCGCCAGACATGGTGGGACTCGGTGACGATCGAGGCGGTCGCGGGCGGCACCTCCGTACGCCGGGCCATCGGGTCGGCGCGCAGGGTGTGCGAGCCGTCGGGGCGGGCGATGTCGAACTTGTAGAGGGCGCCCTCGCCGATCCCCGGCACGAACAGCTCCCACACCCCCGAGGAGCCGAGCGAGCGCATGGGCAGACTCGTACCGTCCCAGTAGTTGAAGTCACCGGCGATCCGCACCCCCCGAGCGTTCGGCGCCCAGAGGGTGAACCGGGTGCCGGTCACCCCCTGGTGGGTCATCGTCCGGGCACCGAGCGCCTTCCACAGCTCCTCGTGCCGCCCCTCGCGGATCAGATGCAGATCGAGATCCCCGAGCGCGGGCAGGAAGCGGTACGGGTCCCCCACCTCCAGCTCGTCCGGCTCGGCCGCGGAGTCACCGTCGCCGTCGCCGTCGGCGCCCTCGCCGTACCGGACGAGCAACGTGTACGCGGGCACCGTGCGCAGCGGCAGGACACCGGAGAAGAAGCCGTCCCCGTCGTCTCTCAGCTCCGTTCGCAGATCCGTGGCGCATACGGTGACGGCCCGCGCGTACGGCCGCAGCACCCGGATCGCCACCCCGTCCGGCACGGGGTGCGCCCCCAGCAGCCCGTGCGGATCGTGGTGGGTCCCGCTGAGCAGCCGGTCCCGGTCACCCGCGTCCAGCGGCGGCGCGACCCGCACCCGGGGCGCGGCGGTCGCGGGAGCCGCGGGGGGTGCGGGTGCCGTCGCGGGGGCCGGGATCGGGAGGGCGGCGGCCGGTGACGCGGCCTTCGGCTTGGTCTTCGGCGTGGTCTTGGTCTTCGGCTTCGGCTTCGACGCGGACTTCGACGCGGACTTCGACGCGGGCTTCGACGCGGGTTTGGGCGTCCGGTCGGACGAACGGTCGGACGGCGTGCGGGCGGTCACGGGGGCTGCCTCCTCGAAGGGGCTTCGTTGTCGAACGGAGGGGGAGGGGGACAGGGGGAGGGGGGACAGGGGGAGGGGGAATGAGGGAGGGGAGAAACGGGGGAGGAGCGAGGACCGCGAAGGACGGGCGGCGCGGGTCAGGTGCCCGCGGCGAGCCGGCGGATCGCCGCCATCGGGACCGGGAGCCAGTCGGGGCGGTGCCTCGCCTCGTACAGGACCTCGTACACCGCCTTGTCCGTCTCGTACGCGCGCAGCAGCTCGGGCTCCGCCCGCGGATCGGTGCCCGAGGCGGCGGCGTACCCCTCGCAGTACGCCGCGCGGCAGCGCGCCGCCCAGTCGGGGCGCCACGGCTCGTGCTGGCGCGCCGCGTAGTCGAAGGACCTGAGCATGCCCGCGACATCGCGGACCGGCGGCTGCGGCCGGCGCCGTTCGGCGAGTGGCCTGGCGGGTTCGCCCTCGAAGTCGATGACCGACCAGCGGCCGTCCGGGGTCCGCAGGGCCTGGCCGAGATGGAGGTCGCCGTGCACCCGTTGCGCGGACCGGCCGCGCCCCGCCCCGGCCGGCCCGGCGAGCGCGTCGAACGCGGTGCGCAGCCCGGGGACGTACGGCAGCAGCGCGGGCACGGCGCGCGCCGCCGCCGCCAGCCGTTCGGACATTCCCTCGGCGAGGTGCGCGGTCTGCCGGCGGCCCAGCGTCACCGTCGGCAGCGCGGCGGCCAGCGCGGTGTGCACCTCGGCGGTGGCCCGGCCCAGCGCCCGCGCCTCCGCGGTGAACTCCCGGTTCTCGGTGAGCGCCGCCAGCGCCAGGCGCCAGCCGTCCCGGGAGTCGCGCAGATACGGCTGGAGCACTCCGAGCGCCAGGGTCTCGCCGCCGCCGGGCCGGCCGCCGCCCGACGGGTCGGCCGCCTCGATCCAGCCGACCGGCGCGGGCACCCGCTCGCATCCCTCGGCGGCCAGGGCGAGCGGCAGCTCCAGATCCGGATGGGGGCCGGGGAAGACCCGGCGCAGGATCTTCAGGATGTACGCGTCCGAGCCACCGTCCACGGCGATGGCGTCCGTCCCGGTTCCGTACACCAGCGACGAGTTGGACTGTTCGGCGTCGAGCAGCCGGCCCGTGAGACCGGCAGGGACGGGCGCCGCGCGGCAGAACCGCAGTGGCCCGCGCGCGCCCGGGGTGCGCAGCCGCTCCAGCAGCAGGTCGGCGACGCGCGGGTCGTGGAGGCCCTCGTAGACGGTGCGGCCGGCCAGCGGTCCCTGCTCCACCTGGCCGATCGCGGCGGCGGCGAGAGAGGCGGGCAGCGAGTGCCGCACGCCGAGGAGGAGCTGGTAGCAGTCCTGGTACCGGCCGGCCGCCGGGGCCGGGCCCGCGGCGCCGTGCTGCTCGACCCGTACGAGCAGATGGAGCAGTCCAGGGCCGCCGGCGCCCGGCGCCCGCAGCTCGGTGACGGCGACCGGGACGAAGCCGGTGACCGGCCGGCCCTTGCCGGCGAACCAGCGCTGGCGGGGCAGCCATTCCCGGAGGAGCGGCGCGAGCGAGCCGACCAGGGCGCCTGCCTCGGCGTCGGAGAGAGCGGGAGCGGATGCCTGGGCCCCGGACGGCGGGGACGGGGCACTCCTGAGCCGGGGAACGCCGTGGTCGGGGCGGGCGTCCTGGGCCGGGGACGTGACGGGGTCCTGCGGAGGGTGGCTTCGGTCAGCGAGACCCGGAGTAATCCGGGTGGATGCCGCCTTCGACATGGCATCGCGTCCTTTCCCCGGGCACACCACAGGATGCGCAGAGTGTCCCGGATTGCGGCAATGGCTGTCCGGCTGTGCGGGACGTGTCGGGTGAGGATGATCCGTACGGATCGATTCCGTACGAACTCGATACGAATTTGATCGAATCGATCGAACTGGATGTGGAGGAGAGTGCCCCGTGCGAGGCGGTGGAAACCGCCCCGCACCACGACACGCGTTAACACCGTGTCACAAGGGCCCTCTGGGCAGGAGGGAGTGCGCGGCGCACGCCCGGGCGGGCCCGCGGCGCACGCCCGGGACGCCCCGCGTCTCACCCCCGGAGGGCTGGGTGTCCCACACTCACGAGGACACCCGCGGGGACATCCACAAGAACACCCGCGGGGGCATCCACAAGGACATCCGCGAGGACATCCACGAGGGGAACGCGGCTCACGCCGGAGGCGCGGCGGCGGCGTCCTTCCGCAGCCTGAACCAGTAGAAGCCGTGACCCGCCAGGGTCAGCAGATACGGCCATTCACCGATCGCGGGGAACCGCACCCCGCCGATCAGCTCCACCGGGTGCCGGCCGCTGAACGTCTTCAGGTCCAGCTCCGTCGGCTGTGCGAAACGCGAGAAGTTGTGGACGCACAGCACCAGGTCGTCGCCCTCGCCCTCCTGGGAGGGCGCCTCGCGCAGGAAGGCGAGCACCGCCGGGTTGGACGACGGCAGCTCCGTGTACGAGCCGAGCCCGAAGGCCGGGTTCTGCTTCCGGATCTCGATCATCCGCCGGGTCCAGTGCAGCAGCGAGGACGGCGACGCCATCGCCGCCTCCACGTTGGTGACCTGGTAGCCGTAGACCGGGTCCATGATCGTCGGCAGATAGAGCCGCCCGGGGTCGCTGGACGAGAAGCCCGCGTTCCGGTCCGGGGTCCACTGCATCGGTGTCCGTACGGCGTCCCGGTCGCCCAGCCAGATGTTGTCGCCCATCCCGATCTCGTCCCCGTAATAGAGGATCGGGGAGCCGGGCAGCGACAGCAGCAGCGCCGTGAACAGCTCGATCTGGTTGCGGTCGTTGTCCAGCAGCGGGGCGAGCCGGCGCCGGATGCCGATGTTGGCGCGCATCCGCGGATCCTTGGCGTACTCCGCGTACATGTAGTCGCGCTCTTCGTCCGTGACCATTTCGAGGGTCAGCTCGTCGTGGTTGCGCAGGAAGATGCCCCACTGGCAGCTGCTCGGGATCGCCGGGGTCTTCGCCAGGATTTCCGAGACCGGGTAGCGGGACTCGCGCCGTACGGCCATGAAGATCCGCGGCATCACCGGGAAGTGGAACGCCATGTGGCATTCGTCGCCCCCCTTCGCGTAGTCGCCGAAGTAGTCGACGACGTCCTCCGGCCACTGGTTGGCCTCGGCGAGGATCACGGTGTCGGGGTAGTTCGCGTCGATCTCCGCCCGTACCCGCTTCAGGAACTCGTGGGTGGCCGGCAGGTTCTCGCAGTTGGTGTTCTCCTCCTGGTACAGGTACGGCACGGCGTCGAGCCGGAAGCCGTCGATGCCCAGGTCCAGCCAGAAGCGCAGCGCGGAGACGATCTCCTCCTGCACCTTCGGGTTCTCGTAGTTGAGATCGGGCTGGTGGGAGAAGAAGCGGTGCCAGTAGTACTGCTTGCGCACCGGGTCGAAGGTCCAGTTCGACGTCTCCGTGTCGACGAAGATGATCCGCGCGTCCTGGAACGCCTTGTCGTCGTCGGCCCAGACGTAGTAGTCGCCGTACGGACCCTCGGGGTCCTTGCGGGACTCCTGGAACCAGTCGTGCTGATCGCTCGTGTGGTTCATGACGAAGTCGATGATCACGCGCATGCCGCGCTGGTGCGCGGCGTCGACGAACTCCACGAAGTCGGCGAGGTCGCCGAACTCGGGGAGGACCGCCGTGTAGTCGGAGACGTCGTAGCCCCCGTCGCGCAGCGGCGACTTGAAGAACGGCGGCAGCCAGAGGCAGTCGACCCCGAGCCATTGCAGGTAGTCCAGCTTGGCGGTGATGCCCTTGAGATCACCGATGCCGTCGCCGTTGCTGTCCTGGAACGAACGCACCAGGACCTCGTAGAAGACGGCGCGCTTGAACCAGTCGGGATCGCGGTCCGTGGCCGGGGTGTCCTCGAACGTGTCGTGGACGGGCTCATTGACGATCATGATGTGGGTGACCCTCCGATCGGCGGGGACGGTCGCAGCACCACGATGTGCGCGGGCGTGACGCCCGGCTCCAGGCGCACATAGAAGGAGCTGCCCCAGTGATAGGTCTCGCCGGTGAGCTCGTCGCGCACCGGCACGGTCTCGTGGCCCTCCATCGATGCGAGGCCGAGCCGTGCCCTGTCCAACGAGACCGTCGCCTCCTGGGTGTGGTGGGGGTCGAGGTTGACGACCACCAGAACGATGTCCGTGCCCGACCTCTTGCTGTACGCGATGACCGCGTCGTTGTCGGCGTGGTGGAAGTGGATGTCGCGGAGCTGCTGGAGGGCGGGGTGGTGCCGTCTGATCCGGTTGAGTGATGTGATCAGCGGCGCGATCGTCCGGCCCTCACGCTCGGCCGCCTCCCAGTCACGGGGCCTGAGCTGGTACTTCTCCGAGTCGAGGTACTCCTCGCTGCCCGGCTTGAGCGGTGTGTTCTCGCAGAGTTCGTACCCCGCGTACACCCCCCAGGTGGGCGCCATCGTCGCCGCGAGCACCGCCCGCGTCTCGAAGGCGGGGCGGCCGCCGTCCTGGAGGTAGGCGTGCAGGATGTCCGGTGTGTTGACGAAGAAGTTGGGCCGCATGGACCAGGCCGACTCACCCGACAGCTCCGTCAGGTACTCCGTCAGCTCCTGCTTGCTGTTACGCCACGTGAAGTACGTGTACGACTGCTGGAAGCCGACCGCGCCGAGCGTCCGCATCATGGCGGGCCGGGTGAACGCCTCCGCCAGGAAGATGACGTCCGGGTCCGTACGGTTGATGTTCGCGATGACCTTCTCCCAGAAGAGCACCGGCTTCGTGTGCGGATTGTCGACGCGGAAGATGCGGACGCCGTGCGCCATCCAGTACCGCAGGACACGGGTGGTCTCCCGGACCAGCCCGCGCAGATCGCTGTCGAAGGCGATCGGATAGATGTCCTGGTACTTCTTCGGCGGGTTCTCCGCGTACGCGACGGAGCCGTCCGCGCGGTGGTGGAACCACTCCGGGTGCTTCTCGACCCACGGGTGGTCCGGCGAGCACTGGAGCGCGAAGTCGAGCGCGATCTCCATCCGCAGGGTGCGGGCCGTCTCCACGAAGTGGTCGAAGTCCTCGATCGTCCCCAGGGCCGGGTGGATCTCGTCGTGGCCGCCCTCGGCCGAGCCGATCGCCCACGGCACCCCGACATCCTCGGGGCCGGGCGTGAGGCTGTTGTTGGGGCCCTTGCGGAACGTGGTGCCGATGGGGTGGATCGGTGGCAGATAGACGACGTCGAACCCCATCGCGGCCACGGCGGGCAGCCGCTCGGCCGCCGTTCTGAAGGTGCCGCTCACCGGCGGCTCGCCCTGCCGGACGACCGCGCCCTCGGAGCGCGGGAAGAGCTCGTACCACGATCCGTACAGCGCGCGCGGGCGCTCGACGAGCAGCGGCACCGGGCGTGCGGCGCTGACCAGTTCGCGCAGCGGATGGCGGTCGAGGGCCGCGGTGGCCTCGGGGGCGAGCGCGGCGGCGAGCCGGGCGGCGGCGGGCAGCGCGGTGTCCCGCAGGGTGTCGGCGGCGGCGAGCACCGCCTCCCGGCCGTCGCGCTTGGGCACCCCGGCGGCGGCGCGCTCGTACAACTCGGCGCCCTCCGCGAGGACGAGGGGGATGTCGGTGGCACCGGCCGGAATCTTGATGCCGGCGGCGTGGCGCCAGGTCGCGACGGGGTCGCTCCACGCCTCGACCGTATACGTCCACCGGCCTTCCCCGGTGGGGGTGACCTCCGCGCCCCACCGGTCGGTGCCGGGGGCGAGTTCACACATCGGGGTCCACGGGCCGGGGCGTCCGCCCGGGTCCACGAGAACGACATTGGCGGCGACGGCGTCATGGCCTTCGCGGAAGACGGTCGCGGTGACCTGGAAGGATTCACCGACCACCGCCTTCGCGGGGCGTCTTCCACAGTCGACGAGCGGGCGTACGTCCAGGACGGGAATGCGTCCGATCAGCGGTTTCACTGGATCACCTGAGGGCTGTGCGGGCTTGACAGGCAGGGCGGGTGAAGCGGATGGCGCGAGTGGAGCGGCTGCAGTGCCGTGACGAGAGAAGGTGTACGAGCTTTGTGTGGTTTTAATGCTCTTTGTAGCTGCTCTGTGGGCGACTGCGAGGCTGCGAGCATGGCCGCTCCTGTCCGCGTTCACTCGAATAGCGCTGGAAATCGGGACGAGACGCGCTCGTGTGCGGTAGGTACCGCTGGAGCCTTCCCACTCGTTTCGGGGCGGTAATCCAGCGGTGTGTTAACTCCTCCTACTCCGGCCGGATCGGGTCATGCATGCCGTGAGGGGGTGGGTTTCGGCCGATAAGGACGGTGCCGCGTGTCGCGGCGCCGGACCGCTCCGGTGCCCCGGCGCCGATGTCCCCACCACGTCCCGGATATCACCGACGGGACAACCGGGGAAACCACCGGGGAGGGAGCGAATGGAGTGCATTCGCGGCCACGTGTGCGCCGTGGTCCCGCGCGGCGGGGTAGGGCTACCTTCGAGGAGAGGCGGACGCACCGTGCGGTGTGTCCGCTGCGGCTCTTCTGCCGTCCGGCTGTCCGACCCCCCGGTTGCGAAGGTGGAACACGTGAAGGCAATCCGTCGGTTCACCGTCCGCCCCGTCCTGCCAGAACCGCTCCAACCCCTCAGCGACCTCGCCCGCAATCTGCGCTGGTCATGGCAGCCGGAGACCCGCGAACTCTTCGAGTCCGTCGACCCCGCCGGGTGGCGCGCCGCGGGTGCCGACCCCGTACGGATGCTGGGCGGCGTCTCCGCCGCCCGCCTCGCGGAGCTGGCCGCCGACCGCGCTTTCCTCGACCGGCTCACCGCCGCAGCCGCCGATCTCGACACCTATCTGCACGGCGCCCGCTGGTACCAGGAGCATGCCGTCGGCGGGGGGGAGACCGGCGCGGAAGGGGGCGTACGCGGGAGCGCGCGCGGGACCGGCGAACTGCCCGCCGCCATTGGCTACTTCTCGCCGGAGTTCGGGGTCACGGCCGCGCTGCCGCAGTACTCCGGCGGCCTCGGCATCCTCGCCGGTGACCACCTCAAGGCCGCCAGCGATCTCGGCGTACCGCTCATCGGCGTCGGACTGCTCTACCGGCACGGCTACTTCCGCCAGTCGCTCTCGCGGGACGGCTGGCAGCAGGAGCAGTACCCGGTCCTCGACCCCAACGAGCTGCCGCTGACCCTGCTGCGCGAGGCGGACGGCACCGCCGCGCGGGTCACCCTCGCCCTGCCGGGCCACCGCACCCTGCGCGCCTGCGTCTGGCAGGCCCAGGTCGGCCGGGTCCCGCTGCTGCTGCTCGACTCGGACGTCGAGGAGAACGGCCCCGGCGAACGCGATGTCACCGACCGGCTCTACGGCGGCGGCAGCGAGCACCGCCTCCTCCAGGAGATGCTGCTCGGCATCGGCGGCGTCCGCGCGCTCCGTACGTACTGCCGGCTCACCGGCCACCCCGCGCCCGAGGTGTTCCACACCAACGAGGGGCACGCCGGCTTCCTCGGCCTGGAACGCATCCGCGAACTCGTCAGCACACCGGCCGAGGCCCTGTCCGGCACGGGAGCCCCCGGAACCGGTACGGGCATGGGGTTCGAGGCCGCGCTGGAGGCGGTCCGCGCCGGCACGGTCTTCACCACGCACACCCCCGTCCCGGCCGGCATCGACCGTTTCGACCGCGACCTGGTCGCCCGCCACTTCGGCGACGACGGCGAGCTCCCCGGCGTACCCGTGGAACGGGTCCTCGGCCTCGGCGTGGAGAGCTACCCCGGCGGCGAACCGCACCTGTTCAACATGGCGGTCATGGGGCTGCGGCTCGCCCAGCGCGCCAACGGGGTCTCCACCCTGCACGGCGCCGTCAGCCGGGAGATGTTCGCCGGGCTCTGGCCGGGCTTCGACCCGGCGGAGGTGCCCATCACCTCCGTGACCAACGGGGTGCACGCACCGACCTGGACCGCCCCCGAGGTGACCCGCCTCGGCGCCCGGGGGAACGGCGCCGGCCACCCCGGCCCCGCGGATCTCCCCGACTTCGCCGGGACCCCGGACGCCGACCTCTGGGACGTACGCCGGACGCTGCGCGCCCGGCTCGTCGCCGAGGTACGCGAACGGCTCCGCGCCTCCTGGCGGCTGCGCGGCGCCGAGGACGCCGAACTGGGCTGGATCGACGGCGTCCTCGACCCGGACGTCCTGACCATCGGCTTCGCCCGCCGCGTCCCCTCGTACAAACGCCTCACGCTCATGCTGCGCGACCGGGACCGCCTCACGGAGTTGCTGCTCCACCCCGAGCGGCCGGTCCAGATCGTCGTCGCCGGGAAGGCGCATCCGGCGGACGACGGCGGGAAGCGGCTGGTGCGCGAACTGGTGCGGTTCTCCGACGACCCGCGCGTCCGGCACCGCATCGTCTTCCTGCCCGACTACGGCATGGGCATGGCGCAGAAGCTCTACCCCGGCTGCGACGTCTGGCTCAACAACCCGCTGCGCCCGCTGGAGGCGTGCGGCACCAGCGGGATGAAGGCCGCGCTCAACGGCTGCCTCAACCTGTCGGTGCTGGACGGCTGGTGGGACGAGTGGTTCGAGCCCGACTTCGGCTGGGCGATCCCCACCGCCGACACCGCGAGCACCGACGAGAACCGCCGGGACGACCTGGAGGCGAACGCCCTCTACGAACTCATCGAGGACCGGGTCGCGCCCCGCTTCTACGACCGGGGCGACAGCGGTGCCGACGGACTGCCCGGCCGCTGGATCGAGATGGTCCGCAGCACCCTGGTCACCCTGGGGCCGAAGGTGCTCGCCGGACGCATGGTGCGCGAGTACGTGGAGCGGCTCTACGCCCCGGCCGCCCGCGCCCACCGCGCGCTCGACGGCGGTACGGCGGCGGAGCTGGCCGCCTGGAAGTACCGGACGCGCACGCTCTGGCCGTACGTCTCCGTCGACCACGTGGAGGCGGTGGCGGCCACCGGCACCGGGGGCAGTACCGAGCTGGGCTCCACGCTCACCCTCCGGGTGAGCGTCGGCCTCGGCGAACTCCGCCCGGACGACGTCGAGGTGCAGGCCGTCGCGGGCCGGGTCGGCACGGACGACGCGCTCGTGGACGCGCGGCCCTTCCCGCTCAAACCGGCGGGCGGCCCCGACCTGGAGGGCCGCTGGGTGTACGAGGGCCCGCTCGCCCTGGACCGTACGGGCCCCTACGGCTACACCGTCCGCGTCCTGCCCGCGCACCCGCTGCTGTCCACCAGCGCGGACCTCGGGCTGGTGGCGCTGCCGACGGAGGCGACGGGGGAGGGCGCGGGGGTGCTCATGCGCTGAGCCGCGCGCCCCCATGTGCCTGAGACGCCGGGCCGGGACGCCGGTTCAGGACAGCGAGCCGGGGTCCGTGTTGGCGCCGCACAGCACCACGCACACGCGCTCCCCGGGGGCGGGCCGGTAGCCGTACCGCCCCTCCTCCGGGGCGTGGGTGAGGGCGGCCAGCGCCGTCGACGCGGCGTGCTCCACCGCGATCCGGTGGCCGTCCCACAGGGACTGCCGGGCCGCGGTGATCGCGGTGTCCGGGACGAGAACCGAACGCACCCCGTCCCGCCCCGCGGTGGACAGGGCCATCGCCGAGGCACGGGACGCGCCCAGGGAGTCGGCGGCGACCGAGTCGACCGGCACGTCCACCAGGCGCCCCGCCTCCAGCGCCGCGTTCAGGGCCCGGCAGTGCTCGGGCTCGACCGCCACGACCCGTACGCCGTGGTGCAGCGCGGCGGTGGCGACGCCCGTGAACAGCCCGCCGCCGCCCACGGACACCACCACCGTGTCCAGCTCCGGGAGCCGGGCGTGGATCTCCTCCATCAAAGTGCCCGCGCCGGCCGCGATCAGCGGATGGTCGTACGCGTGCGAGGCGAGCGCGCCGCTCGTGGCGGCGAACTCCTCGCACGCGGTGAGCGCCGCACCGTACGTGGCCCCGGTCAGCCGCACGTCGGCGCCGTACGACCGGAGCCGGCCGACCTTCACCGGCGGGGCCGACTCCGGCAGGAAGACCGTCGCCCGTACGCCCTGCTGCCGCGCCGCCCACGCGCAGGCGAGCCCGGCGTTGCCGCCCGAGGCGATGGTCACGCCCGCGGCCGGCAGGGTGCCGGAGGCGCGGTGGGCGCGGAGGAAGTTCTGCGCGCCGCGGGCCTTGAAGCTGCCGGTGTACTGGAGGTACTCCAGCGCCAGCCAGATCTCCGCACCGGCTTCGGACACCGGGTCCGCCGGGGCCAGGGCCACGGGGCGGACGTGCCCGGCGACGCGGTCCGCCGCCTGCTTGACGTCGTCGTAGGTGATTCCGGGCATGTGCTGGCTCCTGCCGGTGGGGCGCGAGGGTCCGGTGGGCCCCGGGGCTCCCGGAACGGGGGCCGAGGGGACCGGTGGATAGTCCGATACGGTGTACCGTACGCTGGCTCCCATGCCCAGGCAATCCGCTTCCCTCGACGCCGCCACCCCGGAGCGCATCGCCGCCACCGCGCTGGCGATCATCGACATGGACGGCCCCGGAGCGCTGAGCTTCCGCACCCTCGCCGCCCGCCTCGGCGTCGCCCACGCCACCGTCCAGCGCCGCTGCGCCGACCTCGCCGGGCTGCTCGACCTCTGCGCGGACCATCTCGCCGCGGACCTCCCCGACATCCCGCCGGACACCGCCTGGGCCGAGGCGACCGAGACCCGCTTCCGGGCGCTGTACGCGACGCTGACCACGCACCCCGGGCTGCTCGCGCTGCGCGGCAGCCGCCCGTGGCTCGGCCCCCGGCTGCTGGGCAGGCTGGTGGAGCCGCAGCTCGCCGGCAGCGTCGCCGCCGGGATGACACCGGGCGAGGCGATCGCCGCGTACCGCCGGATGTACCTGCTCACACTCGGCAGCGCCACCTTCGTCGACCACCGCGATCCCTGGGGGAGCGTGACGGCGACCCGTACGGCACTGGCGGCGCTGGACCCCGAGGACTTCCCGGTGCTCACCGGACATCTCCCGGAGATCCTGCCCGCGGTCGTGGACCACGAGGTCTTCTACGGCGCGCTGCGCCAGCTCGTCCGCGCCGCCGACCCGGCGGCGTGACGCCGCCCGGGGCGCAGAGGCACCCCGGGCGGCTTCCGTGGAACGACGGCTCAGGAGATGAGCCTTCAGAAGGTGAGCTTGAAGCTGTTGAGCCGGCCCGTGTCCTGGGACGCGACATCCTGGACCTTCAGCGTCCAGGTGCCGTTCGCGACCTCGGACGAGGCGTTGACGTAGTACGTCTCGATCACGTTGTCCGCCGAGTCCCCGCTGCTCGCGGCCTTCAGCCGGTACGAGGTGCCGCTCGGGCCCACCAGGTCGATGACCAGGTCACCGCGCCAGGTGTGCGTGATGTTCACGTCGACCTGGAGGGAGGACGGGGCGTTGCCCGTGACGCCCGAGACGACGAGCGGCGAGGTGATCGCCGCGCCGTTGTCCGGGATGGCGATCGACGTCGTGGACTCGAACGCCTGGCCCGTGCCGCCGCTGCCCGGACGGGGGCCGACCGCGATGCCGGCCCACGCGTTCTGCACGGCCGTGTACTCGGCGCTGGTCGTGCCGTACAGCTCACCGGCGACCGCGAGCGTGCCGGTGCGGGCCGCCGCGTAGTTCGTCGTCGTGGTGAACTTCGTGGCGAGCGCCTTGAACCAGATCTGCTCGGCCTTCTCCCGGCCGATGCCGGTCACCGGCAGTCCGTCGGAGGTCGGGGAGTCGTACGAGACCCCGTTGACCGTCTTGGCGCCGCTGCCCTCGGAGAGCAGGTAGAAGAAGTGGTTCGCCGGGCCGGAGGAGTAGTGGACGTCGACGCCGCCGATGCCGGAGTACCAGTAGTCCTTGGAGGCACCGTCCTTGCTCGGCTTGTCCATGTAACGGAGCGGCGTGCCGTTGCCGTTGATGTCGATCTTCTCGCCGACGAGGTAGTCGCCCGGGTCGCTCGCGGTGTCGGAGTAGAACTCGACGGCCGCGGCGAAGATGTCGGAGGTGGCCTCGTTCAGACCGCCGGACTCGCCGCTGTAGATCAGACCGGCCGTGTTGGCGGTGACGCCGTGGGACATCTCGTGGGCGGCCACGTCGATGGAGGTCAGCGGCTTGGCGTTGCCGGAACCGTCCCCGTACGTCATGCAGAAGCAGGAGTCCTGCCAGAAGGCGTTGACGTAGCCGCTGCTGTAGTGGACGCGGGAGTACGCGCCGACACCGTCACCGCGGATGCCGTTGCGGCCGTGCACGTTCTTGAAGTAGTCCCACGTCTCGGCCGCGCCGTACGCGGCGTCGGCGCCCGCCGTCTCCAGGTTGGCGGGCAGGCCGTTGCCCCATGTGTCGGTGGAGTTGGAGAAGAGCGTCCCGGTGCCCGACGTACCGCGGTTCAGGTTGTACGTACGGTGGTTGCCGCGGCCCCCGTCGGTGAGGTTGTACGTCGAGCCCGACGCGGTGGAGCCGAGGGTGACCTGGCCGCTGTACTGGGTGTTGCCCACACCGTTCTTGACGGCCTGCCACTGGTACAGCTTCTTGCCGGTGGCCGCGTCGGTGACGACGTGCAGCTCGTTCGGGGTGCCGTCGTGCTGGAGGCCGCCGACGACCGTCTCGTAGGCGAGGGTGGGGGAACCCTGCGCCATCCAGACCACCTTGCGCGGCGCGCGCTCGGCCTCGGTCTTCTTCGAACCCTCCGCCACGGCGGCGCTCAGCGCCTGCCTCTCCGCGACCGGGGCCGCCACGTCGGCCTCGGTGCTGACGTTCGTGAGCGTGGACTTGGACGCCTTGCTCACGGACTGCGTCGTGCCCGCCTTCGTCGCGGCGACGACGAGGTCGCCGCCGAGGACCGGCAGCCCCTGGTAGGTGCGCTCGTACCGGGTGTGCGTGGTGCCGTCGACGTCCTGGACGACATCGCGGACGACCAGCTTCTCCTGGGCGCCGAGGTTGAGTTCCTCGGCGGTCTCCGCCTTGGTCGCGTCGGCGTCGCGCAGCAGCGCCGCGCGCTGGGCGGGGGAGAGCGTGCGCGGCAGCGCACCCGGATCGGCCTTGCCCGCGACCGGTGCGGCGGGCGCGCTGTCCGGCTGCGCGGCGGCGGTGCCGGCCTGGACGCCGACGGTGAGAAGGGCTGCTGCGGCGATCAGTGCGCCGGTGGCCGTGGCGCGCCGACGGGGTCTGTGCGTGGGTCTCACGCGAACTCCTTCTGCGAGGGGGGACCGGGCGGGCCGGTGGGTCACCCGGACAGTGCACGCGGAGCGGTGTGGAGCGGTGTGGAGCGGTGTGGAGCGGTGTGCGGTGGGGTGGTGCGGAGAACGGGGGAAGAGTGGCAGCAGTGACGCGTTCCTGTCAGGGGCGCGTCAAGAAGTTGGCCGGAATTCGTTCGCTGCCCGAAATTGCCTGTTCGTTAAGCGGACGTTTCACCGGTCATCACGCGTGCGGTGCCTGCGCGTCGGGCCGGGCGCGGGTATGTGAACGGAGCGTCAACCGGCTCCGGGCGAGACCCGCCCGGAGCCGGTTGTACTGTGGCGCGTTCTGTGCCGTGTCCCCGTACGGTTCCCCCGTCAGACCGCCGTACTCCGCGCGGGCGGACGGGACGCCGTACCGGCCCCTGCCGCGGGTGCGGATTCCACCGGTGCGGACGGTTCCGCCGGTTCGAGAGGCTCCGCCGGTTTCGACGGGTCCGCCGGTTCCGGCGCCTGCCGGGCCCAGCGGGCCGCGAGGACCGCGCACACCATCAACTGGAGCTGGTGGTAGAGCATCAGTGGCAGGATCACCGGGCCCGCCGAGGCCCCGAACAGCACCGCCGCCATGGGCAGCCCCGTCGCGAGGCTCTTGTTCGAGCCGCAGAAGACGATGGTGATCCGGTCCTCCCGGCCGAAGCCGAGCCGCCGCGCGGCGTACGCCGTCGTCGTGAGCGCCAGCCCGAGCAGGCACGCCACCACACCCAGGAGGCCGGCCAGCCGCGCCGGAGTGATCTGCTGCCAGATCCCCTCGGCCACGCCCAGGCTGAACGCCGTGTACACCACGAGCAGGATCGAGCCCCGGTCCAGCAGGGCGAGTCCCCTCTTGTGCCGCCCGACGAACCCGCCGATCCAGCGGCGCAGCACCTGTCCGGCGAGGAACGGCAGCAGCAACTGGACCGCGATGGCGAGCAGCCGCTCCGCCGAGAAGGTGGCGGTGGCGCCGATCAGCCAGGCGGACAGCAGCGGCGTGGCGACCATCCCGGCGAGGCTGGAGTACGTGCCGGCGCAGATCGCGGCCGGCACATTGCCCCGGGCGGTGGAGGTGAGGGCGATCGAGGACTGGACGGTGGAGGGGACGACGCAGAGGAAGAGCAGACCGACGTGCAACTGGTCGGTGAGCAGATACGGTACGAGGCCGCCCGCGGCCACACCGAGCAGTGGGAAGAGCGCGAACGTGCCCGCGCCCACGACGAGATGGAGCTTCCAGCGGCGCAGGCCGTCCAGCGCCTCCCGGGTGGAGAGCCGCGCTCCGTAGAGGAAGAAGAGCAGCCCGATGGCGAGGTCGGCGGCGCCCCCGACGGCCACGGCGGCGCGCCCGGTCGCGGGGAGCAGCGCGGCGAGCACGACCGTACCGAGGAGGGCGGCCACGTAGGGGTCGACCGCCTTCCTCAGCCGGCCCGGCCAGGACGGCGGCCGGGACTTCTGGTTCACGTCAATCACCTTCGCCGTCGTCGCCCTGCCACGGGGGGTGGCCGATCTGCGCGATCCACCCGAGCAGCGAAGGCGTGGAGTTGGCGGCCCGCGCGGGGGCCGGTGCGGGGGCCGGTGGTGGTGCCTGTCCCTGTCCCTGTTCTGCACCGGGAGCGGGTGCAGGTGCGGGCGCGAGTGCGGGCGCAGGCGTAGGCGCGGGTGCCGTGACCGGTGCCGGTGCCGGTGCGGGTGCCGTGACCGGTGCGGTGCCGGAGGTGTCCCCGGTCCGTACGTCGATCGCGCCGCCGCCCCCGTCGTGGTCGCTGCCGGCCGTCCCCTTGCTGCTGATCAGCGTGTTGAGGGTGCGGTCGACCTCCAGCCAGGAATCGGCGTGGGAGTTGTCGATCACGACGAGCCCGACGTTCCGCCCGGCGACGGGCCCGGACTCCGACGAGTCGTCGTCATCGGCCTGCGCCCCGGCACCGGCGCACAGGATGCTCGCGCCCGCCATGGCGACGACGCCCACGGCGGAGCCGCGTGTCAGGCGGGAACCGCCGGTGGTGTTCCGGTGGCGGCCGGTGCCGGCCCGGAAAGGGTTCGACGGCACGACGTTCCGCGGCCCGCTCAGACGGAGGCGGGAACGGGCATGGAATGCCGGACGTCGTGATGTCTGCTGATGTTCTTCTCCAGCAGTTCCGTCGCGCCCTTCACTCCGATGGCGCCGGTTTCCCGGGTGTCGGGCAGTCGCCCGTCATCCATTTTCAGATCGATGAGCGCGCTGTCGATCGCGCCGTGCGCGGCGAATAGGCACGGCGTGCTGTAGATGGCGACATCGACGCCGAGTTCCGAGAGTTCGGTGAGCGAGAGCCGCGGCGACTTTCCGCCCGCGATCTGGTTGAAGAGCAGGGGCTTGTCGCCGACGACCGAACGGATCTTCCGGATCCATTCGACGCTGCGCACCCCGTCGACGAGGACGACGTCCGCGTCGGTCTCCGCGAGCGCCTCGGCCCGCCGGATGATCTCCGCTTCCTCCGTGGCGTCCGTACGGGCCACCACGAGCAGGTCCTCCCGGCTGCGCAGCACCAGATCCAGCTTGGCCAGGTACTCCTCCAGGGGCAGGATCAGCTTGCCGTCCGCGTGTCCGCAGCGGCGGGGCCGCTTCTGGTCCTCCAGGATCACCCCGGAGGCCCCGGCGCGCTCCAGCCGCTGCACGACGTGGCAGGCGACCTCGGGGTCGACGTAACCGTCGTCGATGTCCACCAGCATGTGGTGGCGGGGGAAGGCGAGCCGGAGCCGCTCGGCGAAGGCCACCATGTCGGGCCACGCGATGTATCCGATGTCGGGGAGCCCGTAGTGCGAGGCGGCGAAGCCGAATCCCGAGACGAAGAATCCGTTGTAGTGCTGGGCCGCGATCGAGGCCGAGTACATGTCGTAAATACCGATGAGCGGTGTGGTGCGAGGCGATTGAACCGCTTCCCGCAGGGCGTTGCCGTAGAGCATGGCTCTCCTCTGTCCTGAGTGGATTCCTCGGCGGAATCCGGGACGGGGTGGGTGGGGGTACGGGAAAAGATTTGCAGAACCCCAAGAGTTGGTAACGCGACACACCGGAGTATTTCCCGGTTTGGCAAAATTTCGATATTCGGTCTGTCCGGATCCGGTTGACCCGAACCGGTCTGTTGGGCCCTGGATTGGGTCCCGGGGCCCATGACGCGCCTGTGCCGCGGCCGTTACGCTCACCCGAACGGGGGGTGGGGCGATGTGCGCCACCATGAACGGCCCTTTCACCGGGGCAGTTTGAGGTCAGTCATGTCATTTTCTGGTGTCGTTCCACAGTCGGTTCCACAGCCCATGCCCAGGCAGCTCCTGGTGGCGCGCCTGCTGGTGTACGTCCTGTTCGGCGCGACGCTGCTCGGCGGTCTCGGGATCTTCCTGACCGCCGTGCTGCTCGGCGCGGTGGACGGGACGCTGATCGGGGCGGTGGCCTGGGCCGCCGTGCCCGGAGTGGCCGGCTGGGTGCTGGCGCGGCAGGTGGGGGTCGGCGGGGTCCGGGTCTGGTGGGGGCTGGTCGCGGTCCAGGTGTGGCTGATCCTCGGCGGTCTGGCCAACATCCGGGACGGCTCGGTCGCGGGTCTCACCCAACTGGTGCTGCCCATCGCGATCCTGACGCTGCTGGGCCGGGTGCGCAGCCGCGAGTGGTTCGACCTGTCGGAGCGCGAGCGGCGCGTGGACCCGCCGTTCTCCCTCGCCCACATGATCACGTGGCGGCGGGACCGCGGGCAGACGGCGATGGAGTACCTCGGTCTCGTCCTGGTCGTCGTGGCGGTCATCGGGGGTCTGGTGCTGGGGGCCGCGCAGATCGGCGGCGGCGTCCAGGCCCGTATCTGCTCGGTCCTCGACCTGTCCTGCGCCTCGGAGGGCGGCGGGGACAGCACGATCGAGGCGGGCGGCGACCAGGGTGACCCGGGCGGCCAGGGCGACCCGGGCGGCGCCACCGGCGGTACGACGGGCGGCGCCACCGGAGGGACAGGCGGCACCGGAGGCACCGGCGGCACCGGAGGTACGGGCGGCAGCGGAGGCACCGGAGGTACGGAGGGCGCGGGAGGCGCGGACACCTCCGGGGGGACGGCGGACGCCCCGGGCGATGACAGCCCGGGCGGCACCGACGACGAGGCGGGCGACCCCACCGACCCGTACGAGCCCATCTTCGCGCCCGGCGAGGAGGAGCGGCGCGAGGGGGGCGGCGACGACAAGAAGGCCGACTGCTCCGGTTTCTGGGGATGCACCTGGGACAAGCTCGGGCAGGTCGGTGAGGGCCTGTTCGTCGACGGAGTCTGGGGTGATGTCACCGACCTGTTCAACACGGTCATCCACCCGATCGACACGTTCAACGGCATCCTCGACTACGGCAAGTCGCTCGGCGACAAGTGGTCGGACGAATCCAAGGACGCCTCCGGCAAGTGGGGCGACGGCGACTACCTCGGCGCGGTGGGCGACTGGACCGGCGCCACGCTCAAGACCGGCGGCAAGGTCCTGGACGACATGTTCATCGGGGACGACGTACGCGAGACGTGGAACCGGGGTGAGAAGACCCAGGCCGTCACCAACGTCGCCTGGAACATCGGTTCGCTCTTCATCCCCGGCTACAACGTCGCGAAGGTCGCCGGGAAGACCAGCAAGCTCGGCAAGCTGGGCAAGATCGCCCAGGCCATCGCCAAGGGGGCCGAGAAGGCCAAGGACGCCGCGGGCAAGGCGCGGAAGGCGGCGGGCCTCGGCGACGCCAAGGGTGCCCGCAAGGCGGCCGACGAGGCGCAGCAGCACGCCGACGACGCGGCGAGGCAGGTCGAGGAGAAGGGGAGTTGCAGCATCGCGCTGGGCGGCGCGCTGCGCGTCCCGTACGGCGGCGGCCCGGCCGGCGGCGACAGCGGTCCGGGCACCGGCGGCGGTCCGGCCGGGGTGGCCGGCTCCGGCACCGGGGTCCTCGCCTCGGCCCGTGCCTCCGTACCGCTGATCGTCCTCGCGGAGGGCGGCAAGAAGCGGTGCGAGGGCGCGGAGGCGGACGACGCGCGGGAGGCGCAGCGGGAGGCGGACGACGCCGACCGGGCGGCGGACGGCGCGGAACTCGTCGACGCGGCCGACCGGGCGAAGCAGACCATCAAGGACGCGAAGGACAAGCAGAAGACGCCCAAGGAGGACCGCTACAACCTCAACGAGGGCGCGATCGACAAGCTCACCGCGAAGGCCAAGGACAACCCGGACCTGCGGCGGGGCGAGTTCGGCAAGGACGAGCTGGCCGCGGCGCTGGACGACCTCTCCGAGATGCTGAACACCAAGGGCATCGACAACCAGAGCCGCGGTTCCCTCGGCGGGACCGTCCTGAAGGCCAACGACCGTCACCAGCTGGCCGAGGCCATGGCCGAGGTCCGCGCCGCCAAGCGCGCCGCCGATCTGGAGGCCGCGCCCGGCACCAAGGTGTACGCGGCCGTCGGTGAGAAGAAGGGCCGCCAGTCGGTGGACCTCGGGGACGGCACCACCGCCGACCTCAAGGGCATCGACGACGCGGACGTCGTCTACAAGGGCAAGGACGGCAACATCCATGTGGCGGAGGTCAAGAACACCGCCAATGCCACCACCCAGGCGTCCCTGCCCGCCCAGGCGAAGAGGCTCGGCGACTGGGCGAAGCAGGACGGGGCGAACCCGCCCAGGGCGGCAAGGTACGAGATCCAGACGCCGAAGGACTGGGACAAGATCTTCGACGGCTTCCAGAAGGACAAGAAGACCGGCGAGACCCCGAAGGGCACCCCCGCGGGGACCATCGCGGACAACGGCCTCGGGGCCCGGATCGCCGGCCAGGACCTCACCCCCAAGCAGCTCAAGGACCTGGACGCGGCGTGGAACGCGAAGAGCCCGGCGGAGAAGCAGGCCGCGCGCGACTCGGGCAAGATGAAGGATCCCAAGAGCGCGATGGAATACCTGGGGGTCTCGTGACCGAGGACGACGGCGCGAAGGAGAGCGGTGTGCGGAGCGACGGCGCGGGCGGCGCCACGCCGCTGCTGCCCGAGGCGGTGCGGGCGGTCCCGTACTCCTGGGACACCGGCTTCGGCTGGCCGCCGGAGACCCCGGAGAGCGCGGAGAACCTCGCCCTCGCCCGTGCCGTACTGGAGGCGTGTCTCCCGGCGCGGCCCCTCGCCGTGCCGGAGCCGCCCGCCGAGGTCCGGGCGAAGGACCTCGGCGAGGGAGCGGAACTGCCCGACTGGGTCGAGGCCAGGAGCGTGCTGCGGGACCTCATGCCGTACGCGCGCGACGTGACCCGGGAGCGGATGGCCGAGGCGGAGGCGCGGTGCGCGCGGGCGGGCCTGGACACCACGGACTTCACGGCGCGCTGGACCCTCCGGATCTCCGCCTGGATCGCGGAGGAGGTGCTGCGCTGGTGCGGCCTGATGGTCGACGACACCACGGCGCTCACCCCCTGGGCGGTCGAGCTCGCGGAGCGGTACGCGACCCGGGGCATCGCCGCCGAACAGGCCGTGTGGCTGCTCCGGCTCACCCCCGAACTCCCGTCCGGCCAGGCGGCCCTGGCCCGTCTGGCCGGTGACGGGACACTGCCGGCCGAGGTACGGGAACTGGCCGCCGAGGGGGTCGGGTAGCCGCCCCCGGGGCCTGACACCGGGGAACCCGGGGCCCGGCACCGGAAACCCGGCACGGCGGAGGCGGCGGAGAGTCGGCCGCGGTGGAGAACGGGCCGCGTGGAGACCCGGCCGCCTTGGAGAGCCGGCCGCGGCGGAGAACCGTTACGGCCGGTGCCGGCTGTCAGCCGCCCGCGGTGACCGCTTTCAACTGGGCCAGCGAGTCGCGGACGAGCTCCCGGAAGTCCGCCGGGCCGGGGTCGGCAAGCCAGCGTTCGAACGTGATCTTGAAGACGGCGATGCCCGCCTCGGCGGTCAGGCCCGCGGCCGGGTCCGGGACGCCGCGGCCGCGGAGGGTGTCGGCGAGACCCTCGGACAGGCGCGCCAGCTTGATCAGCTCGCGCTCCTGGAGTTCGGCGTTGGCGGCGATGATCGCCTGGCGCCTGCGGGACTGCTCGCGGCGTTCCTGGAAGAGGGCGGCGGTGGCCTCCAGCGCCACCCCCACCGCGTCGATCGGCGCGACCGGCTCGGGCACGGCCACGAGGGCGTCCACGATGAGCCGCTCCAGCGATGTCGAGCCCCCGAACAGGACCTCGCGCTTGTCGGCGTAGTGGCGGAAGAACGTCCGCTCCGTGAGCCCCGCCCGCCGGGCGATCTCCGCCACGGTGGTCTGCTCGAATCCGCGCTCGCCGTAGAGCTCCAGCGCGGCCTGTTCGATTCGCCCGCGCGCGTTGGGCTCCCATCGGCTCATGCCCCCGATCCTACTCGACGCCAGTCACTGACATGGGTGATGGCAGTGACTGGCATCGGCTGTTACGTTTGATGTCAGTCACTGGCATCGACTTCGCCACCGCTTGCCGGGCGTCTCCGCGCCCCCTGGTGCGGACAGGTCGACCTATCCGGAGGTTCTTCTCATGCGTGTGTTCGTCACCGGTGCGTCCGGCTGGATCGGTTCAGCCGTGGTTCCGGAGCTCATCGGCGCCGGTCATCAGGTCGTCGGGCTCGCCCGCTCGGACGCGTCGGCCGCCGCCCTCGCCGAGGCCGGCGCCGAGGTGCGCCGCGGCACGCTCGACGATCTCGACACCCTGCGCGGCGCCGCCGCCGAGTCGGACGGCGTGATCCACCTCGCCTTCAAGCACGACATCGCGTTCAGCGGCGGCTTCGAGGAGGCCGCCGACGCGGACCGGCGGGCCATCGACACGTTCGGCGACGCGCTCGCGGGCTCCGGCCGGCCGTTCCTCATCGCCTCCGGCACGCTCGGGCTGGCGCCGGGCCAGGTGGCCACCGAGCGGGACGGTCAGGCGTCCGGCCCGGCAGTGGTCCACACGACCGGCGAGCCGGCCAAGCGGCTCGCCAACGCACACGCGACGGCCGCCCTCGCGGAGCGCGGCGTGCGCTCGTCGGTCGTCCGGCTCGCTCCGACCGTGCACGGCGACGGGGACCCCGGCTTCCTCGCCACCGTGGTCGCCACCGCCCGGGAGAAGGGCGTCTCGGGCTACATCGGCGACGGCGCCAACCGGTGGCCCGCCGTGCACCGGTCCGACGCGGCGCACCTCTTCCGCCTGGCCCTGGAGGGTGCTCCGGCGGGCTCCACGCTGCACGCGGTCGCGGACGAGGGCGTGCCGATCCGTACCGTGGCCGAGGTGATCGGGCGCCACCTCGGCCTGCCGGTGGCCTCGGTCTCCCCCGACGACGCCCCCGGGCACTTCACCTGGCTGGCATCCGTCCTCGCCATGGACAACCCGGTGTCCAGCGCGTACACCCGTGAACTGCTGGGGTGGCGGCCGACCGGGCCCGGGCTCGTCGACGACCTCGACAAGGGCCACTACTTCGCCGCCCTGTAGCCGGCGATCCGGAATGCGGCGAAGCCGGTGTGACCTGGCGCCAGGTCACCATGGCGCGGCGACGCCACGGACTGCGGAAGCCGCACCCGCGGGCTCTCAGGCCAGGCTGTCGCGCCAGGCGCGGTGGAGGCCCGCGAAGCGGCCCGTGCCCGCGATCAGCTCGGCCGGGGGGCCGTCCTCCACGATGCGGCCGTGCTCCATCACCAGGACCCGGTCCGCGATCTCGACCGTCGAGAGGCGGTGGGCGATGACCACCGCGGTACGTCCGTGCAGCACCGTGTCCATCGCGCGCTGCACGGCACGCTCGCCCGGGATGTCCAGCGAGCTGGTCGCCTCGTCCAGGATCAGCACCGCCGGGTCCGCGAGCAGCGCGCGGGCGAACGCGACCAACTGGCGCTGGCCCGCCGAGATCCGGCCGCCCCGTTTCCGTACGTCCGTGTCGTAGCCGTCCGGGAGGCCGCTGATGAAGTCGTGCGCGCCGATCGCTTTGGCGGCCGCCTCGATCTCGGCGCGGCCCGCGTCCGGGCGGCCGATGGCGATGTTCTCCGCGACCGTGCCGGAGAAGAGGAACGCCTCCTGGGTCACCATCACCACCCCGCGCCGCAGCTCGGGCGTGTCGAGCTCGCGCAGGTCGACGCCGTCCAGCAGGATCCGGCCCTCCGTCGGGTCGTAGAACCGGGCCAGCAGCTTGGCCAGGGTGGACTTGCCCGCACCCGTCGAGCCGACCACCGCGACCGTCTGGCCCGCCGGGATGGTCAGATCGAAGCGGGGCAGGACCTCGCCGCCCGTGCGGTACGCGAAACGTACCCCCTCGAAGACGGCCGCCCGGCCGGGGAACCCGCCCTCCAGCACCGGCAGTTCCCTCGGCTGCGCGGCCTCGGGCACCGAGGGCGCCTGGGCCAGCAGGCCCGCGATCTTCTCCATGGAGGCGGCGGCCGACTGGTACGAGTTGAGGAACATCCCGAGCCGGTCGATCGGGTCGTACAGCCGCCGCAGATACAGCGCCGCCGCCGCGAGCACCCCGAGCGGCAGGGTGCCGTCCGCCACCCGGTAGGCGCCCCAGAGGACGATTCCGGCGATGGCCGTGTTGGCGACGAGCCGGGAGCCGGTCACATAGCGGGCCATCTCCAGGATCGCGTCGCCGTTGCTCCGCTCGTGACGGTGGTTGAGCCCGCGGAATTCCGCGTCGTTGGCACGTTCGCGCCGGAACGCCTGCACCGGCCTGATGCCGTTCATCGTCTCCGCGAACTTCACGATGACGGCCGCGATCGCGGTGGAGCGCCGGGAGTAGGCGAGGGCCGCCCGCCGCTGGTAGAGCCGTACGAGCAGATACAGCGGGACGAAGGACGCGACGGCCAGCGCGCCGAGCCCCAGGTCCAGATAGAGCAGCATCGCCGAGATGTAGACGAAGGCCAGCACCACACCGATGAGTTCCTGGAGGCCCTCGCTCAGCAGCTCCCGCAGCGACTCGACGTCCGTGGTCGACCGGGAGATCAGCCGCCCCGACGTGTACCGCTCGTGGAAGTCGACGCTCAGCGCCTGGGCGTGGCGGAAGATCCGGCCGCGCAGGTCGAGGAGCACGTCCTGGTTGATCCGGGCGGCGGCCCGGATGAACGCGTACTGGAGCGCCCCCGACCCGGCCGAACAGATCAGATAGCCCACGCCGACCGCGTAGAGCGGCCCGTACTCCCCGTCGCGGAACGCGGGCACGCCCCGGTCGATGGCGTACGCGACGATCAGCGGCCCCGCCTGCATCGCGGCCTGCTGGAGCAGCAGGAGCAGCGCGGCCACGGCCACCTTCGCGCGCCGGGCGCTCAGCAACGACCGCAGCAGGGCGCCGGTGGCCCCCGGGGGCGCGGGCAGCGCGTCCTTCCCGAAGGGATCGTCCGCGTCGGAGGAGAGCGGGAGTGGCGACGGGGTCGCCTTGTCCAGGTCCAGGTCCAGGCGCCTGGCCCGGCTCCGGTCTTGGGCCCCGTCCAGGTTCTGGGCCTGAGCCCCGTCCTCGTCCAGGCTCGCGGAGCGGGCGGCGAGCGCCTCCCGCCGGGCCTCCGCTTCCACTTCCGCTTCGGGATCGGGTTCCGGGCCGTGCCCGTCCGTCGTGGTCGACGTCGTCATCGGACACTCTCCTCAACGGGCGCGGCGGCCCCGGACATCAGCCATGCGTACTCCGTGCTGCTCCGCAGCAGTTCCTGATGTGTCCCCACGGCGGCGACCCGCCCCCCGGAGATCAGCGCCACCCGGTCGGCGAGCAGCACCGTCGACGGCCGGTGCGCCACGACCAGCGCCGTCGTGTCCCGCAGGACCCGCCGAAGCGCCGCCTCCACCCGTGCCTCCGTGTGCACGTCCAGTGCGGAGAGCGGGTCGTCCAGCACGAGGAAGCGTGGTCGGCCGGCCACCGCCCTGGCCAGCGCGAGCCGTTGGCGCTGACCGCCGGAGAGGCTGTGGCCCTGCTCGCCCACCTCGGTCTCCGTGCCGTGCGGCAGCGCCTCGACGAAGTCCGCCTGTGCCACGTCCAGCGCGCGCGGCAGCGCGTCCTCCCCGAGATCCGCCGCGCCCATCAGGACGTTCTCCCCGACCGTCGCGGAGAAGAGCGTGGGCTCCTCGAAGGCCACGGACACCAGCTCCCGCAGCCGCCGTCTGGGCAGCTCGGTGATGTCCTGCCCGTCCAGGGTGATCCGCCCCGCCGTCGCCTCGTGCAGGCGTGGTACGAGCGCGGTCAGCGTCGTCTTGCCCGAACCCGTGGCCCCGACCAGCGCCATCGTCTCGCCGGGCCGGATGTGCAGATCGATCCGGTCCAGGACGGGCGCCGAGTCGGCGGGGGCGTCGGGATAGCGGAACGAGACCCCCTCGAAGCGCATCCCGCCCCGCGTGCCGTCCGCGCCGTGCGCACTGTCCGTGCCGTGCGGACCGTCGGCCGGGGGGTCGCCCGCTGCTGCTCCCGGCGCACCCGCCTTCGTTTCTGCTTCCGCTTTCGCTGCTGCTGGTGCTTCTTCTTCCTCCCGTACGTCCATCACCTCGAAGTACCGGTCGGTCGCCGTCGCCGACTCCTGGCTCATCGCCAGCAGGAACCCGATGGACTCCACCGGCCAGCGCAGCGCCAGCGCCGTCGAGAGAAACGCCACCAGCGTGCCCGCCGAAAGCCCGCCGTCCGCCACCTGGATCGTGCCCAGCACCAGCGCCGCGCCGATGGCCAGCTCGGGAACGGTCACGATGACGGCCCAGATCCCGGCCAGCAGCCGCGCCTTGACCAGCTCCGTCGAGCGCAGCCGCCGCGCGAGCTCACGGAAGGCCAGCGCCTGGCTGCGGTGGCGGCCGAACCCCTTGATGATCCGGATGCCGAGCACGCTCTCCTCGATCACCGTCGTCAGATCACCGACCTGGTCCTGCGCCTTCCGCGCGACCAGGGAGTAGCGCGTCTCGAAGAGCGAACAGACGATCACCAGCGGTGCGACGGGGAGCAGCAGCACCAGCCCCAACGACCAGTCCTGGAGCAGCAGAATGACGAAGCCGATCAGAATCGTCACCCCGTTGACCAGGAGGAAGGTCAGCGGGAAGGCCAGGAACATCCGCAGCAGCATGAGGTCCGTCGTGCCGCGCGAGAGCAACTGGCCCGACGGCCAACGGTCGTGGAAGGACACCGGCAGCCGTTGCAGATGGCGGTAGAGATCGGCGCGCATCGCCGCCTCCACCCCCGCCAGCGGCCGGGCCACCAGCCACCGCCGCAGCCCGAACAGCAGCGCCTCCGCGATCCCCAGCCCCAACAGCGCCAGCGCGCCGAGCCACACGCCCCCGGGGTCCCGGTCCGTCACCGGGCCGTCCACCATCCACTTCAGGACGAGCGGCATCACCAGCCCCAGGCACGACGCCACTATCGCGACGACCGCCGCGCAGAAGAGACGCCTGCGCACCGGTCGTACGTACGGCCACAACCGCAGCAGCGAACGGACGGAGGAGGACCGCTCCCCGGGGCGTTCCGCGGGCCGGTCCTTGGCGGGTGCATCTGTTTCGGTCATCAGAGCGAGCCTACGGTCCGGCACTGACAAGGCTCATGTGGTTTTCCTGCCACTCTCGTCCGGTCGTACCACCACATCAACCGATCGGATGATGGTAGTTCGAGCGTGGTGGCCGATGCCGCTCTGCGCCCCCGCACGGAACCCTTGTCCTCATGGCGATCATCGAAGTCAACGGTCTGCGCAAGGCGTACGGGGGCCGAACCGTGGTGGACGGAGTCTCCTTCACCGTGGACGAGGGGGAGATCTTCGGGATCCTCGGGCCCAACGGCGCCGGCAAGACGACCACCGTCGAATGCGTCGAGGGGCTCAGGGCCCCGGACGGCGGCACGGTCCGGGTCGCCGGGCTCGATCCGGTCGCCGACCACGACCGCGTGACCCGGATCCTCGGCGCGCAGCTCCAGGAGAGCGAGCTCCAGGCGAAGCTGACCGTACGGGAGGCGCTGGAGCTGTACGCGGCGTTCTACCCGGAGCCCGCGGACTGGCGGCCCCTGGCCGAACGGCTCGGCCTCGCCTCCCGGCTGTCGACCCGGTTCGCGAAGCTGTCCGGCGGCCAGAAGCAGCGGCTGTTCATCGCGCTCGCGCTGATCGGCAATCCGCGCGTGGTCGTCCTCGACGAGCTGACCACCGGCCTCGACCCGCGCGCCCGCCGCGACACCTGGAGCCTGATCGAGGAGGTACGGGACTCCGGCGTGACCGTACTGCTCGTCACCCATTTCATGGAGGAGGCCCAGCGCCTCTGCGACCGGATCGCCGTGATCGACGGCGGCCGGGTCGCGGCGCTCGACACCCCGTCCGGGCTGATCGGCCGCTCGGCCGCGTCCACCGTCATCTCGTTCACCCCCTCGGCGCCGCTCGACGACGCGGAACTGGCCGCGCTGCCGCAGGCGGCCTCCGTCGACACCCGGGGCGGCCGTGTGGTCATCAACGGGACGGACGACACCGTCAACGCGGTGATCATCCTGCTCGCCCGGCACCGCGTCACGGCGCGCCAGCTCCGGGTCACCGAGGCGACCCTGGACGACGCGTTCCTCGACCTCACGGAGACGTCGGAGACGTCGGACCCCACGGTCCTCACGGTCCCTGTGAGCCCCACCGCCGCCGTGAGCCCCGCCGGAAAGAAGGTCTGACCGATGTCCGCCCCCGCCACCGCCGCTCCCCGTTCCTCCTATGCCACCGCACTCGTCGTCAGGACCGAGGCCCGGCTCTTCCTCCGTGAGCCCGGCAGCCTCTTCTGGGTCGTCCTCTTCCCGACCCTCCTGACGGTGATCCTCGGACTGATCCCCTCCTTCCGCGAGAGCTCGGACTCACTCGGCGGCCGGCGCGTCATCGATCTCTACGTGCCCGTCGGTGTCCTGCTCGCCATGATCATGGCCGGGCTCCAGGCCATGCCGCCCGTTCTCACCGGCTACCGCGAACGCGGCATCCTGCGCCGGATGTCGACGACCCCCGTACGGCCCGCCTCCCTGCTCGGCGCCCAGATCCTGCTGCACGGGGTCGCCGCGCTCTGCGCCGCCGCCCTGGTGATCCTGGTGGGCAGAATCGCCTTCGGTGTCGAACTGCCTGGTCAGCTCGCCGGTTACGCGGTGGCCCTGGTCCTCGCCACGGTGAGCGCCCTCGCGCTGGGAGCGGTGGTGACGGCGGTCTCCCGTACGCAGAAGATCGCCGGAGCCGTCGGATCCGCCGCCTTCTTCCCTTCGATGTTCGCGGCGGGCGTCTATCTGCCGGTGCAGACGATGCCGGGCACCCTGCGCCACATCGTCGAGTTCACTCCTTTCGGCGCGGCCTCCCAGGCGCTCGACCAGGCGACGCGCGGTGACTGGCCGAGCTGGAGCCATCTCGGGGTGACGGCGCTGTGGGCGGTCGTGCTGACGGCCGTGGCGGCCCGCCGGTTCCGGTGGGAGTGACCGGATGAGCGACGGCGCCACCGTGGCGACGTGCGGGCACACTGTGGACATGCCAGGCACCCCGACCTCCCCGACCCCCGCGCTCGTACCGGCGCCCGCATCCGCGTCCGTGCCGGGGCCCGCATCCGCGTCCGTGCCCGCGTCCGTGCCCGCGTCCGTCTCCGCGTCCGTCTCCGTGGAGGAGCGCTGGGCGCAGTTCTACCGCTGGGGCCCGTACGCCACGCTCGCGCTCTCCACCGCCATCTCGGTCTTCGTCGACCGTGACCGCGCGCCCGTCCCGAGCGCCGCGCTGCTGCTCTCGACCGTCGTGCTCCAGCTGTGGTGGCACCGGACCCGCGACCGGGTGCCCGCGCAGTCCCGGCCCGCCCAGTTCTACTACGTGTCCCGTACGGTCCTCGCGTTCGCGCTCACCTGGCTGCACCCCTTCTACTCCATCTACGCCATCCTCGGCTACTTCGACGTCGACCGGCTCATGCCCCGGCGGTACGCCCGCGCCGGCATGTTCGTCACGGCCGTCACCATGGCGGGCTCGCAGTCCGGCGGGCTGCCGCCGGAATCCCTTCTCCAGGCGTTCGTCCTCGCGGCGCTCTTCCTGCTGCACTGCTCCCTCGTGACCGTCCTCGGCCACATCGCCGAGCGGGAGGCCGAGAACGTACGGGAGAAGGCCGCCACCATCGCCGAGCTGGAGCGCACCAACGCCCGGCTGGAGCAGGCCCTCGCCGAGAACGCCGCCCTCCAGGCCCAGTTGCTCGTCCAGGCCAGGGAGGCGGGCGTCGCCGACGAGCGCCGCCGGCTCGCCGCCGAGATCCACGACACCATCGCGCAGGGGCTGGCCGGGATCATCGCCCAGCTCCAGGTGGTCACCCTCACCCCCGACCGCGAGCTTGCCCGGGTCCATCTGAAGCGGGCCGCCGACCTCGCCCGGCACAGCCTCGGGGAGGCGCGCAGGTCCGTACAGAATCTCGGCCCGGCCGAGCTGGAGCACGACACGCTGCCCAAGGCGCTCCGCAAGACGGTCTCCGGCTGGGCCGAACGCTCCGGATTGCGGGCCGGGTTCACCGTCACGGGCACGGAGGAGCCGCTGCACGACGAGGTCGCGGCGACCCTGCTCCGTATCGCCCAGGAAGCCCTGGCCAACACCGACCGGCACGCGGCGGCCCGGCGCGTGGGCGTCACGCTCTCCTACATGGGCGACGAGATCACCCTCGACATCCGCGACGACGGCCGGGGCTTTGACCCGCTGTCGCCGCCCCCGCGCTCCGGTACGGGCGGCTTCGGCCTGGCCGGGATGCGCGCCAGGGCGGAACGCCTCGCGGGCACGGTCACCGTCGAGTCGGCACCGGGCGAGGGGACGGCGGTCTCGGCTCGCGTACCGTTGGTGCGCCATGACTGACAAACCCACTGATGGATCCGGCGGAACCGGCGGGACCGGCGGAACCGGCGGGACCGGTGCGCCGGACCGGATCATCACGCTGATCCTCGTCGACGACCACCCCGTCGTACGGGACGGTCTGCGCGGCATGTTCGAGTCCACGCCCGGCTTCCGGGTGCTCGGCGAGGCCGCGAACGGCGTCGAGGGCGTCGCGCTCGCCACCCGTCTCGACCCCGACGTCGTCCTGATGGACCTGCGGATGCCGGGCGGCGGCGGGGTCGACGCGATCGCCGAACTCGGCCGCCGGGGCGCCCGCGCCAGGGTCCTCGTCCTCACCACGTACGACACGGACTCCGACACGCTCCCCGCGATCGAGGCGGGCGCGACCGGCTATCTGCTCAAGGACGCCCCGCGCGAGGAACTGTTCACGGCGGTACGGGCCGCCGCCGACGGCCGTACGGTCCTCTCGCCGGCCGTCGCCTCCCGCCTCGTCTCGCACGTGAGGTCCCCGGCCGCCGCCGGGGGCGAACCCCTGTCGGCGCGCGAGCGCGAGGTGCTCGGCTGGGTCGCCAGGGGGACGTCGAACCGGGAGATCGCCGCCGAACTCTTCATCAGCGAGGCGACGGTGAAGACCCATCTCACCCATCTCTACGCCAAGCTCGGCGTGAAGGACCGCGCGGCGGCGGTCGCGGCCGGCTACGACCGGGGCATCCTCGGCTGACGGCTCCCACAGCTCCCACGGTTTCACGGCGTCCCCGCCGCCACCGGACGCCACCGGACGTCACGGGACGTCACGGGGCGCCGGTCACGCGGTCACCCGGAACAGCAGCACCGCCCGCGCCGGGACCCGTACCACCGCGCCGCCCTTGTGCACCGTCCCCGGCGCCGCCCGCTGGTCCGGCCGCGCGGTGTCCACCACCAGCTCGTACGCGCCCGACCACGGCGGCCCGGGCAGGGTGAACTCCACCGGCCCGGCGCCCGCGTGCAGGACCGTCAGGAAGCTGTCGTCCGTGATCTTCTCGCCCCGCGCGTCCCGCCCCGGGATGTCGCGCCCGGAGAGGAAGAGCCCGAGCGTCGGCGCGGGGGCGTACCAGTCCGCCTCGGTCATCTCCGCGCCGCACGGGGTGAACCACGCCAGGTCCCGCAGCCCGTCCGGGGCCTGCCGACGGCCGGAGAAGAAGGCGCGGCGGCGCAGCACCGGGTGGGCGCGGCGCAGCGCGAGCAGCCGGACGGCGAGCCGGTGCAGCTCCAGCGGCCCGTGCTCCGCCCCGTCGGCCAGGCCCCGGGCCTCCCGCGCACGCCGCTCACCCCGCACGCCCTGTCCGGGGCCGTGCGCGCCTTGTTCGCCGCCCTGTTCGCCCTGTGTGCTGTCCTCGTCGAGCAGTGACCAGTCGAGCCAGCTCACCTCGTTGTCCTGGCAGTACGCGTTGTTGTTGCCGCGCTGCGTACGGCCCATCTCGTCGCCCGCGACCAGCATGGGCACGCCCGTCGACAGCAGCAGCGTGGTCAGCAGGTTGCGGATCTGGCGCCACCGCAGGGAGTTGACCTCGGGGTCGTCGCTCGGGCCTTCGGCGCCGCAGTTCCAGGACCGGTTGTCGTGCGTCCCGTCCCGGTTGCCCTCGCCGTTGGCCTCGTTGTGCTTCCGCTCGTACGACACCAGGTCGCGCAGGGTGAAACCGTCGTGCGCGGTGATGAAGTTGACGGAGGCGTACGGCCGCCGGCCGCCGGCCGCGTACAGGTCGCTCGACCCGGAGAGCCGGTAGCCGAGGTCCCGTACGTCGGGCAGCGCGCCGCGCCAGAAGTCCCGTACGGCGTCGCGGTAGCGGTCGTTCCACTCCGTCCACAGCGCCGGGAACGCGCCGACCTGGTAGCCGCCGCTGCCCACGTCCCACGGCTCCGCGATCAGCTTCACCCGGCGCAGCACCGGGTCCTGGGCGATCACGGCGAGGAACGGCGAGAGCATGTCCACGTCGTGCATGGAGCGGGCCAGGGCCGCCGCCAGGTCGAAGCGGAAGCCGTCCACGCCCATCTCCGTCACCCAGTAGCGCAGCGAGTCGGTGATCAGCCGCAGCACCTGCGGCTGTACGACGTGCAGGGTGTTCCCGCAGCCCGTGTAGTCGGTGTACCGGCGGGCGTCCGGGGGCAGCCGGTAGTAGCCGCGGTTGTCGATCCCGCGCAGGGAGAGCGTCGGACCCCGCTCACCCGCCTCCGCCGTGTGGTTGTAGACCACGTCGAGGATGACCTCGATCCCGGCGGCGTGCAGCGCGCGCACCATCTCCTTGAACTCCTCGACCTGCTGGCCGCGGGTGCCGCTCGCCGCGTACCCGGCGTGCGGGGCGAAGTAGCCGATGGAGTTGTAGCCCCAGTAGTTGTGCCGGCCGCGGCGCAGGAGATGGTCCTCGTGTGCGAACTGGTGTACGGGAAGCAGCTCGACCGCCGTCACCCCGAGGCGCCGCAGATGGCCGATCGCCGCCGGGTGCGCGAGGCCCGCGTACGTGCCGCGCAGCCGCTCCGGGATCCCCGGGTGGAGCTTGGTGAAGCCCCGTACGTGCACCTCGTAGATGACGGAGTCGGCCAGTGGTGTCTTGGGGCGCCGGTCGTCCGTCCAGCCGTCGTCGGGCGCGCCGTCGTGGACGACGACCCCTTTGGGGACGAACGGGGCGGAGTCGCGGTCGTCCCGTACGGTGTCGGCTACCTGCGGCTGCGGCCAGTCCCGTACGTGGCCGTAGGCCTCCGGGGGCAGCGCGAACTCCCCGTCGACGGCGCGCGCGTACGGGTCGAGCAGCAGTTTCGCCGGGTTCCACCGCGCGCCCGTCCACGGGTCCCAGCGGCCGTGGACGCGGAACCCGTACCGCTGTCCCGGGCCGACCCCGGGGACGAAGCCGTGCCAGATCTCGTGGGTCAGCTCGGTCAGCGGCAGCCGGGTCTCGGCGCCCTGGTCGTCGTACAGACAGATCTCGACCGCCTCCGCGCCGCCCGCCCAGAGCGCGAAGTTCGTGCCCGCGACGCCGTCGGGGCCGACCCGGTAGCGGGCCCCGAGAGGATTCGGCGCGCCCGGCCTGACGACGGGCGCGGGGGCGCCGGACGGACGCTCCGCCCGCGCGGGGCGCTCCGCCGGGCGCCCCGTGACCTGCCCCGTGACCTGCCCCGTGACCTGCTCCGTGGCCTGCTCTGTGGTCCGCTCCGTGGTGTCTTCCGTGGTGTGTTCCTGATGGGCTGTCTCCTGCTCGGCTGCGCTCGCCACTGACCGGCCTCCCGCGGCTCATGGGCCCCGCTCCCCGGCGCGCACGGCGTCCCGGCCGTGGCGCGCTCCTCGCGTGGTCCTTCCCCTGTTCTGCCCCCAAGAGGGCCCGCCCTCACGTTTCCCCCGGAGGGGGGTGGTCGTTGGGCGGTCATGAGAAACGTGACGAAACGGGCAGGGGCTCACAGGGTGACCGCCTCGGCCCGGGCAGGAATGATCGCGGCGCTGATCGCCGGAGTGACCGCTCTGGCCGGGTGCACCGGCGGCGCCGCGCTGCTGGAGGGCAAGGACGGGGCGCTCACCGGCACCCCGGCCGGGGACGCCGCCGACACCCACGCCGACACCATCGCCGTCACCCCGAAGGACGGGACGAAGGGGGTCGCGCGGACGGACCGGATCGAGGTGCGGATCCCGGACGGCAGGCTCGAACGGGTGAAGGTGACCCAGGTGGAGGACGCGCGCCCGGCGGAGCTGCCGGGGCGGATCTCCGCGGACGGCCGCTCATGGCGCCCGAGCGGCGGGGCGGTCGTCGCGCTCGCCGCCAAGTACCGCGTGGACGCGGTCGCCGTGGACGGCGCGGGGCGCCGCTCGGCGCGCCACACCACCTTCACGACGGCGGTGCCCGATGACCGGTTCACGGCCTACTTCTCGCCGGAGAACCGGGCCACCGTCGGCACCGGAATGATCATCTCCGTCGACTTCAACCGGAAGATCCGGGACCGGGCCGCCGTCCAGCGGGCCATCCGGATCACCTCGGACCCGCCGGTGGAGGTGGCGGCCCACTGGTTCGGCGACGAGCGGCTCGACTTCCGTCCGGAGGAGTACTGGGAGCCGGGCACCGAGGTCACGGTCGAGCTGGGACTGCGGGACGTCGAGGGGGCGCCCGGCGTCTTCGGTATGCAGCACAAGACGCTCGCCTTCACGGTGGGCCGCTCCCAGGCCTCCTTGGTCGACGTGGAGGAGCACACCATGGAGGTACGGCGCGACGGCGAGCTGCTGTCGACGCTGCCGATCACCGCGGGCGACGCCAAGAGCCCCACGTACAACGGGAAGATGGTGGTGACGGAGCTGCACGAGGTGACGCGCATGAACGGCAGGTCGGTCGGGTTCGGCGGCGAGTACGACATCAAGGACGTGCCGCACGCGATCCGGCTCACCACCACGGGCACGTTCCTGCACGGCAACTACTGGGAGTCCGCGGACACGTTCGGCTCCGAGAACGTGAGCCATGGGTGTGTGGGGCTGCGCGACACCAAGGGCGGCGGCGCCGACACCCCGGGCGGCTGGTTCTTCGACCGGACCCTGGTCGGCGATGTGGTGGAGGTGGTCAACTCCAAGGACCGTACGGTCGCTCCGGACAACGGCCTCGGCGGCTGGAACATGGAGTGGAAGCGGTGGAAGGCGGGCTCGGCACTCCGCTGAGGCCCCCGGGCCGTTTCCCCGGGCCATTCCCTCCGGGCCGTTCCCCAGGGCCCCTTCTCGACGCCGTCTGCCGGTACACGGAAGGGGCCCTGCCCCGTACCACCGCCATGACCTGCGCCGTCCTGGCCTGTTGGGACGGAACGGTGACAGACGGGAGATCTACACCGAGCTCACCATGTGATTATCTATCGCCATGCGCGTGCACTCGACGCGCGGGGGTGCGGGCCGTGGCGGGGCCAGGCCGCGCGAGGGGAGACACCATGGTGAACGGGCTGCCGATATCGGCGACATCAGGACGCGGGCGCGGGCGCGGACGTACGGGGCCGCTCGCCCTGCTGCTGGGGGCGCTGCTCCTGGTGGTGACGGCGTGCGGCGGGGGCGGCGGCTCCGGCGCGGGTGACGACGACAAGGGTGACGGGAAGGGCGCGGCGGAGGTGAAGAACGCCGCCTCCGTCGCGGTGGTGACGATCGAACCCAAGGACGACGCCAAGGCCGTGGAGACCACGGGCGCGCTCAAGGTCTCCGCGGCCAAGGGCAAGCTGACCACCGTCACCGTCCAGGACGACAAGGGCGACGCGGTCGAGGGGAAGCTCTCGGCGGACGGTACGGCCTGGGAGCCGCTCCAGCACCTCGCCTCCGGCACCCGGTACAAGGTGCACGCGATCGCCGAGGACGCCGACGGCCGGGAGTCCGCGAAGGACACCACGTTCACCACACTCGTACCGAAGAACACCTTCATCGGCACCTACACGCCCGAGGACGGCTCGACGGTCGGCGTCGGCATGCCGGTCTCGATCAACTTCACCCGGGGCATCACCGAGCCCGAGGCCGTGGAGAAGGCCATCACGGTGACGGCCGAGCCGTCCGTCCCGGTGGAGGGCCACTGGTTCGGCAACGACCGGCTCGACTTCCGCCCCGAGAAGTACTGGGCGCCGGGCACGAAGGTGACCGTGAAGCTCGACCTGGACGGCGTCGAGGGCCGCCCCGGCGTCTACGGCAAGCAGGCCAAGACCGTCTCCTTCACCATCGGCCGCAGCCAGATCTCGACCGTCGACGCGAGCGCCAAGACGATGAAGGTCGTCCGGGACGGCAAGCTGGTCAAGACCATCCCGATCACCGCGGGCGCCCCGTCGACCACCACGTACAACGGCCAGATGGTCATCAGCGAGAAGTACGCGGTGACCCGGATGAACGGCGCCACGGTCGGCTTCGGTGGTGAGTACGACATCAAGGACGTGCCGCACGCGATGCGTCTCTCCACCTCCGGCACCTTCCTGCACGGCAACTACTGGGCGTCCTCGGGCACCTTCGGCTCGGCGAACGTCAGCCACGGCTGCGTCGGACTGCGCGACCTCCGGGGCGGCGGGAACAACGGCACCCCCGCGGCGTGGATGTACAACTCCTCGATCATCGGCGACGTGGTGATCGTGAAGAACTCGAAGGACAAGCAGATAGCCCCGGACAACGGCCTCAACGGCTGGAACATGTCCTGGGCGGAGTGGACCGCGTAGGCCCGGCCCGCCGCGGCCCCCGGGCCCGGTCACGCACCCGTGCGGTGCGCGACCGGGCCCGTTGTCGTGAGCGGCGGCAAGAGGTCGGGCGGAGAGGTGGGGTGGAGGAAGGAGCGGGTCGAGGGGCAAGTCCGGCAAGGCGGAGGAGGGAGGCGACGCGGGAGCGTCGGGTCCTCCGGCTCCACCGTC
>NZ_JBFBJB010000068.1:0-49993 GCF_040685895.1 Streptomyces sp. NPDC088124 | reverse complement strand
AGGTTTTTCCTGCCCTGTTCACCTGCAACGATGCACGGTCCCCGTCAGTTCCGATTTATTTCGAAAGACAGTGGCGGAGCGGCTACGACAGCAGCCGGGGGCACGGCGTCAGGGGCGGTTCCCCGTCCTCAGCCGTGACCGACCGTCAGCGGGTCGAAGGCGATCCGGGTCCGCGATCCGTCGTCGGTCCACCGGACCTCGATCGTTCCGCCGTCCACCGTCACCTCGCTCACCGCGCCGGACAGCGGAGCCGCGCCGGGCTCCGCCGTGAGTGTCGCGAGGGCGGCGAAGAGCGCCGTGCCCTCGGCCGGCCCGGTCAGTTCCGGCACCACCGCCCAGCGGGTGAACGCCGTTCCCTGCGGCGCCCGTCGCTCCTCCGGCTCCGCCGCCCAGCCGTGCAGCCCGCGCAGGGCGGACCGTACCTCCTCGCCGGGACCGGTCGCCCAGCCCGTCTGGCGGAGCCGCGCGCCCGGCGGGGCGCCCACCACCCGGTGCACCCGCAGCTCGTACCGCCCCCGGGCCACGGTGACACTCTCCACCCGCAGTCCGGGCACCATGGGCGCGCCGGAGGCGAAGACCGGGCGGTGCCAGGAGGCCGCCCAGCCCCAGCCGGCCCCGCCGCCCGCGCCCAGCGGGTGGATCCGGCGGCGGCCGCTGGAGCGGCCCGAGATCTCCAGCGCCACGTGGTTGTCGGCGACGTTGGCCGCGGCGGTGGGGCCGGTGCCGGTCGAGTAGGCGCCCCGGCTGTAGTGCGGATCGTCCGGCACCCCCGCCTCGCCCTCGTGCGGACGGATGTGGTCGCTGCCGTGGTTGTGCAGCCGTACGATCCCGTCCGCGCGGGTCGACTGGACGAGCAGGCCCGGTACGGGCAGGGCCAGCACCCGGTCGGGGCCCTCGCTCGGCGCGGGTTCCTCCGTGGCGGTCCACAGCGGATGGTCCTCGGGCGCGAGGAGCGCGACGAACGCCTTGGACGCCCAGTACGGGGAGGCGGGCCCCGAGTAGTACTGGAGCGTCGCGTCGTGCGGGCCGTGCCAGCCCAGGCTCAGCAGCCCGTCGTCACCGGTCGCCCCCCGGTCCAGGAAGTACCGCAGCGCCCCGCTCACCACCCGGCGCGACGCCCCGGGCGCGAGCGGCGTGTGTCCGGTGACGGCGCCGAGGCCGACCGCCGCGCCCGCCGCGAACCGGTAGGTGAGCGAGCGGCCGAAGTGCAGCGGCGCGCCGTCCGCGCCGAAGAGCAGGGAGAAGCCGTCGAGGTGGGCGCGGAGCCGGGCGCCGTGGTGCGCGGACGCCTCGGTGTCACCCGCGAGATGGGCGTCGAGCAGCGGATAGAGGTGCAGGGCCCAGCCGTTGTAGTGGTCGAAGGCGCGGCTGTCGCCGTCGGCGTACCAGCCCTCGCCCCGGTACCAGCTCTCCAGGAGGGTGAGCGCCCGTTCCCTGGCGCGCGCCGTCTCGGCGTCACCGCGGCCGACGGACTCCAGGAACCCGGCCACGGAGTAGGGGAAGAGATACCAGTTGTTGGGGGCGGGGGTGTGGCGCAGGGAGCCGCGCAGCCACTCCTCGGCGCGGTCCTGGACGCCGGGGTCCAGCCGGTCCCAGAGCCAGGGCGCGGTCAGCCGCAGGCCGAGGGCGACCGACGCGGACTCGACCATGGGCTGGCCCTGTACGTGGTGGTCGAGGATGAGCGGCCACGACTCGGTGTCGTCCCGGCCGGGGGTACGGGTGCCCGCCGCGAGCCCGTCCGCGTACCGTTCGAGCCAGCCGCCCGGGTCCTTGCCGCCCGCGCCCGCGACCCGGAAGGCGGCGGCCAGGAACGTACGGGCGTAGCCTTCGAGGCCGTCGGAGCGTACGCCGGAGCGCGAGGGCCGTCCCGGCAGGTCGAGCAGGGCGTTGCCGGGGGTGGCCCAGCGCCAGGCGGCGCGCAGCAGTCCGTCGGCGGCGGCCTCCCAGTGGGCCCGGGTGTAGCCGGTGCGGGGGCTCAGCACCCGGTCGTCGGAGGGGAGTTCGAAGGCGAGGGGGGTCGGGGTGACATGGGGTGCGGTCATGCGAGGAATGCCAGCCTTTCGCGTCGTACGGGGTGGACGAAGCCTTCGCCCGCCGCCCAGCGGGTGACCTCACCGAGCGCCAGGTCGGCGAGCCGGCGCAGCTCGTTGCCCTGCGAGCCCGCGAGATGCGGGGTGATGGTCGCGTTCTCGCACGTCCAGAGCGGATGTCCGGGCGGCAGGACCTCGGGGTCGGTGACGTCGAGGACGGCCCGGATGCGCTCGGCGAGCAGGACGTCGGTGAGGGCGTCCTGGTCGACGACGGCCCCGCGCGAGGTGTTGATGAGCACGCTGTCGGGGCGCATGGAGGTGAGGAGTTCACGGCTGACGAGGCCGCGCGTGGCGGGCAGCAGCGGGGTGTGGACGCTGACCACGTCGCTCTGTGCGAAGAGTTCTGCGAGTCCGACGGGGTGCGCACCGAGCGCGGTCGCCTCCGCGTCGCCGACGTACGGGTCGTGCAGCAGGATCCGCAGGTCGTACGGGCGGAGCAGTTCGATCACCCGGCGGCCGATCAGCGAGGCCGAGAGGATGCCCACGGTGCGGCCGTAGTTGCCGATGTGGGAGGGGATCCTCAGCCAGTCGCCGCGGTCGTGGGTGGCGCGCAGATCGCGGGCGCGCTCCAGCACCCGCTTGCCGGAGAGCAGGATCATCGCGACGGTGTACTCCGCGACGGGCAGGGCGTTGGCGGCGGCGGCCGAGGAGACCTCGATGCCGCGTTCCCAGCACTCCTCGGTGACATGGGAGCGGATCGTGCCCGCGGTGTGTACCACGGCCCGCAGCCGGGGCGCCGCCGCCAGCACCGCCGCGTCCAGGGGCGGGCAGCCCCAGCCGGTGACAAGGAGTTCCACGTCGGCGAGGGTGGCGCGGGCCCGGTCGGTGGTGAGGTCGTCGAGGACGGGTGGTGGGGTCAGCGCGCACACCGCGCCGAGGGCGGCCAGGCTCTCCGGATCGAGGACGGCCGCCGCGGCCTGGGGCGACATGGCGAGCGCGGCGCGCGGACGGGGGCGTGCGGTCGGGGTGGGGGGCATCTCTCTCTCCTGGTACGGGTGTACAGGACGGCGGTCCTGCCTGGCCGGGCGGCTGGTCCCGCGGCGCCGCTACTTGACGGAGCCCGCGGTGAGTCCGGACTTCCAGAAGCGCTGGAGCAGAACGAAGGCGACGATCAGCGGCAGGATCGCGAGCAGCGAGCCCGTGATCACCACGGGGTAGTACTCCGGGGAGACGGACGCGGAACTGTTCCAGGTGAAGAGGCCGAGGCTCACCGGATACAGGTCCTGGTCCGAAAGCATCACCATGGGGAGGAAGAAGTTGTTCCAGATGGTGGTGAGCTGGAAGAGGAAGAGGGTGACGAGCCCGGGGCCGAGCATCCGCAGGGCGACCCGTACGTAGGTGGTCAGTTCGCCGGCGCCGTCGACCCGTGCCGCTTCGAGGACTTCGTTCGGCACATACCCCTGGCTGAAGATCCGGCCGAGGTAGACGCCGAAGGGGTTGAAGAGCACGGGGATGAAGACGGCCCAGAAGGTGTTCACCAGGCCCGTGCCCGAGGCCATCAGGTAGAGCGGCAGCGCGAGGACGGTCTGCGGGACCATCACCGCGGCGAGGACCAGCCCGAACAGCTTCTCCTTGTGCGGGAAGTGGTACTTGTCGAAGGCGTAGCCGCAGGCGATGGAGATCAGGGCGCCGAGCGCGGCACCGACGACCGCGTACAGCAGGCTGTTGCCGTACCACCGCCCGTACAGCCCGCCGTCCATGGCGAACAGGTCCCGCACGTTCTGCACGAAGGAGAAGTTGCCCGCGCTGAGCAGGTCGCTGCTGAACAGGGCGTCGCGGTCCTTGCCCGCGGCCAGCACCAGCCAGAGCACCGGCAACAGGGTGTAGAGCACGGAGATGGCGACGACGAGGTTGACGACGGCCCGGCCGAGGAGCGGCGGGCGGGGCGGACCGCCGCGGGTGACGGCGGGCGGCGGGGTGCGCGGGGCGGTGCTCGTCGCGCTCGTGACACTCATCGGGCGGCCTCCTCTGGGGCGTTGGCGCGGTTGGTCCAGCGGGTGACGCCGTAGGAGAGGGCGACGGTGAAGACGAGCAGGACGACGGAGGCGGCGGCGGCCAGACTGTAGTTGTTACGGGTGAACGCCGCGTCGTAGATGTACATGCTGGGCGAGAAACGCGAGTTGATCATCGGTGTGGACTCGCTGAGCAGCATCGGCTCGGTGAAAAGCTGGAGGGCGAAGATGAGGGTGAACATGGCCACCATCACGATCGAGGGACGCACCAGCGGTGTCTTGACCTGGAAGGCGGTACGGACCGGCCCCGCGCCGTCGACGACGGCCGCCTCGATGACCTCGCGGGGTACGGCCTGGAGCGCGGCGTAGAAGACGACCATGTTGTAGCCCAGGTTGCTCCAGAGCGCGATGTTCACGATGGACGGCAGCACGGTGTTGACACCGAGGAAGTCGATGGTGATGTCGGCCTTGCCGAAGAACTCGATGATCGGGCTGATGCCGGGGGTGTAGAGGTAGAGCCAGATGAGGGCGGCGATGATGCCGGGCACGGCGTGCGGCAGGAAGAGGCCGAGCTGGGCCCAGGAACGCAGCCGTACCACCCCGGAATCGAGCAGCAGGGCCAGCGCGAGGGCGCCGATCACCATCAGGGGTATGTAGATCACGCAGTACAGGGCGACGGTGCCGAGTCCGCCGAGGAAGGTCGGATCGGTCAGGACGGCGAGGTAGCTGCGCAGTCCGACGAATACGGTCCGTTCGGGGCCGAAGCCGAGGCCCGGCTGGTCGTTGCTGAAGAAGCTCAGCCAGACGGCCGTGCCGACGGGGATCAGGAAGACCGTGACGAGAAGGGCGAAGAAGGGGGTCATCAGGACCCCGCACGCGCCGAGTTCACGGCGCCGGGCCGACTTCCGGGTGGAGCGGGCGGTGGTCGCGGGGCCGCCGGGGACGCCGCTCGCGGTGGACCGTGGGGTGGTGCCGGTGGCCGGGGGCGTGGGGGTGGCGAGGGGGCCGGACGCGGGGTTGGTCATGGGGGTGGTCACGAGGTGTCACCTGCCTCTCTGCTGCTGGGACGGGGATGAAGAGGGCGCGGTGCTCAGGTGCTGCGTTCGGTGGTGGTGAGGCCCAGGGCCTTGAGGTCCGGCATGGTGCCTTCCTGCGCCGCGCGCACCGCCGAGATCAGGGAGCCCCGCCCCCCGCTCGCCCGGGCGAACCCGTCCTGCATGACCCGCCCGGTGGCGGTCGACCGGGGGCCCCAGATCCAGCCGTCGCGGATCGTGTGCGCCTGCTGCTCGAAGAGGGTGTAGATGTCCTGACCGCCGTAGTAACCGCGGTCGAAAGCCTCGCGGCCGACGGCGATCAGACCGGGCGCCGCCGGGTACTGGCTGCTGGCGCCGCTGGAGAGCCGGGCCCGGAGCGAGTCGGGGTGGGAGATCTGCCACTCGATGAACTCCATGGCGGCCTCCGGGTGGCGGCTGTCCTTGGTGATCGCGAAGGTCGAGCCGCCGTGGGTGCCGACGGCGGGCCGGTCGACGTCCCACTGCGGGAGCGGGGCGATCGCCCACAGCCCCTTCTGGCCGGGCTGCTTGTTCATCTGCGCCCCGGCTTCCCAGGCCCCGGTGAGCCGGGTGAGGACGAGGCCGTTGCCGATCTGGGCGTCGCTCTGCCGGCTGTTGACGGCGTTCATGAAGACCAGGTCGTCGTCGATCAGCCGCTGCCAGTACGCCGCGACGCGGCGGGTCGGCTCGTCGGCGAGCGAGACGTTCCAGGCGCCGCCCGCCGTGTCGAACCACTGGGCGCCGGCCTGCCAGGACCACGCGCCGAACTGGGTGAAGCCGTCCGTGGGGAAGAGCACCAGCCGGCGGTCCCCGGCCTTGCGGCGTACGGTCCTGGCGAGGGACTCGAACTCCTCCCAGCTGCGGGGCACGTCGAGGCCGTACTTCTCGAAGAGGTCGACGCGGTAGTGCATCACCATCGGCTCGACGTCGAGCGGCAGACTGAAGGTCCGCTTCTCGAAGGTGGTCAGGCCCAGCGCCTGCGGCAGCAGCTTCGCCCGCAGCCCATCGCTGACCAGGTCCGTGATGTCCCGGGCGACGCCGTCGATGGCGAAGCCGGGGACCTGGGGATATTCCAGCGTCGCGACATCCGGGGCGTTGCCCGCCCGGGCGGCGTTGCTGAGCTTCGCGTAACCGCCGGCGTCCCCGGAAGGGATCTGCTGGAAGTCGACCTGGATGGTGTCGTGGGTCTTGTTGAACGCGTCCACGACTTCCTGGCTGCCGCGCAGCGCGGACCAGAAGGTGATGTGCGTGGCTTTTCCGCTGGTGCTGGTGGTGCTCGCGCTGCCCGATCGGGTGTCCGCGCCGCCCCCGGTGCAGGCGCCCAGGGCACCTGTCAGGGGCAGCGCGGCGATCGTGGCCAGCACGGATCGACGGCTCTGTCGACCAGGCATGGGGGCCTCCCGCGGCTCCGGTTCGAGACACGGGAATCCTGATCGGCTGATCACAATTGGTCAATAGACCGCTCAGAAGAAAGTTGAAACGGTCAAACGCTCACTTCTGTACGCGGATCGGGGACCAGGCGCTGCGTCGAGCCGCGTACCTTCAGCTCCGGCAGCAGCTCCATCCGGCGTACGGGGCCGGCCTCCTCGGGGCCCAAGGTGAGGCGGCGGACCAGGAGTTCGGCCGCCGCCCGGCCGACCGCCGCCTTCGGCGGGGAGACCGCCGTCAGCGGGGTGGAGCCCAGCGCGGCCACCACGTCGTCGTACGCCACCACGGAGCACTCCTGCGGCACCCGTACGCCCTGTTCGGCGAGGGCCTGGACGAGCATCAGGGCGTCCACGTCGCCGTGGAGCAGCGCGGCCGTCGCGCCGTGCTCGCGCAGCAGCGCCGCGAGGTCGAGCGGGGCGCGGTCGCGCGCGGCGGGGGCGGCGGGCGCGGGGCCCGCGTCGGGGGCGGAGAGCGCCACCGGCCAGCGGGTCACCTCCGGGCGGGCGGCGGCGATCTCGGCGAAGGCGGCGCGGACGCTGCGCGCCGTGGGGCTGTCGTCGCGGGCGGCGAGGACGATACGGCGGTGGCCGAGGCCGACCAGGTGGTCGACGGCGAGGTGCACCCCGTACCAGTGGTCGGAGCAGGCCACGTCGAGGGCGTGCAGCACGCTGCCGGGGCGCGGGCGGCGCTCCATCAGGACGGTCGGGACCCCGGTGGCGGCGAGCCAGCCGTAGTCGGCCTCCTCGTCGGCGGCGCCGCGCCAGCGCGGGGCGATCAGCAGCCCGCGCGCGCCGTTCTCCAGCGCCTGCTCCACCAGGGGGCGTTCACCGCCGGGTACCTTGGGGGCGATGTGCAGGGCGACCTGGAACCCGGCCGCCTCCAGGACCGGCCGGGCGCCGTGCACCGCCTCGTACAGGTAGGAGTGGCGCTCGGGGACGACCAGGGCGACCACGCCGCCCTCGGCGGGGTGCCCGGGCGGCCGGGGGTGCGGTGCGGTGGACTGCGGGGGCCGGGCGGCCCCGAGGGCGCGCGCGGTGCCGTGGGCGCGCCGCAGCCGGCCCGCCCTGGCCAGTTCCTCGACGTCCCGGCGTACGGTGACCACCGAGACCTCCAGCTCGGCGGCGAGCACCGTGACCTTGACCGCGCCGCGCGACTCCACCGCCGCGAGGATCCGCTGCCGCCTGAGTTCGACCGGCTCCCGCATATCGCCCTGCCCCCTTGCCCTCGCGCCGCCATCATCGCGCATCCGGTCGCCCGGGTGTTCGTTTGACTGTTTCGGATGAGCGCTTGGTGCCGCAGCATACGGGGGTCAGCCCGTGATCTCCTCCTCCAGGGCGGCGGTCCGCCGGTCGAGTACGGCACGGGCCTCGGCCACTTCGGCGGCGGAGGCGGCGGTGACCGGGAACCCGGCGGGCAGCGCGGCGAGCACGGCCGTGTGGACGGCGGCGCGGCGGGTGGAGCGGCGGGACGGCGGGAGCCGGAAGAGGGCGGCGACCAGCCGGTCGGCGGCCTCGGTGTCGTGGACCGCGTCCCAGGCGGCGCGCTCGGGTCCGGCCCCGGCGGGCGGGGCCGGCGGGGTGCGCCGCAGCTCCGCGGTGGCGGTCTCGTCGAGCACGGGACGGCCGTCGGCCCCGGTGGTGACGGCGACTCCGTACGTGGCCGCCGCGGCCCGTTCGGTGACCAGCCCGCGCCCGAGGTCGGCGAGGACGGCGCCCGGGTCACGGGTCCAGGGGTCCCCGTAGCCGCCCGCGCCGGAGGTGCGCAGGGTGACGGTGTCGCCGCGGCGCAGCGCGACCATGTCGATCTTGGTGTACCGGCGCTCGCCGGGCAGGCCCTCGTTGATGACGAGTTCGGCGGGCGCGCCCGGGCCGCCGCCCGCGGTGCCCCAGGGGCGGAAGCGCATCCGCTCCAGGCCGCGGGCGAGCAGCCTGCTGTCGTCGCCGAGGACGCGGAAGACGAGTTCGAGGCCGCAGCCGCCGCGCCAGCGTCCCGGTCCGCCGGAGTCGGGGCGCAGCGCGTAGCGGACGATCTCCGCGCCGATCTCGGTCTCGACGGTCTCCACGGGGTTGTTGGCGAGGTTGGAGATCCCGCTGTCGCGGCCGTCGACGCCGTCCGCGCCGTCCCGGGCGCCGGTGCCGCCGACCATGGGTTCGAGAACCTGGACGTTCTGGCCGCCGCCCGGCGCGCTCTCGGCGACGACGACGGGCACGACGAGGCCGCTGCTGGCGGCGGGCATCACCTCGGGCGCGGCGAGGCCGAGCGCCCCGCCGAGGGCGTCGTTGACGCGGGAGGCGGTGGCGTGCCGGATACCGACGGCGGCGGGCGGCGTGGCGTTGACGACGGAGCCCTCGGGGGCGGTGACGGTGACCGGCCTGATCAGCCCGCCGTTGAGCGGGATGCCCGGGTCGAGCGTGCAGATCAGGGCGAGGACGCGGGTGGTGATCCAGGCGTGGGCGCGGCCGTGGCTGGCGATGTTGAACGCGGCGTCGACCTGGGGGTCGGTGCCGGTGAAGTCGAGGTGCAGGGCACCCCGGTCGAGCGTGGCCGTGACCGAGATCCGTACGGGCACCGGGGAGACGGCGTCGTCGTCGAGGTAGTCGGTGAACCGGTAGGTGCCGTCCCGCAGGGTGGCGAGCGCGGCGGTGGCCTGGTCGGCGGTGTGGTCGACGAGGTCGGTGTGGGCGGCGGCGACATCGGCGGCGCCGTGCTGCGCGACGACCCGGGCCAGCCGCTCGCGGCCGGTGCGCAGGGCGGCGAGCATGGCGCGCAGGTCGCCGTCGTTGGCCTCGGGGGTGCGGCTGTTGGCCTGGAGGAGCGCGGCGATGTCGCGGCTGGGCTCGCCGGCCCGCAGGAGCTTGACCGGCGGTATCCGCAGGCCCTCCTGGTAGATCTCGTGGTTGGTGGGGGCCAGGCTGCTGGGGACCCGGCCGCCGATGTCGGAGCAGTGGATGAACGCCCACCCGTAGCCGATGATCTCGCCGTCGTGGAAGTACGGCTCGATGAGCTGGATGTCGGTGAGGTGGGTGGCCAGACCGCCCGAGGTGTACGGGTCGTTGGTGACGATGACGTCGCCGGGCTCCAGCGGTCCCACGTGGTCGACGGCCGTACGGACGTCGAGTCCGACGAAACCGGAGACGCCGATGCCGCGCGGGTAGGCGGTGAAGGCGCCGTCGGGTCCGGCGAGCGCGCAGCAGAAGTCGGCGGTCTCCTTGACGTACAGCGAGCGGCTGGTGCGCTGGAGGGTGAGGCACATCTCCTCGGTGAGGGCGCCGAGTTTGTTGCCGATGATCTCCAGGGTGACCGGGTCGAGCTTCATGGTCGGGGGTGTCCTTGCCTTGCCGTGGCCCGCTGTGCGGTGGCCTGCTGTGCGGTGGTCAGGAGTGCCGGAGCCGGAGGTTGCCGAGCGGGTCGACGGTGGCCGACCAGCGGGGCGGGACCAGCACGGTCGTGTCGTCCTGTTCGATCACGGCCGGTCCCGTGAGGGTGTGCCCGGTGTGCAGCGCGTCGCGCCGGTGGACGCCGGCGGTGAGGCGCTCTCCGGCGAGCAGGACGGTGCGGTGGCTGTCGGGCGCGGGCGGTGGGCCGCCGGCCGGGGCGGCCTCGGCGGGGGCGGTCGCGAGATCGGGTCCGGCGGCGCTGATGGCGAGCCGGGCGGTGCCGAGCCGGACGGCCGCGGTGGCGTCGCGGAAACCGTAGAGCCGTTCGTGTTCCCGGTGGAACGCCTCGGTGAGCGCGGCCAGGGTGAGCCGGGCGGGCAGCGGTACGCGCAGCTCGTACGCCTGGCCGGTGTAGCTCATGTCGGCGGCCGGGGTGAGGACGGGCGGGGCGCTCGCGGGGCCCTGTTCGGCGAGCCAGGCACGGGCCCGCTGCTCCAGCCCGGCGAGGATGTCGCGGAGAGCGGCGACGGTGGTGTCGTCGAGGTCGCGGCGCAGGCTGCGGGCGAAGTCGCGGCGCAGGTCGGCGCCGACCGCGCCGAGCGCGCAGAAGGTGGCGGCGGCGGGCGGGACGACGATCTCGGGGATGCCGACCTCCTCGGCGAGCACGGCCGCGTGGGTGGGTCCCGCGCCGCCGAACGGCACGAGGGTGAACTCGGCGGGGTCGAGGCCGCGTCCGGCGAGGGTCTTCTGGAGTTCGACGGCCATGCCGGCGGTGGCGACCCGCAGCGCGCCGTCGGCCGCCCGGTCCGCAGCGGCGCCGGGGTCGGCGGTGGTGAACCCGAGTTCGTCGCCGACCAGGCCAAGGGCGCGGGCGGCGGCCGGCGCGTCGAGGGTCATCCGGCCGCCGAGGAAGGTGGCGGGGTCGATGACGCCGGTGTGCAGATAGCAGTCGGTGACGGTGGGGCGGGTGCCGCCACGGCCGTAGGCGACGGGTCCCGGGTCGGCCCCGGCGCTCTGCGGGCCGACCTTGAGGGCCCCGTATGCGTCGGCCCGTACGACCGAACCGCCGCCCGCGCCGATGGCGTTGACCGCGACGACGGGCAGGATCAGCGGGAGTCCGCCGATGGTGGTGTGCGTGGCGAACTCCGGTTCGCCGTCGACGGCGACGGCGATGTCGCTGCTGGTGCCGCCCATGTCGAAGGTGACGAGCCGGCCGATCCCGGCCGCGCGGCCGAGGCGGGTCGCGGCGGTGACGCCCGCCGCCGGCCCGGAGAGCACGGTCTCGATGGGGCGCTCGGTGGCCGAACGCAGGCTGAGCGAACCGCCGTTGGACGCGGCGATGTAGACGGGGGCGGTGACGCCGAGCCCGTCGAGCAGGCTTTCGAGCCGGTCGAAGTAGCGGTGCATCAGCGGCTGGATGTACACGTTGAGGCAGGTGACGAGGGCGCGTTCGAACTCGCGGACCTCGGGCCAGATCGTGGCGGACGAGGTGAGCGGCAGTCCGGGGACGAGCGCGGCGAGCCGCCGGGTGATCTCCGCCTCGAAGGCGGGGTCGGTGTGGCCGTGCAGCACGAGGACGGCGGCGGCCTCGGCGCCCGTGGCGCGCAGTTCCTCGGCGACCCGGGCCAGTTCACGGTCGTCGGGGACGCGTACGGGGCGGCCGTCCGGGCCGAGCCGGGCGGGGATCTCCACGATCCGGTCGCGGGGGACGAGCGGTTCCTCCTTGGCCGCGTGCAGGTCGAAGGAGGACGGCATCCGGCTGCGGCCGATCTCCAGGATGTCCCGGTAGCCCTCGGTGACGACCAGGGCGATCCGGGCGCCGCGCCGCTGGATGATCGCGTTCAGCCCGATGGTGGTGCCATGGGTGACGGCGGCGAGATCTCCGGGGTGCAGTCCGGCCCGGTCGAGGACGGCGGCGAGCCCGTCGGCGACGGCGCGCGCCGGATCGCCGGGGGTGCTGGGCTCCTTGTGGTGGAGGAGAGCGCCCCGGTCGCCGGGCACGGCGAGGACGAAGTCGGTGAAGGTGCCGCCCACGTCGATGCCGACTCGGGCACGCGGGGCCGCCGTGGTGGGGTCAGCGGGCACGGTCAGAGCACCTCCGAGAAGTTGGTGAACCGGTCGACGGCCACCAGGACGAGCACGCTGACGAGCATCAGGAGCGTGGAGACGGCGGCCACCGACGGGTCGAGCTGGAACTGGACCGCCGAGAAGATACGGACCGGGACGGTGGTCGTGTTGGAGCCGGAGACCAGCGCCGAGACCGCGACCTCGCCGAGCGAGGTGACGGCGGCGAAGACCGCTCCGGCGAGGATGCCGGGGCGCAGCAGCGGCAGGGTGACGGTGAGGAAGGTACGGACCCGTCCGGCGCCGAGCGTGGCCGCCGCGCGTTCCAGGGTCGGGTCGAGCGCCTGGGCGCTGACCATCACCGTACGGATGACGAAGGGCAGGGCGACCAGGGAGTGCGCCAGCCAGAGCCCGGGCAGGGTGTTGACCAGGCCGAGGCCCTGGAAGTAGTAGAGCAGCCCGAGGCCGATGATGATCTCGGGGACCATCAGCGGGGCGAGGGCCAGCCCGGAGAGCACACCGCGGCCCGGGAAGTCGCCGCGGACCAGTCCGTACGCGGCGAGCGTGCCGATGGTGACGGTGGTGAGGACGACGAGCAGCACCAGGACGCCGCTGAGCCGGAAGGAGACCAGCCAGTCCGGGGAGGACAGGACCTCGGAGTACCAGCGCAGGGAGAGCCCGCTGGGCGGGAAGCTCAGTGAGCTGGTGGAGTTGAGGGAGCTGAGGGCCAGCACGGCGAGCGGGGCCAGCAGGTAGAGGAAGACGGCGACGGCGGGGAGCGCGGCCGCGGTCCGCCCGGCGCGGCGCAGCAGGGCGGAGCCCCGGCCCGCACGGGCCTTCGCGGACGGGCCCCGGGGCGCGGACGCGCCGGCCTCCGTGTCCGCGGTGGGGGTGCCGGTCCCCGCGGGCGGCCCGTCGGGGGCGGGGTGGTGGTGCGTACGGTCGACGGCGGGGTCAGCCATGGAGCCTCCGTTCCCAGAAGCGGAATCCGGTGCCGAGGGCGGAGACGCCCAGCAGGGTCAGCAGGAGCAGGGTGAGGCTGAGCGCCGCCGCCACCGGATAGTCGAAGACGCTGGTGATCTGGCTGTAGACGCGCAGCCCGGCGAGCGGCTGGTTGGCGCCGCCGACCAGCAGCGGGGTGATGTAGATGCCCATGGCGAGCGGGAAGACGACGGTGGCGCCCACCGCGACGCCGGGCAGGCTGAGCGGCACCGTGACCTTCCAGAAGGTGCGTACGGGCCCGGCGCCCAGGCTCCGCGAGGCGCGGGAGAGGTTGTCGTCGATGGAGCCCAGCGCGGTCGTCAGCGGCAGGATCGCGAACGGCAGCAGGACATGGGTGACGGAGACGACGACCACGAGGTAGCTGGTCAGCAGCGGCGCGGGCTGGTCCAGGATGCCGAGGCCCATGAGGATCCGGTTCACCGCGCCGTTGGCGGAGAAGAGCACGACCCAGCCGTAACTGCGGACGACGACGCTGGTGAGCAGCGGCGAGACGACCGCGACGAAGAGCAGGGTGCGCACCACTCCCTTGCGGGCGCGGGCCAGCGCGTACGCGGCGGGGAAGCCGAGCAGCACGCACAGGACGGTGACCAGCAGCGAGGTGAGCAGGCTCTGCCACAAGGACTCGGAGAAGAACGCCTCGGTGAAGACCCTGCGGTACTGCGTGAGCGAGTAGCCGTCGAGCGGATAGCCGTTGGCGTCCGACGGGTGGAAGCTGAGCGCGAGGACCCGCACCAGCGGGATCACGAACAGGGCCAGCAGGAAGACCACGACCGGCGCGACGGGCAGCAGCCCGCGCAGCCGGCGCGGCGCGCGGGCGGCGGGCGCGCTCATCCGGACGTCGCCTCCTTCGTGGCGGCGTCCCGGGCGCCCGCTCCGGCCGCGCCGCCGGTTCCGGGGACTCCCCCGGCCCCGGCGACTCCCCCGGCCTCTGCGACTCCCCCGCCGCCCTGACCGGGGCCGAGGAGGATGACGTCGGCGGCCGACCAGCCGAAGCTGACCCGCGCGCCGACGGCCGGGGGCTCCTCGGCGGTCCTGGCGTTGACCGCGACGCCCTCGGCGACGACGATCTGCGCCTGCCACGCCTCGCCGGTGAACGCCCGGTAGCCGACGATCCCGGAGCCGCGGACGGCCCCGGTCGGGACTCCGGCGTCCGCGTCGGCCGCGGCTCCGGCGTCCGCGTCGCCGTCGCTCCCGGCAGCCGCCTCGGCCTTCGCCTCGGCGGCCCGGACCGTGACGCGTTCCGGCCGTACGGCGAGCGTGACCGGGGCCCCGTCGGGCAGCGTGGCCAGGCCGGAGTCCAGCCGTACCCCGCCCACGTGGAGCGTCCCGTCGCCGGCTCCGGTGCCCTCCAGGATGTTGGCCGCGCCGATGAACTCGGCGACGAAGCGGGTCGCGGGCGTCCGGTACACCTCGGTGGGCGTGCCGAGCTGTTCGACCCGGCCGCCGTTCATCACGGCGATCCGGTCGGAGAGCGACATCGCCTCTTCCTGGTCGTGCGTGACGAAGACCATGGTGATGCCGAGGCGCTGCTGGAGCTCCCGCAGCTCCACCCGCATCTCGCGGCGCAGCTTGGCGTCGAGGTTGGACAGCGGCTCGTCGAGCAGCAGTACGGCGGGCCGGGTGGCCAGCGCGCGGGCCACGGCGACCCGCTGCTGCTGGCCGCCGGAGAGCTGCCGCGGCCTGCGGTCCGCGTACGCCTCCAGGCCGACGAGGCGCAGCGCCTCGGCGACGCGTTCGTCCCGCTCGGCGCGCTCGGTGCGGCGCACCTTCAGGCCGTACGCCACATTGCCGGCGACGGTCATGTGCGGGAAGAGCGCGTAGTTCTGGAAGACGAGGCCAAGCCCCCTGCGGTGCGTGGGGATGTCGGTGAGGTCCGTGCCGTCCAGGGTGATCCGGCCCGCGGTGGGCCGGACGAATCCCGCCAGGCTGTTGAGGAGGGTCGTCTTGCCGCAGCCGCTGGGGCCGAGGACGGAGAGGAACTCGCCGCGCCTGATGGAGAGCCGGCCGACGTCGAGGATGCGCTGTCCCTCGTACCCGGCGGCCAGGCCCTCGATCTCGATGTGCGCGGCGGTCCCGCCGCCGGCGTCGTCGCGGTGCCCGGTCACTTGAAGATCTGATTCCACCGCTGCTGCCATTCGTTCAGCTTGGGGGTCGCCGTCTTGTAGTCGACCCAGGTGAACGTCTTGTAGACGTCCTCGCCGTACTTGACCTTCGCCTTGAAGTCGGGGCTGTAGTCGATGGTGTCGTTGCCCGCGCCGTAGAAGGTGCCCTCGGCGAAGGGCTTCTGGTACTGGGCGGCGCTGAGGTAGTCGAGGAACTTGTAGGCGGCCTCGGTGTGCGCGCTGCCCTTGGGGACGTAGTACGAGGTCAGCGCGCCGACGGCGCCGGAGGCGGGGTAGCTGAAGCCGATCGGCTGCCCCTCCTTGGCCATGGCGAAGGCGCGGCCGTCCCAGAAGGGCACGATCCAGGCGTCGCCGTTCTGCAGGACGGTGGAGACGCTGCCCGCGTCCGCCGGGTACGCCGAGACGCAGTCCTTGAGCTGGGCGAGCTTCTCGAACGCCCGGTCGACGGCGGCGGGGTCGGAGAGCTTTCCGCCGTCCTGGGAGACCAGCGCGGAGAAGAACTCCAGGCCCGCGTTGTAGGTGAGCGGCGGCAGCGCGACATGGCCGCAGTACTTCTTGTCGAAGATGTCGGTCCAGTCGCGGGGCGCCTGCTTGATCTTGTCGGTGCGGTACAGCAGTCCGTTGGAGCCGGTGGTCAGCGGCACGCCGTAGGCGGAGCCCTCGACCGTGGACTGCTGGGTGAGGACCGGGTCGAGCTGCTTCCAGTGGCTGAGGTCACCGGTCTTGAGCGGCTGGAGGAGACCGCCGCCGACGGCCTGGTGCAGGGAGCCGGGGGTGAGGGCGACGACGTCGAACGGCGCGTCCTTCCCGCCCGCGGCACGGAGCTTGGTGAGCCAGGCGGAGTCGGCGCCGTAGACGAGGTTCACCTTGATGCCGGTGTCCTTCTCGAACGGGGCGACGAAGGACTTCTTGAACAGCTCTCCCCAGGGGCCCGCGAAGGCCGTGACGGTGATCTGCTCCCCCTTGGAGCCGGACCCTCCGTCGCCGGAGCCCCCGCCGGAGCCACCGGTGTCGACCCCGCAGCCGGCGACGGCGGCGAGGACGGTGGCGGCCGAGGCGAGGGCCAGCAGGGGGCGTCGCCCGCGTGGGCGTGACAGGGCAGCTCTCATGAGGGGAGGACTCCTCGGTGCGGGGTGACGGCGAACGGCGCGCCGGCCCGTGGGTGATGGTTCGCCGGCCGCTCGTCGAGCGGGGGCCGCTGGGCGGGGCACCATGACGACGTGCCCTGGGGCATCACGTCCGCTGTCATCTCGTGCTCCCGTCACAGGTACTGGACCTGGGTGACAGGTCCGCGCTTGCTCCCGGCACATCGGTGTGCGCGTGGAGCCGTGTCATCACCCGGGGCACCCCACCGCAGAAGGAGGGTTGCCGCCCAGCAAGCCGGGGCTTGTCGCTGGGACTCGTGACGGCCAAAAACGTAACACTCTGTGGCTGGATTCTGAAGACGAGGCGGATCACATGGTGGTCACACTCAGATCGCAGAACCGGATGAAATTGAGCAAGTATGGACAAAATTTCGCGTGAGCGTCTCGGCATCCGGTCACCGGGCCGTCTCCCTCCCCCCGGCGCCCGCGCCCGCCACGGCGATCCGCGCCACCGGTCCGGCGGCGCTCGGGTGACGTACCCCTTCGGCTACTTCGGCGCGTAGACGACGCCGAGCTTGTCGATCTCGTCGTCCGCGCGGCCGGTGAAGCCGACGATCCGCCATCCCGGCGGAGCGGTCCGGGTCACCGCGTCCGAGGTGGGGGTGCCCGCCGCGAGGGTGCGGCCGGCGTCGGTGGTGAACGCGGCGGAGAAGATCCGGGTACGGCCGTCCTTCTGCCCCTTGGTCAGCTTGACCGAGGTGAGGTGTTCACCGGCGGCGAGGGTGAGCGAGGACGCGGTGCCGCCCGTGCCGCCGTGGTTCAGCACCGTACCGCCGTCGAAGGTGAGGCCGACGGCGTCCAGGCGGCTCCCGCCGCGCAGGGTGAGGGTGCGGGGCGCGGGGGTGGCCGGAAGGGCGCGGGCGTCGTTGAACGCGGTGCCGTGCGGGCCGCCGAAGAAGTCGGAGGCGCGGCGGTCGGCGGGCAGCGACCAGGAGAGGCCGACGGCGTGCGGGTAGTGGTCGGAGAGGTGCTTGCCCGCGCCGTCGAGGAAGGCGCGCCAGTCGTTGGTGAAGGAGGTGGCGTCGAGGCCGACCAGCGGACCGCTCCGGTAGAGGACCTTGTCGACGACCTCGCAGGTGTCGGTGGGCGCGGCGGAGTCGCAGACCAGCGCCTCACTGCCGGGGGCCGGGGCGGAGCCACCGCGTACCAGCTCCACCCAGGCGTCGGTGAGGCCGTTCTCCGAGAGGAGCGTGCGGATGTTGTCCCCGGTGCGCGTGTAGCGGGTGTTGGTGTCGCCCATGACGATGACGGCGTTGCCCGCGCTGTACGTCCGGATGAAGGACGAGAGCTGGACAATGTTGGCGCGCCGGGCGGCGAGCGCGGCGTCCGTCGTGTCGGCGTTGGTGTGGACGTTGTAGAGGTCCACGAACACGCCCTCGGCGAGCCGGACCCGGGCGAGCGAGAAGCCCTTGGGGGTGAGGCAGTCGGTGCCCGTGCAGTCGTTCCAGCGGACCCGCTCGAAGTCGTCGAAGGGGTGGTCGGACAGGGTGTTGAGGCCGTCGCCGAAGGCGGCGCCGCCGCTGGTGGCGGTGCGGTACGGGTGGGCGTCGTTGGCGTACAGCGAGGCGTGGTAGTTGAAGTCCTCCTGCACGTTGACGATGCCGTACGGGCCCAGGCGCTGCCCGATGAGCGGGGTGTTGGTCTGGGGATCGCTCTGGCCGAGGCCGAGCGGGAGCCCGGCGATGTTGTACGTCAGCAGCGTGAGGGAGCCGGAGTCGGCCGCCGGGGCCGCCTGGGCCGCCGGAGCCGCGGCGACCGGTGTGGCCGCGCCGGTGGCGAGGCCGGTGAGCGCCAGCGCGCCGGCGGCGAGGACACCGGCCAGCGCGCGTATCGGGGTTCGCATGTGGGGGCCTTCCCGAGAGGGCGGGAGAAGAGTACGGAGAAGTTACCGCGCAGTCATCATCTACGGTCAAGTGCCTTGACGTACAAGGGCAGTTGCCCGATCGATCCATGGGATCGGCGAGTCCGCCGTCCCGCCGCGCGGCGGTTGCCCGCCGATCGTCCCGGGATCGCCGGGTGTTCATCCTTCCCCCGGATCCTCTCGGTTTTCCCTGACGGGGGTTACCGGTCCAGCAGGCTCCGCAGCGCCTCGACGACCTCGGCGGGGGCCTCCTCGGCCATGAAGTGGCCCAGGGCGACGGAGGAGTGGACCAGATCGGGGGCCCACGCCTTCCACAGGGCGGCGGCGTCGAAACCGAGGGCGGCGCCCCAGTCCTGCTGGAGGACGGTCACCGGCATCCGCAGCCGGCGGCCGGCCTCGCGGTCGGCCCGGTCGTGGGCGACGTCGACCGTGGCCGAGGCCCGGTAGTCGGCGACGATGGAGACGACCGCCGCCCGGGACGCCCTGAGGTAGGCGGCGCGGAACTCGGCCGGGATCGCCTCCGGCTCGCGGGCCCAGATGTCCAGGAAGTGGCCGAAGAAGGCGTCGGGGGCGGCGCCGATCAGCGTCTCGGGCAGGCCGGGCGGCTGGGCCATCAGATAGAGGTGGAAGCCGACGGCGGCGGAGGTGCCGTGCAGCACGTCCCACATGTCCAGCGTCGGCAGGACGTCCAGCGAGGCGAGGTGGGTGACCGCCCCGGGGTGGTCGAGGCCCGCGCGTACGGCGACCAGAGCGCCCCGGTCGTGACCGGCCAGGGCGAACCGCTCATGGCCGAGGGCACGGGCGAGGGCGACGATGTCGGCGGCCATGGTGCGCTTGGCGTACACCGACCCGTCGGTCTCGGCCGGCTTGCCGCTGCCGCCGTACCCCCGCAGGTCGGGGCAGATGACCGTGTGGTCGGCGGCCAGGTCTGCGGCGACGTGCCGCCACATGAGATGGGTCTGGGGGAAGCCGTGCAGCAGCACGACGGGGCTGCCGGAGCCGCCCACGGCGACGTTGAGGGCGACGCCGTCGGCGACCGTGACGCGGCGGTAGTCGAATCCGGTGATCCTGGGCTCCATGGTGCGGACCTTTCACTCGGTGTGTTGTCCCGTCGGGTACGCGGTGTGCCGGCCCCCGGGTACGCGGCCACTCTGCGGGCCGTCGATCAGCAACCGGTCAGCAACGGCTGACCAAGGCGCACGGACGGGTGTACGGGCCGGGGTACGAGCGGGTCGTACGGCCAGGTCCACGGGCCGGTGGTACGGCCGGGGCCCACCGGCGCGGGCCCGCTACATTGGCCGGATGACCAGCGAGGCGGCCCCACCGGACGTGACCTTCGGGGTGCTGGGCCCGCTGGAGGCGGCGGACCGGCACGGCCCCCTCGCCCTGAAGGGGCCCCGGCACCGGGCGGTGCTGGCCCGGCTGCTGATCGCCCGCGGCAGGGTCGTCCCCGTGGACCGGCTCGCCGCCGACCTGTGGGAGCGGCCCCCGGACGGTGCCGCCGGGGCGATCCAGACGTTCGTCGCCGCGCTGCGCCGCGCCCTGGAACCCAACCGCCCGCCCCGCGCCCCCGCGCGGCTGCTGGTGACGGACTCCCCCGGCTACGCGCTGCGCGCCGCCCCGGACGCGGTGGACGCCTGGCGGTTCGAGGCGGTGGCGGGCGCGGCCGGTCCGCTGCTGGCGGCGGGGCGGGCCGGGGAGGCGCTGGCCCGGCTCGACCGGGCACTGGCGCTCTGGCGCGGACCGGCGTACGCGCAGTTCACCGCGGAGGCGTGGGCGCACGGGGAGATCACCCGGCTGGACGGGCTGCGGCTGCTCGCCGTGGAGCGGCGCGCGGAGGCCCTGCTGGAGCTGGGGCGGGCCGCCGAGGCGGTGCCGGAACTGGCGGCCCACGCCGGGGCCCATCCACTGCGCGAGGACGCCTGGCGGCTGTGGGCGCTGGCGCTGTACCGGTCGGGGCGGCAGGGTGACGCCCTCGCGGCGCTGCGCCGGGCCCGGGAGACGCTGGCCGAAGAGCTGGGGGTGGACCCCGGCCCCGGGCTGCGCGGGCTGGAGGCGGACATCCTCGCCCAGGACCCCCGCCTCACGGCGCCCGCCGCGGCCGCCGGGGAGAGCGGCGGGCCGGGCAGGGGCACGGAGATCCCCCGGGTCACCGTGCCCCCGGCCGGGGAAGCGCCCGCCACCGCGGCGCCCGCCGGACGGCCGTTCGTGGGCCGCGCCCGGGAGCTGGCCCTGCTGGAGGAGGCCGCCGCGACGGCCGTACGGCGCGACGGCCTCGCCCTCGCCCTCGTCTCCGGCGACCCGGGCGCGGGGAAGACCGCGCTCGCGGAGACCCTGACCGGCGCGCTGACGGCGCGGGGGTGGACCGCCGCGTGGGGCCGCTGTCCGGAACACGACGGGGCGCCGGGCGGCTGGCCGTGGACACGGATCGTGAGCGCTCTGGCCGCCTCGGGGGCCGGGCTCCCTCCGGACTCCCGGGCCGCCGGCCGCTTCCGCGCACATCAGGAGGCGGCCTCGTACCTGAGCGGGGTGGCGGCCGGCCACGGCCCCGTGCTGCTGGTCGTCGACGATCTGCACCGGGCGGGAGAGGAGACCCTGGACCTGCTGACCGCCCTGGTCACGGCGTCCGTCGCGGGCCCGGTGCTGCTCGTCGGGACCTACCGCGCCACGGAGATCTCCCCGGGGCTGACCGACGCGCTCGCCCGGTTCGCCCGCGCCGAACCGGCCCGGGTGTACGTGGGCGGCCTGCCCGAGACGGCCACGGACGCCCTGGTCCGTACGCTCGTCCGGCGCGACGTGGACCCGCGGACCATCCGCGCCGTCCACCGGCGCAGCGGCGGCAACCCCTTCTTCGTACGGGAGTTGGCCCGGCTGGTCGACACCGAGGGGCGCGCGGCGCTGGACGCCGTCCCCGCCGGGGTACGGGACGTGATCCGGCACCGGCTGGCGCGGCTGCCCGACGCGGCGCGCGCGGTGCTGCGGCAGGCGGCGGTCGCCGGCCCCGAGGTGGACGTGGAGGTGCTGCTCGCCCTCGGGACGGACGAGGACGTGGTGCTCGACGCGCTGGAGTCCGCGCTGGCGGCGGGCTTCCTCACCGAACAGGGCCCCGGCCGGACGCGGTTCGCCCACGCCCTGGTGCGCGACACGCTGTACGACGACGTCTCCGGGCCGCGCCGGGCCCGCTGGCACGCCGCGGTCGGCGAGGCCGTCGAACGGCTGCGCCCCGACGACATCACCGCCCTCGCCCATCACTTCGGCCGCGCGGAGAGCCGGGCCACGGCCACCAGGGCGGCGCGCTACGCCCGGGCGGCGGCCGTCGAGGCCGAGCGGGGATTCGCCCCGCACGAGGCGGTGCGGCTGTGGCGGCAGGCCGTCGCCGCCCATGACCGGGGCGGCGAGGGCGATGTACGGGGCCGGCTGGAGGCGGTCATGGGGCTGGTGCGCGCGCTGGCCGTGACCGGGAGCCTGGAGGCCGCGCGGACGCACCGTGCGGAGGCGGTCGCCACGGCCGAGGCGCTGGGTGATCCGGCGCTGACCGCGGAGGTGGCCGGCGCCTTCGACGTGCCCGCGATCTGGACCCGTAACGACGACGAGGACCTGTCCCGGCGGATCGCCGGGACGATCGGGCGGACCCTGGCTGCGCTCCCCGGGGACCAGGTGGCGCGGCGTGCCCGGCTGCTGGGCGCCCTCGCCCTGGAGCTGCGCTCCACCGCCACCGGCCGGGGGGACCGGGCGGCGCGGGAGGCGGAGGCCGCCGCCCGCCGGCTGGACGACCCCGCCCTGCTCGGCCTGGCGCTCAACGGCCGCTTCCTGCACTCCTTCCAGCGGGCCGGGCTGGCCCCGGAGCGCGCCCGGATCGGCACGGAACTCGTCGAACTCGCGGGCCGCCACGGCCTGGTGACCTTCGAGGTGCTGGGCCGCCTGGTCCTCGTCCAGGCCCGCTCGGCACTCGCCGACCTCACCGCGGCCGACGCGCACGCGGCCGCCACGGACCGGCTCGCGGAGCGGTACGACATCCCGCTCGCGGGCGTGTTCACCCAGTGGTACGCCGCCCTGCGGCTGACCGTCGCGGGGCGAAGGGCCGGGGCGGAGGCCGCGTACCGCGCGGCCGGCCGGGCCCTGGCCGGCAGCGGTATGCCGGGCCTGGCGGAGGGCATCCTCCCGCTCGCGCTGCTCTGTCTGCGCCTCCAGGCGGACGGGTGGGCCGCGGAGACACCGGCGGGCGAGGAGACACCGGCGGGCGAGAGGACGCGGTCGGCCGCCGACGCGGCGGAGGAGGGCGACGCGGCGGCGGAGGAGGGCGACGAGGCGGAGTGGGGGCCCCACGCGCCCTGGGTCCGCCCGCTGGCGCTGCTCGCCGCGGGCCGCCGCGAGGCCGCCGGGGCGGCCCTGCGCGCCGTCCCCGAGTCGCCCCCCGACCTGCTGCTCGAAGCCCGGCTGTGTCTGGTCGCCCGGGCCGCCGTCGCCCTCGGGGACCGCCCGGTGATGGCGGCCACGTACGAGCGACTGCTGCCCGCCGAGGGCGAGTTGGCCGGGGCGGGCAGCGGTCTGCTCTGTCTCGGCCCGGTGGGACGCCACCTCGGCGAGCTGGCGCTCGCGCTCGGGGAGCGCGGGCGGGCGGCGGCGCACTACCGGCGGGCGCTGGAGGTCGCGCGGAGGGCCGGCGCGCCGCACTGGGCCACGGCCGCCCGCGCCGCGCTCGGCACCCTCGGCCTCCCTGTCCAGGAGCGTGCGTAGGCCTTACCCCGCGTCCGGGCCCGGGCCGGGATCCGGGCGCAGCCAGGTGGTCAGCGCCCACCACCAGTGCAGGGTGGCCAGCGGCCCCGGCCGGCCGTCGTAGCGGGGGTCGGTCAGCGACTCCCCCGTGATCTGCTGGAGCCGGCCGAGCCGGTAGCGGACGGTGTTGGGGTGGGTGAACAGGGTCGCCGCGGTCTGGTCGAGCCGGCGCCCGTGGTCCAGGAACGTCAGCGCGGTGAGGGCGAGCTGGCGGTGGAACTCGTCGGAGGGGTCGAGGGATCCCAACAGCCCGCGGGTGAGGTACGTGCCCAGGAGCGGCTGGTCCGCCAGGGCGATCTCGGCGGCGAAGTCGGTGAGTTCGTACATCCCGTGCCACCCGCGCCGGGCCCCGAGGTCCAGGGCGCGGGCACAGAGCCGGTACGCGGGGCGGAGCGCGTCCAGCGGCAGGGCCGGCGAGAGCACGGCGAGGGCGCCCGGCGCGATCTCGTCACCGCTCGGCGGCCGGGCGCACAGGCCCACCAGGCACCCTTCGACCCGTGCGAAGTCACCGCAGGGGGAGCCGGGTCCGGCGGCGGCCCCGGGGGTGGGCGGCCGAGGGTGCCCGGGTCCCGCGGCCTCCATGACGAGGCAGTGGCGCACGCTGCCGGGCCGGAGGCCGGCCCGCGCCAGTTCGTCGGGGCCCGGGGGCGCGCCGCCGGCCAGGAGTTGTCGCAGCACCCGCGCCCGCGCCCCGTCCGCCGGGTGCGGCGCGCCCTGTTCGGCGGTGCGGTAGCCGTGGACCACATGGCGCTCGACTGCGTCGCCGTACTCCTTGAGCCGCAGGACCGCCGGGATCAGCAGGCCGTCGGTGATCCCGGCGGCCCGGCCGCGGTCGACGGTGATCTCCACCGCGCGGGTGAGGGCGGCCTGCACGCCGCGCAGGACGGCGGTCACCGGGACGGCCTGACCCGCCCGGTCGGCGCCGAGGAGCAGGGCGGCGGCGAAGTTCTGTTCCTCGACCCGGTCGAAGGTGGCGGCCCACTGGCCCGCGGCGGTGACCAGGGCGGTGACGTGGCGGCGGTTCTCCGCCTCGGCGAGCCGGGCGACCTCCGGCGAACGGCTCCGCGCCGCGTGGACGAGTTCGCCGCACACGGCCGGGTCGAGGGCCATGGCCCGCAGGATCCCGGTGACCGGCTCGCGCTGATGGGTGACCGTCATGAGCCTCGCCCTTCTGCGTTCTCCGTCGGAGCGCTGTCGCGGAGCACCGTCGCGGGAGCACTGTCGCCGGGTGACAACGACGGGGCGGATGCGTTGGCGTCCGGCTACTACCGCGCTTCTATGGCGACCTGATTATCTGTGAGCTACCGCACGGTAACAGCAGGGTCATCGTGACAACACCTCCCACGCGCCCCCTTTCGGAAGGCCCCCCATGGAGACGCCGGTGAGTCCGGAGAAGCCGCACAGCACGGAGAAGCCGCACAGCACGGAGAAGGCGCACAGCACGGAGAAGGCGCAGGAGCCGGAGAAGCCGGCGGAACGGGCCGTGTTCAGCCGCCGCCGCGCGCTGACGGTGGCGGGCGGGGTGATCGCCGGCGCGACCGCCTTCTCCGGGACCGTGCCGGCCTTCGCGGCCCCCGGCTCCGCCTCGTCCTCGGAGGCCGACGCGATCGTCGTCGGCGGCGGTCTCGCGGGGCTGGTGGCGACCGCGGAACTGGCGGCGGCGGGGCGGAAGGTGCTCCTCCTCGACCAGGAGCCCGAGTCCAATCTGGGCGGGCAGGCGTTCTGGTCGTTCGGCGGCCTCTTCTTCGTGGACTCCGACGAGCAGCGGCTCATGGGGATCAGGGACTCGCACGAACTGGCCTGGCAGGACTGGCAGGGCGCGGCCGGCTTCGACCGGGGCGTGGACGATCCGCGCGGCCAGGACCACTGGGCGCGCAAGTGGGCCGAGGCGTACGTGGACTTCGCCGGCGGCGAGAAGCGGTCCTGGCTGTACGGGCTGGGCGTGCGCTGGTTCCCCATCGTCGGCTGGGCCGAGCGCGGCGGGGGGCTCGCCGAGGGGCACGGCAATTCGGTGCCCCGCTTCCATGTCACCTGGGGCACGGGGCCCGCCGTGGTCGAGCCGTTCGAGAAGAAGGTACGGGCCGCGGTCGCCTCGGGCCTGGTGACGTTCAAGTTCCGGCACCGGGTCGACGGGCTGGTGCGGACCGGCGGCGCCGTCACCGGCGTACGCGGCTCGGTCCTGGAGCCCAGCACCGCGGCCCGCGGCAAGGCCACCTCCCGCACCGTGGTCGGTGACTTCGAACTCCGCGCCCCGGTGGTGATCGTCACCTCCGGCGGTATCGGCGCCAACCACGATCTCGTACGGCAGAACTGGCCGGCCCGCCTCGGCTCCCCGCCGAAGACGATGATCACCGGTGTGCCCGCCTACGTGGACGGCCGGATGCTCGCCATCACGGAGCAGGCGGGCGGACGGATCGTCAACCCCGACCGGATGTGGCACTACACGGAGGGGCTGCGGAACTACGACCCGATCTGGCCCGGCCACGGCATCCGGATCCTGCCGGGCCCCTCGTCGATGTGGTTCGACGCGACCGGGAAGCGCTTCTCCGCACCCGACTTCCCCGGGTACGACACCCTGAACACCCTGAAGTCGATCACCGCGAGCGGATACGACTACTCCTGGTTCGTGACGACCCAGAAGATCCTGGCGAAGGAGTTCGCCCTGTCGGGCTCGGAGCAGAACCCCGACCTGACGAACAAGGACATCCTGAAGCTGCTCTCGCGCATCTGGCAGACCCCCGAGCCGATCGAGAAGTTCAAGAAGAACGGGGTCGACTTCGTCGTCGCGACAAGCCTCTCCGAACTGGTCACCGGCATGAACAGGCTGACCGGGAACAGCCTCATCAACCTGGCGGATCTGAAGCGCCGGATCGACGCGCGGGACCGTGAGATCGACAACCCCTACACCAAGGACGCCCAGGTCATGGGCATCCGGAACGCTCTCGCCTACCCCGGGGACACCCTGAGTCGTACCGCCTCGGCGCACAAGATCATGGACTCGGGCGCGGGACCGCTGATCGCCGTACGGCTCAACATCCTCACCCGCAAGACCCTCGGCGGGCTCCAGACGGACCTCTCCGGCCGGGTGCTGGACACCTCCGGCGCGCCGGTTCCCGGTCTGTACGCGGCCGGTGAGGTGTCCGGGTTCGGCGGGGGCGGAGTGCACGGATACCGGTCCCTGGAGGGCACGTTCCTCGGCGGCTGCCTGTTCTCCGGCCGCCAGGCGGGCCGGGCGGCGGCCGCCGCCACCGCCTGACGACGCCCCGTGGCACGGCGGAAGCCGGGTCCGGCCCCCTGGAAGGGCTGGGCCCGGCTCCGCGCGTGCCGTCCGTCAGCCGGTGGCGATGAGCTTCTCGAAGAAGAACTCGTGTTTCAGGAAGGACGTCTCGTACTCGTGCCCGGGCTGCGGGGGCAGCAGCGGGGACGCCTGGAAGAGCCGCCAGCCGTCCTTGAGGGCCGCCACCCCGGTGTCGTACGGCGGCACCTCGCTGTCGCCGGTCGTCGGGGAGGTCTCGCCCGTACCGTCGTAGACGGCCCAGCCGATGACGTCCGAGTCGAGCGCGGAGGTGGACAGGTAGAGGACCAGGACGCGCTGGCGCAGTGCCGGTTCGGCCGCCGGGGTGGTCGGGGTGGTCGGGGTGGTCATGCGTGGCTCCCTGCGGCTTCGGACGTCACGGACGGGGCGGACGGGACGGACGGGACGGACGGGGCGGACGGCGGCCGCGGTGCGACGCGCCGCGGACGGTTGGTCACCCGGGTCACCCAGTAGGCGGGGTCGTAGGTGGGGTCGCCGGTCAGGGCCCACCACAGCCGCGTCCGGTTGTACACCTCCAGGCGCGCGGCGGCCTGTTCGTACCACGGGAAGGTGACGCCCAGTTCGTCCGCCACGGCCGGGTCCGCGAGGTCCGAGGTGTCCCAGAGCCGCACCTGACGGACCGTCGGGTTGAAGCGGATCTTGAACATGTAGCGGTCGGCGTCGCTGTCGTTACGTCGTCCGCCGTGCCAGAGCCCATGGTGCACAAACACCACGGTCCCCGCCGGGCACACCAGCCGGGACTGGCCGCGCAGATTCTGGTACCGGCCGGTGTCCGACTCGTTCGTGCGCCGCAGATGGCTGCCGGGAACGCTCAGCGTGCCGCCCATGTCCAGGGTGACCTCCTGCGGGTAGTACATGAGCTGGACGTCGAACGCGTCCGTACGCGTGTCGATGATCGCGTCGGCGTGCAGCGGCTGCGCCTCGCCCTCGTGCGCCCGGCGGATGTGCACCGCGTGGTGGTCCACCAGCGGCGACGGTCCGACCAGACTGAGCAACGCGCCCGCCACCTGCGGAATCTCCACCAGGCGCCGGGCGAAGGAGCCTTCCGCGTACGCCTCGTCGAGCGGGGTGCCGGCCGGTGCGCCGGGGATCCCGGTGGCGAGGATGTCCAGCGCCTCGGTGTTCATGGCTCCGGGGACGACGGCGTCGAGCCGCAGCGAACCGTGGGCGACGAATCGGGCCATCCGCACGGAGCTCAGCAGAGGGTGACGAGCGTCGGTCGGTGTGGTTGTCATGCGTCCCAGGCTAGGAAGCCGGGGCCCGGCGGCGCGTGGCCCCGGCTCACCACTACTGGTAGATTCTCGCCCTCGCGGGGAGACTCCGGGTCTCCCGGGAGGGAGCCGTGTGCGGACGGTGGAGGTACGGCTCGACGAGCCCCCCGAGGTCGTCAACATCGGGATCGGTGTGCACGGCGCCGAGGGCCGGCTGAGCGATGTGTTCCGCCTCCCCGACCTGTGGCAGCTCCATCTCTACCGGTACGCGGCCGAACTCACCGTGGACGGCACCGCGCACCCGGTCCGGCCCGGTCATGTCAGCCTCGTACCGCCCGGCGCGACCGTCCGCTACCACTACCGGGGCCGCTCCGAGCACCTTTACGCGCATCTGCGGCTCACCGGGGGCGGTACGGCCCGTACGCTCCCCGTCGTCCAGCCGTCGGGCGCGCAGTTCCCCACGCTCTCCGCCCTCCTGCTCCAGGCGGTGGCCGCCGCGCCGAGCACCCCCGCCCGGGTGACCGCCGAGGTCTGGGCCGTGCTGTGGCGCGTGGCACTTCTCGCGCCGCCGGAGAGCCCGGCGGGGCCGCACCCCGCCGTGACGGCGGCCATCGTCCATGTCGAGGCGCGGCTGGCCGATCCGCTGACCGTCCCGGAGATCGCGCGGGCCGCCGGGGTCTCGCACAACCACCTCACGCGGCTCTTCCGCGCCGAGACCGGTGACACCGTGATCGGCTACCTGCGCCGACGCAGGCTGGAGCGCGCGCGGCATCTGCTGCGCGAGTCCACCCTCTCGATCCCGGCCGTCGCGGCGTCCGTCGGCATCCCCGACCTCCAGGCGTTCAACAAGGCGTGCCGCCGCGAACTCGGCGCCTCCCCCCGCGCCGTGCGCGCCACGCGCCACGCGGGGCCCGCCGCGTCACCCACGCCCACGCCCGCGGCGTCGCCATCGCCCGCCGGGGCCCCACCGTCCGGCGGCCGCCCCGAGCCGGACGGGGACGCCCCGCTCAGTGCTTCTCGGGGGTGAAGACGAGCGGCAGCCGGACCACGCCCCGTACCTGGGTGGCGTGCGAGACCACCCGGTCCTCCGGGTCGATCCGGTAGTCGGGGATACGGCGGTGGATCTCCTCCAGCGCGATGCGCAGCTCGATCCGGGCGAGATGCGAGCCGAGACACCGGTGGGGCCCCGACCCGAACGAGAGATGGCGGTTGGGCGTACGGTCGACCCGCACCTCGTCCGGGTCGGTGAACTCGCCGCCGTCCCGGTTGGCGCCGTTCAGCAGGAGCAGCAACTGGTCGCCCGCGCGCAGCCGTACACCGCCCAGTTCGGTGTCGCGGGTGACCCGGCGGCCCGCCGAGACGGCGGCCTCCAGCCGCAGGATCTCCTCGACGGCGCCCGGCACGAGCGCCGGGTCGTCCACCACGCGCCGGCGCTCCCCCGGGTTGGCCGAGAGGTGCGTCAGCCCCCACGCCAGCGAGCCCTGCACCGTGTGCAGCCCGGCGATCAGCAGCAGGAAGAACATCCGGCACAGTTCGTCGTCGGTCAGCGGGCGGGTCGTGTCGCCGATCCTGAGCGGGGTGTTGATGATGGCCGCCGTGACATCGTCGCCCGCGTCCGGCCGGCCGCGCCGCTCCGCGATCACCTCGGCGAAGTAGCCGAACATGCGCTGCGCGGCCTCGGCCCGCGCGGCGTCGGACTCCTCCTCGCTCGCGCCGGGCCTGCCCTGCAACGCGGTGTCGGTGCACTCGGTGAACATCGACGCGTCCCGCTGCGGCCATCCCATGAGCGCGAGGAACACGGCGGTCGGCAGGGCGTGGGCGAACTCCTCGACGAACTCGCACGTCCCGCGCCCCGCGAACCGGTCGATCAGCCCGTGCACGATCCCTCGGATCTCGGGTTCGAGGGCCTTCATCCGTGGCGGGTTGAACAGCGGCTGGAGCGCCTGCCGGTACGGGGTGTGCTCCGGCGGGTCGAGTTCAAGCGGCAGGAACTTGCCGTCCCCCGCGTTGACCAGGTTGTTGGGGTGGCTCGAATAGGTCCCGGGGTTCCGCAGCACCTCGTGGATCTCCGCGTACCGGGTCACCAGCCAGTGCCCGCCGTGCGCGCGGGAGAACACCACCGGTCCCAGCGCGGCGAGTTCGGCCACCCGCTCCTGGAGGGTGTCGACGGGAGCCGCGACGGACGGATCGTAGATGTCGAAGTCCACGCACAGGTGTTCCGGCAGGTGTTCCGGTATCTCTGTGGCTCGCACGGTCATGCGGTCGCACCCCTGTCCGGTCGCTGGAATCGTGAACGCGCATGCTACAAGGCCGAGTTGGGGAGGAGGCTGGTTCGCCGCCGGGCATTGGCGGCCGTTCCGCCCTCCCGGTGGGTGACAGGAACCCCTTATAGTGCCCGGAACACCCGGAGGGCCGTGATGACCGTACGAATCAGCGTCGACCGGCAGGCGTGCGCCGGACATGGCCTGTGCTACGGCGCCGCGCCGGAGATCCTCGACTGCGACGACCAGGGCGACCCCGTGGTCACCCGCTCGCCGCTGCCCGAGGACATGGTGGGCGCCGCGCGCCACGCGGTGGACCTCTGCCCGGAACGGGCCCTGACCCTCACCTTCGAGGACACCGGCCGGCCTTCCGGTCCCTGAACCCGCTGGTTGAACCGGCTGGTGACCCCCAGCCCCGGACGTACCCGACCCCGGAGACACAACAGCAATGACACCGGCCGAACCCACCGCCCAGACCCCCGGGGCGACCGCCCCACCGCCCGGGTGCCCCGCGCACCGCGGGGACGGGGGACGCGGCTCCGCCGTGCCACTGAGCGGACCCCGCTTCCAGACCGAACCCAGCAGCCTCTACCGGGAGATGCGGCGGGACCACGGCGCCGTGGCCCCCGTCCTCCTCGACGGCGGCATACCGGCCTGGCTGGTCCTCGGCTACCGCGAACTCCACCAGGTCACCGGCGACCCGGTGCTCTTCAGTCGCGACTCGGAACTGTGGAACCAGTGGGACAACGTCCCCGAGGACTGGCCGCTGGCGCCGCTGATCGGCCGCGGCCAGCCGTCCATCCTCTACACGACCGGGGAGCGCCACCGCGAGCGCGCCACGATGGTGAGCGATGCCCTGGAGGCCGTCGACCCGTTCGTGCTGCGGTACTTCGCCGAGCAGCTCGCCGACGAGCTGATCGACGGCTTCTGCGCCGAGGGCGGCGCGGACATCATCGCCCGGTACGCGATGCCGTTCCCGGTCCGGGTCCTCGCCAAGATCTACGGTTTCCCCGACGACCAGGGGCCCGGTCTGGCCGCCGCCGCGATCGATCTGGCCGAGGGCGGCGAGCGGGCCCAGGCGGCGCAGGGCTATCTCTTCGAGGCGACCATGTCGCTCCTCGCCGCGAAAAGGGACGGCGCGGGTCCTCCCGACGTCGCGTCCCGGCTGCTGCGGAACACCGCCGGGTTCACCGAGGAGGAGGTTCTCCACGACCTCATCGTGCTGGTCATCGCGGGCCATACACTGACCGCCGACTGGATCGGCAACTCGCTGCGGCTGATGCTCACCGACGACCGGTTCACCGCCTCGCTCTCCGGCGGCCGGCACAGCGTCGCCGAGGCCATGAACGAGGTCCTCTGGGAGGACACCCCCGCGCAGAACGCGGTGGGCCGCTGGGCCAGCCGCGACACCAGTCTCGGCGCCCGCCACATCAAGGCGGGCGACCTGCTGCTCTTCGGGATCGCCGCCGCCAACAACGACCCGCAGGTCCGCACCCACAGCTCCGCGCTCACCGGCGGCAACAACGCCTACTTCTCGTTCGGGCACGGCGAGTACCGCTGCCCGTTCGCCGCGCAGGAGATCGCCGAGACCATCGCCCGTACCGCCATCGAGGTACTGATCGACCGGCTCCCCGACGTCGACCTCGCGGTGCCCGCCGACTCACTGACCCGGCGGCCCTCCCCGTGGGCGCGCGGTCTGACGTCCCTCCCGGTGAGCTTCAGCCCCTCGCACGCCATGCGCTCCGCGGGCTGACGGGATCGGCGGGCAGGACGTGATCGCCGAGCCGGTCGGTGCTCAGGCAGAGCGAGCAGACCACCGCGTCATGGGTGCGGCAGGCGGCCAGGTCGGGCCGCTCGAACTCCTGGCGGCAGACATGGCAGGGGTAGGTGCGCGCGCTGGGGTTGCCCGTGGCGTCGAGCAGCGGCTCGTCGATCCCGTCGTCGGCGCGCCGCAGGTAGTAACGGCCCTTGGTGGCCACGGCCATCAGCGGGGTGAGGACGAAGGCGATCAGCGCGGCGGCGACGGGTGAGTAGGGCTGGAGGGTGTCGCCCAGGGCGTGGAAGTACAGGGCGATGGAGAGCCCCGAGGCGGCGACGAAGGAGACCACCCCCACCGGGTTGACGGCGTACAGCATGCCCCGGCGGAACTCGGGGGCGTGCGGGGAGAGTTTCAGCAGATATTTGTTGATCATGATGTCGGTGGCGACGGTGACGACCCAGGCGATGGCGCAGTTGGAGTAGAAGCCCAGGAGGCTGTTGAGGAAGCTGAACATGTCGGCCTCCATCAGGATCAGCGCGAACGTCAGATTGACGAGGACGAAGACCATCCGGCCCGGGTACCGCTTGGAGACGCGGGTGACGGAGTTGGTCCAGGCCAGCGAGCCGGAGTAGGCGTTGGTCACATTGATCTTGATCTGGCTGATCACGACCAGGACCACCGCCAGCGGGACCACCAGCCAGGACGGCATCATCGCGTCGAAGGCGCCGCGGAACTGCTGGATGGGCTCGGTGGCGGCCACCGGGCCGACCTCGGAGAGGATGTAGACGGCGAGGAAGACACCCATCGCCTGCTTCAGCGCGCCCAGCACCACCCACCCGGGACCGGCCATGACCACGGCCGCCCACCAGGAGCGGCGGTTGGCGTCGGTCTTCGGCGGCATGAAGCGCAGGTAGTCGATCTGCTCGCCGATCTGCGCGATCAGCGACAGACACACCCCGGCGCCCAGCAGTACGGACGCGGTGTCGACCGCGCCGTCGCCGTCGGTCCCCGCGTACGCCAGCCAGCGGTCCACCGTGCCCGGGTCGGTGACGATCAGGTGGATCAGCGGGCCCGCCATCAGCAGCAGCCACACCGGGGTCGTCCAGACCTGGAGTTTGCTGAGCGCCTTCATGCCGTAGATGACCAGCGGGATCACCAGCAGCGTGGAGACCAGGTATCCCGCCCACAGTGGCAGCCCGAAGCCGAGTTTCAGCCCCTGGGCCATGATCGAGCCTTCGAGGGCGAAGAAGATGAAGGTGAAGCTGGCGAAGATGACGCTGGTCAGGACGGACCCGTAGTAGCCGAATCCGGAGCCGCGGGTGATCAGGTCGAGGTCGATGTTGTACCGCGCCGCGTAGTAGGCGAGCGGAAAGCCGGTGAGGAAGATGACGGCCGCCGCGAGGGCGATCGCGGCCAGCGCGTTCCCGGTGCCGTGGGTGAGGCCGATACCGGCGCCGATGGAGAAGTCCGCGAGATACGCGATCCCGCCGAGCGCGGTGGTCGCCACGACCATCGGCGTCCAGCGGCGGTAACTGCGCGGGGCGAACCGGAGGGTGTAGTCCTCCAGCGTCTCGTCGGCCGCCGGAGCGGCGCCCTGTGGTGCGGTGGGCGGCTCGTGGTCACCCGTGGGAACTATGAGCTGTGGCTCGCTGCTCATGCCGCGCCTCCTGGGGGGAGTGAGGGCCGCGGCGGTCCCGTGGGACCGGACGGCACGGCGGGCCCCGCACCGGACGGCGCGTACCGGCCCGTATCCATGACGTGGAAGGGTAGGAAGGACCTGTTTCCCCCAGGAGCCCGCCGCGTGAAGCGGCTGTTACCGGGTGTTCCCGTCCCCGCTCAGGGCGCGGATCCGCGCCGCGCGGTGGTGTGGCGGTGCCGGGCCCAGAGGGGCAGGACGAACCAGCAGTACGTGTACCAGGCGACGACCGCGGCCACGATCCACGGCGCATACGGGTCGTGGGTGGCGACGCGCAGGATCAGGAGGAGCGCCGACGTCATGGTCGCCAGCAGCAGGAGCAGCCCGACGAAGGTGAGGCGGGAGGCCGACCGTACGGCCTGCGGCTTGATGTGCCGCCCCACGACCATCCGGTGGAAGGAGACGGGCCCGATCAGCGCTCCGGTGGCGGCGGCGCCGAACAGGACGGTGACGACGTAGATCGTCTTGTCCGTCCGGGCGAGACCTTCGTACGCCGGGGTGAACGCGACGGTCAGCAGAAAACCGAAGAGGATCTGTACGCCCGTCTGGGCGACCCTCACCTCCTGGATGAGTTCACCCCACTTGCGGTCGGCACGCTCCTCGTCCGACTCGTGGCGGCCGTTCGCCGCGCGGGGCCCCGCCCCGCCACCGTCCGTGGGCCTCACGCCGCTTCCCCGCTCTCCGTCCCTCGTCACGTTCCGAAGCGCGGCGCCGGGGGCGCCGCGCTTCGGGCGGTACCGGCCTCCGGCGTGCCCTGCCCGGAAAGCCGCCGGTTCGCCCTCTCCTCACCGTGCCACCCGTCGCTCCGGGGTGAAACCGCACAGGGGGCGTGGGGGTGACGGAGGGCGGCTCGGGGCGCGGTCAGCCGATCCGGGCGCCGTACACGTGGTCGACGGTCATCGTCATCAGCACCCGGCGGTCGGAGACCATCACCGCCCGGTACTCGTCCCAGTCGGGATGCTCACCGCCGGCGAGGCGGTAGTAGCGCACCAGTGCCTCGACCTCGGGACCGTGGGGGTCGGTCCCCGGCCCGGTGAGGATCACGGCGCCCTCGGCGGTGGCCCAGGACCGCCCGTCGGGTGCGGTGACCTCCAGGGCGGCTCTCGGGTCCCGGCGCAGGTTCGCCGTCTTGGCCCGTCCCTCCGTCATGGACACGTGGAGGACTTCGGTCCCCCGGTCGTAGAAGGGCGTGACGGGAGAGAGCTGGGGACGGCCGTCCGCCTTGATCGTGGCGAGGACACCGAGCCGGCTCTCCGCGAGGAGTGTGCGTGGATCGAACGGGGTGACAGTCATGTCCGGGGCCAAGTCACGGCGGGGCGCCCGTTATTCCCGTCCCCGCGGGGCGAGCGGCCGTACGGGTGACGTACCGCGGCCGAACGGACCTCAGGCGCAGGACGGGCACAGTCCGCGGTAGGTGACCTCGACCTCGGAGACCGTGAAGCCGAACCGCTCCACCGCCGGGAGGTCCGCCAGCGGGTTGCCCGTCGGGTGGACGTCGCGGATGGTCCCGCAGACGGAGCACACCAGGTGCTGGTGCGGGTGATGGGCGTTGGGGTCGTAACGCTTGGCCCGGCCGTCCGTGGAGACCTCGATGACCTCGCCGAGGGTGACCATCTCGCCCAGTGTGTTGTAGACGGTCGCCCGGGAGATCTCCGGCAGCCGCTGTGCGGCGCGGGCGTGCACCTCGTCGGCCGTGAGGTGGACGTGGTCGCCGTCGAGGACCTCCGCAACGACGCGCCGCTGGGAGGTCATCCGCCAGCCACGTCCTCGCAGTCGTTCCAGCAGGTCACTCATGTCGGTTCACCTATTCAGGTTTGGTGGGATACCCGAAGTTTACCGGTGGGTGCCCAGGGTTCCGTTCCGGCCACGTACGTGGCGTTCTTCCGCTTGGCGTTCTTCTTGACTAAGACTCTGTCCATTGTAGGATCGGATCCGGCAATAGCCAAGGGACAGGAAGACTCCAGTGGCGCGGGAGGCCCTCGCGAGAGGCCCTCGCCGCATCCGCCGGGCCCCGGCTGTTCCACCGCCCCCAGTGTTCCTGAGCACCATGATCGACCTGGTCCGGAAGGATTCCGATGTCTGAGAACCATGATGAAATCGTCGTAGACGCGAAGGCTGAGGGCGGAGGCGGTTGCCCGGTCGTGCACGGACGTGCCCCGCACCCGACGCAGGGGGGCGGCAACCGTCAGTGGTGGCCGGAGCGGCTCAACCTGAAGATCCTTGCCAAGAACCCCGCCGTGGCCAACCCCCTCGGTGAGGAGTTCGACTACGCCGAGGCGTTCAAGACCCTCGACCTCCCGGCCGTGAAGCAGGACATCGCGGCGGTGATGACGGACTCGCAGGACTGGTGGCCGGCCGACTTCGGGCACTACGGACCGTTCATGATCCGTATGGCGTGGCACAGCGCGGGCACCTACCGGATCAGCGACGGCCGCGGCGGCGCGGGCGCCGGGCAGCAGCGCTTCGCCCCGCTCAACAGCTGGCCGGACAACGGCAACCTCGACAAGGCCCGCCGTCTGCTGTGGCCGGTCAAGAAGAAGTACGGCCAGGCGCTCTCGTGGGCCGACCTCATGATCCTCGCCGGCAATGTCGCCCTGGAGACGATGGGCTTCAAGACCTTCGGCTTCGCCGGTGGCCGCGCGGACGTGTGGGAGCCCGACGAGGACGTGTACTGGGGCCCCGAGACCACCTGGCTCGACGACGAGCGCTACACCGGCGACCGCGAGCTGGAGAGCCCGCTCGGCGCGGTCCAGATGGGCCTCATCTACGTCAACCCCGAGGGCCCGAACGGCAACCCGGACCCGATCGCCGCGGCCCGCGACATCCGTGAGACCTTCCGGCGGATGGCGATGAACGACGAGGAGACGGTCGCCCTGATCGCGGGCGGTCACACCTTCGGCAAGACCCACGGCGCGGGCCCGGCGGACCACGTCGGCGCCAACCCCGAGGGCGCCTCCATCGAGGAGCAGGGCCTCGGCTGGAAGAACTCGTTCGGCACCGGCAAGGGTGGCGACACGATCACCAGCGGTCTGGAGGGCATCTGGACCAACACCCCGATCACCTGGGACAACAGCTTCTTCGAGATCCTGTTCGGCTACGAGTGGGAGCTGTTCCAGAGCCCGGCGGGCGCCAACCAGTGGCGGCCGAAGGACGGCACCGGGGCGGGCACGGTCCCCGACGCCCACGACGCGTCGAAGACGCACGCCCCGACGATGCTCACGACCGACCTCTCGCTCCGGTTCGACCCGGCGTACGAGCAGATCTCGCGGCGCTTCCTCCAGGACCCCGACGCGTTCGCGGACGCCTTCGCCCGCGCCTGGTACAAGCTGACCCACCGCGACATGGGCCCGGTCGCCCGCTACCTCGGCCCGGAGGTCCCGGCCGAGGAGCTGCTGTGGCAGGACCCGCTGCCCGCGGTGGCGCACGAGCTCGTCGGCGCCGAGGACATCGCCGCCCTCAAGGCGCAGATCCTCGGCCAGGACCTGTCGGTGTCCGAGCTGGTCTCCACGTCGTGGGCGGCCGCCTCGTCCTTCCGCGGCAGCGACAAGCGCGGCGGCGCCAACGGCGCGCGCGTCCGTCTGCAGCCGCAGAGCGGCTGGGAGGTCAACGAGCCCGACCGGCTCGCGGCGACGCTGCGCGCCCTGGAAGGAATCCAGGAGTCCTTCAACGCCGCCCAGACCGGCGGCAAGCGGGTCTCGCTCGCCGACCTGATCGTCCTCGCCGGCGGCGCGGCCGTCGAGAAGGCCGCGAAGGACGCCGGCGTCGACATCGAGGTCCCCTTCACGCCGGGCCGCGTGGACGCGTCGCAGGAGCAGACGGACGTGGAGTCGTTCGCCGCGCTCGAACCGGCCGCCGACGGGTTCCGCAACTACCTCGGCAAGGGCAACCGGCTGCCGGCCGAGTACCTGCTGATCGACCGGGCCAACCTGCTCAACCTGAGCGCCCCCGAGATGACGGTCCTCGTCGGCGGTCTCCGCGTCCTGGGCGCGAACCACCAGCAGTCGTCGCTCGGTGTCCTCACCGCGACCCCCGGGTCCCTGACGAACGACTTCTTCGCCAACCTGCTCGACCTGGGCACCACGTGGACGGCGACGTCCGGGGACGCGAACACGTTCGAGGGCCGCGACGGCGCCACGGGCGAGGTCAAGTGGACCGGCAGCCGCGCCGACCTCGTGTTCGGTTCCAACTCCGAACTGCGGGCGCTCGCGGAGGTCTACGCGAGCGACGACGCGAAGGAGAAGTTCGTGAAGGACTTCGTCGCGGCGTGGACCAAGGTCATGAACCTCGACCGGTTCGACCTGGTCTGACCTACGGCGTCCGGGCCGGCCGGCATCCGGCCGGCCCGGACGTTCCCGCCTCAGGGGATCACTTCGGTGGTCCCCTTTCCGCGTGCGCCCCCGGGACGGGCGTACCGGAACCGCCCGTGCCCACAGAAATTCACGGGGCTCCCCTGTTGCCCCGTACGGACTCGGACCGTGGACCGTTGGACCCTTTGCCGCCCCGCAGCGCGGGTCCACACTTTTCTCCGGAGAGGCGGTTCACGCCCAGGGGGCTGTCGCCCAGGAGGGATCATGTACCACACTCCCCATCTCGTGAGTGATGTGATGTCACGGCCCGTGGTCGCCGTAGGACCGGACGCCGGATTCAAGGAGATGGTCGAGACCATGGGCCGGTGGAAGGTGGGCGCGCTGCCGGTTCTGGTCGGTGACGGGCGGGTGGCCGGGGTGGTCTCCGAGGCCGACCTGCTGCCCAAGGAGGAGTTCCGGGACGCTGATCCGAGCCGCGCGGAGCAGATGCGCCGGCTCGCCGATCTGCGCAAGGCCGGGGCGGTCACCGCCGAGGAGCTGATGAGCGCTCCCGCCGCCACCGTCCGGGAGGACGCCACCCTGGCACAGGCCGCGCGGACCATGGCCGTACGACGGCTGAAGCGGCTGCCGGTGGTGGATTCCGCGGGCATGCTCCGGGGGATCGTCAGCCGTCGTGACCTGCTGAAGGTGTTCCTGCGGTCCGACGAGGACATCGCGGAGGAGGTCCGCGAAGAAGTCGTCCGGCGTCTCTTCGAAGTACCCGGGGAGAGCGTTCGGGTCACGGTGGTGGACGGTGTGGTGACCCTCAGCGGCACGGTTCACGACACCGCGCTCGTGCCGATCGCCGCGCGTCTCGCGCGGGCGGTCGAAGGGACGGTGGACGTCGAGTGCGATCTCGCCGGCCCGGCGGCCCGGCGGCCCGAACCGCCCCCGGCGGAAGCTCGGTTCCGACCGTCATGACGGTCCGGCGGGGCGTACGCCGTCGTCGGCCGGCCCCCGCGGATCGATCCTGCGGACCGTGCCGGGAGCGACCGTGGCCTCCCGGCCGCGGATCATCACACGTACGGGATCCGCGTCGGACTGCGCGACCTCGACGCGCACCCCCTCCGTCCGGAACCCGAGCGCCACGTCCCAGTGGCCCCGGTAGCGGATACGGAACCCGAACTTCGACAACTGCGGCAGTGGCGAGGGATCCAGCAGCAAAGCGTCGGCACGGGCCTCCAGCCCGGTCAGACCACGCTGCACGAGATCCACGGTGCCGGCCATCGCGCCGAGGTGGACACCCTCCGGGGTGGTCCCGCCCTGCACGTCCGCCACGTCGCCGGTGAGGGCCTCCTCCATGAACGTCCACGCGTCGTCGTGGCGGACCCGGGCGAGCACCCACGCGTGGACCAGCGCGCTGAGCGTGGAGCCGTGGCTGGTGCGGCGCAGGTAGTAGTCGACGGTGGTCCGCCACATGTCGTCGTCGAGACGGTGTCCGAGCCGCCGGAACAGGTCCGCCAGTTCCCGGGGCGGGAAGAGGTATCCCAGCATCAGCACATCGGCCTGCTTGGACGCCTGGTAGCGGTTGACCGTGTCGCCCTCGGCCTCCAGGATCCGGTCCAGTCTGCGGATGTCGCCGTACCGCTTCCGGTATCCCGCCCAGTCCAGCTCCGCCAGCTCCCCGTAACCGGCGAACTGGCTGATGACCCCGCGGTGGTACGGCACATGGAGCCGGTGGGCGATGTCCGCCCAGCGCTCCGGATCATCGGCGGCGAGCCGGAGCCGCTCGGACAGCTCGCTCCGCCCTGAGGCGGGGAGCGCGCGCCACACCTCGCGCGCCTTCATCAGCACCCACGACGCGGTGACGTTCGTGTAGGTGTTGTCGTCCAGTCCCGGCGCGGCGGCTCCCGGATAGCCGTCGTGATATTCGTCGGGGCCGACGACGCCGTGGATACGGTACCGGGCGAGTGACGGGTCCCAGACCGCGCTGTCCGCCCAGAAGCGGGCGACCTGGAGCAGCGTCTCCGCGCCCTCGGCCTGGAGGAAGGCGGTGTCACCGGTGGCCTGCCAGTACTGCCACACGTTGTAGGCGACGGCGGAGCCGACGTGGTGCTGGAGCCGCGAGTGGTCGGGCAGCCACCGCCCCGAGCGCGGATTGAGGTGCAGCTCCTGGGTCTCCTCGCGGCCGTCGCTGCCGCTCTGCCACGGAAACATCGCCCCCTTCCGGCCGGCCTCACGCGCCGCGTGACAGGCGGCGGGCAGCCGCCTGTGGCGGTAGCCGAGCAGGGCGCGGGAGACCTCGGGGAAGTGCAGGTTCAGATACGGCAGGACGAACAGTTCGTCCCAGAAGACATGGCCGCGGTACGCCTCGCCGTGCAGCCCCCTGGCGGGGACGCCGACATCCAGCTCGGCCGTGTGCGGGGAGAGGGTCTGGAGTACGTGGAACAGGTGCAGCCGCAGGATCCGGCCCGCCTCCCCCGGCACCTCCAGCTCCGCCCGGCGCCACAACCGCTCCCAGGCGTGGTGGTGCGAGACCAGCAGGTCGGTGAAGCCGGGCGCGTCACGCACCGCTGCCACGGCGGCCTGCCGGGGGCTGCCGATGGCCGGGGTGCCCGAGGTGTACAGGGCGACCGTCCGGTCCACCGCGACGGTCTCCCCGGCGGCGACCGGGATCGTCAGGGTCCGGAACGCCCGCCGCTCGGTGAGCCGGGCGGTGGAGGTGACCGCGGGGAGAGCGGCGGCCCGGGTGCGGGCGGCCAGCGCGATCCGGATGTCGGAGTTCACCGTACGGCAGCGGAGCCAGTCGGTGTCGTCCCCCTCGGCTCCGGTGAGCCAGTGGGTGAGATGGCGGTTGGCGAGCCCCCGGTAGCGCTCGACCCCGGTGTTCCGCACTTCACCGTCCAGTCCCGATTCCACCTCCACTTCCCCGGCCCATCCCTCGGCGGTGAACGAGGTGCGCTGGGCCGCCAGATGGGGCTCGTCCATGTGGACGAGCCGGCACTGTTCCACATGCAGGCGCCCCGAGCCTTCATGGAGCGCGTACGCCGACTTCCGGGTGAGCGTGCCGTGCCACAGGTCCAGTGTCTGCGCGTGCGCCACCAGCAGTCCGCTGTCCGGGGAGAACCAGGGCCCCGGATCCGCCCCTCGCGGACGTACGCGGTAGCGCAGGGGCAGCCAGTTGGGCAGATTGACCAGGTCCTCGTTCTCGGTCCGGTGTCCCGCCACCGTGGACTCCAGCCGGTCGTAGCAGCCGGCCACGTACGTACCCGGGTAGTGCGCGGGACCCTCGGGCGACTCGGACGCGGCGCCGCGGGTGGCGAAGTAGCCGTTTCCCAGCGTGCACAGGGTCTCGCGCAGCCGTTCCGACCGTGGGTCGTAGCCCTCGTACGTCCAGGTCCAGGCTCGCACGGTCGGCCCTCCTCTCGGGGGACACCGGGTCGGGCACCCGGCGGGGGTCAGGCGATGGTGACGGCGTCGTCGAGGTACCGGGGGTTGGCCTCGAACGCCGACGCCGCGGAGTGCTCGATGCCCTGGCCGACCGGCAGGATCGACACGTAGCCCGTACCGGCCGGCCGACCGTGGTCGAAGAGCGACTGCAGGTCGCGGAGCACCTGGGGTGAGCGGTCGGTGCCCGCCACGATCCGGTCGACGAAGTCACGGCCGGGCAGCACCAGGTGCTCCTCGGGGATTCCCCGGGCGGTGTGGGTCAGCAGGTCCTCGGCCTCGTCGGCCGGCAAACCGTGGATACGGGTCATTGTTCCGCCTCTCCTGTCCCCGGGAACATCGGCGTCCCGCCCGGCCGCACCCGGTGCGCGGCCTGCGGGACCCACACCCTCGGGCCCCGTGCCGGGGGTTCCTCTCCGGCAGGGGGTCAGCCGAAGAACACCCCGAACTCGTCGTACAGCGACGGATCCACCACTCTGGTCCCCGTTCCGGCCTCGGGCAGGGGAACGCGGACGACGTCGGTGCCGCGCAGGGCCACCATCGTGCCGAAGTCACCGTCCCTGACGGCCTCGACGGCGTGCAGCCCGAAGCGTGTGGCCAGCCATCGGTCGAAGGCGCTCGGGGTCCCTCCGCGCTGGATGTAGCCGAGCACCGTCGTGCGGGCGTCGGTGCCGGTCCGCTGTGAGATCTCCTGGGCCAGCCACTCGCCGACGCCCGACAGCCGCACATGGCCGTACTCGTCCCGTGAACGGTCCTTGAGGATCATCCGGCCCTCCCGCGGCACGGCTCCCTCGGCCGCGACGACGATCGGCGCGTAGTTGAACTCGAACCGGCTCTTCACCCAGGAACAGACCTGATCGATGTCGAACGGCCGCTCCGGAATGAGGATCACGTTGGCGCCGCCCGCGACACCGGCGTGCAGGGCGATCCACCCCGCGTGCCGCCCCATCACCTCCACCACCAGGGTGCGCCGGTGCGACTCGGCGGTGGTGTGCAGGCGGTCGATGGCCTCGGTGGCGACGCCGACGGCGGTGTCGAAACCGAAGGTGTAGTCGGTGCCGGGAACGTCGTTGTCGATCGTCTTCGGCACGCCGACCAGACGGATCCCGTGCCGGCTCAGCTCGGCCGCCACGCCGAGCGTGTCCTCGCCGCCGATCACGACGAGGGCGTCGACGCGGTGCTCGGCGAGCGTGTCCTGGATACGCCGTACCGCGTCCTCGTGCTGGAAGGGGTTGGTGCGGGACGAGCCGAGGATGGTACCGCCGCGGGGCAGGATCCCCCGTACGGTGGATACGTCCAGCGGCAGGACGTCGTTGCGGAGCGCGCCGAGCCAGCCGTCGCGCAAACCCACGAAATCGAAGGCGTACTCCTGGACGCCCTTGCGGACCACGCTGCGGATCACCGCGTTGAGGCCGGGACAGTCACCGCCGCCGGTCAGCACTCCCACCCTCATGGTCTCCTCCTCTCCGCGCACCGCTCGGCGCCGGGCCTCCGCGGACCGGTGCCGGAATCGAAGCCACTCCCGCACGGACCGTGCACCGCGTCCTGAAGCGGCCATCCCTTCCAGTGTCGGCTCCGCTTCTCCCCGGCGCATTCCCGGGGAGCGTGCCCGGGCAGTGCGCCGCCGTCGTGGCCGGGCGACCATGGGCGCGGCGCGGAACCACCCTGGTCGCGGCGCGGCGGACGGAACACCTCGGCCGGGCCCTCGTCACCGGTCGAAGGGCGCGCCGCCCCGGTACCCGTCACGTCTCGCGCAGCAGCGCGTGGGCGTCGTGGACGGCCCGATCCACGCGTTGGATCAGCCGCGGGAGTGCCGCTTCCACCGGGGCGCTCAGCCCCGTGCCGAAAGCGAAGTCCCCGCCCTCCACCGCGTGCACGACGAGCGAGCACGGCATGCGGTCGAGCGCCTCGGCGAGCGCGGCGGTCTCGCCGAGTCCCAGGGCGTGGGTGCTGCCGGAGCGGAGCGCGAGCCCCGCCACCCGTTCGGCGGACAGCGTGTGCAGCCGCCCCGGACGTCCGGGGTGCGTGTGCACCACCTCCACGATCACCACATGGTCGTGCCGGTTCCACAGGGTGAGCAGGCGGCCCGGTTCACCGTCGCTCCCGGCGAGCAGGGTGCCGGCGGGCACCCGGGGACGTACCGCCTCGATCACGGCGGGCCCCGCGCCGTCGTCCCGGCGGAACGGATTGCCCACCCCGATCACCACCACGCGGCCGGTCATCTCCGGTCCACCGTCAGGTCGAGGAAGTGCGCGGCGCAGGAGATGCACGGATCGTGGTTGCGCACGGCCCGCTCGCACAGCCTCGTCAGCTCGTCGTCACCGGCCGGCCCGCCGGGCCTGTCCAGCAGGGACTGCGCGAGCCGGCGTACATCCCCCTCGATGGCCGCCTGGTTCTGGGCCGTGGGCGGCACGATCCGGGCGCTGGTGAGGGTGCCGTCGGCACGCAGGGTGTAACGGTGGTAGAGCAGTCCGCGCGGCGCCTCGGTGGCGGCGCAGCCGGTGGCCCGGCTCGGCGGGACCTCGGTGTACGGATGAGGAGGCTGCTCGTAGGCGGCGATGATCCGCAGGGCGTCGGCCAGCGCGTGCGTCACCTCGACGGCGCGGACGATGATGCTGCGGAACGGGTTGCGGCACACGGTGCCGGCGGCCGGATCACCGAGCCCCGCCGCGCGCGCGGCCTCGGCGGCGACCGGATGCAGCCAGCGCCCGCTGATCGCGTACCGCGCGAGCGAGCCCGTCAGGCAGGGGCGGCCGTCCAGAGTGGAGTGGAGCGCGGTCGAGTACGGCACCTGCCGCTCGCCGACCCGCTCCTCGAACCGCTCCACCGCGAAGCCGTGCACGGCGGTGGCCCGCTCCGGGTCCGCGCCCGAGAGGGCGGCCATGACCGCCGGGGCACCGGAGTCGACGGCGTAGTGGCCCGGGTCACGCAGGGCCAGCAGCGCGTAGTCGCAGGCGTAGTCGGGGAAGTCGAAGCCGGCCACCCAGCGCACCGTCTCCAGGGCATCGTCGCGGGCCCGGCGCAGCCGCTCGGCCAGCGGCCGGAGCTGGGCGGGGGAAGGGACCTGGTAGAAGCCTCCGACGCGGACATTGACCGGATGGACGGCCCGGCCGCCGAGCTGCTCCAGGATCGCGTTGCCCGCCTGTTTGATCCGGAGCCCCCGCTCCACCGCGGCGCGCTGTTCGCGGGCGAGTTCGATGGCGCTGGGATGGCCGAGGAAGTCCGGGGCGTGCAGCAGGTGGATGTGGAGCGTCTGGCTCTCGATCCACTCGCCGTAGTAGAGAAGCCGTCGCAGCGCGGCCAGTTGGCCGTCCACGGTGGTTCCGCAGGCCCGCTCGATCGCCTGGCACGCGGTCATCTGGTAGGCGACGGGGCAGATACCGCAGATGCGCGCGGTGATGTCCGGAGGTTCGGTGTGTCCCCGGCCCCGCAGGAACGCCTCGAAGAACCGAGGGGGCTCGTAGATGCCGAGCCGCGCGGCCGTCACACGTCCGTCGCGCACGGTCAGGTGGAGGGCGCCCTCGCCCTCCACCCGGGCGAGCGCCTCCAGACGCAGCACACGTGATCCGCGGTGGCTCACCGCTCCTCGTCCTCCTCGTGCTCCCGCGGATCGTCCTCGTGTTCCTCACCCACGAGCCGGGGAACCGGCCCGTACTCCGGCGAGGCCGCGTTGAAGGTGCGGAACACGCGCAGGATGTCCCGGTCGCTCATGCCGTCGTCGCGCAGTTGGGGCACCATCGAGTCCAGGTTGGTCCGCTCGGCCGGCCCGAAGCAGCCGTAGCAGCCCCGGCCGTAGGCGGGGCAGAGTGCGCCGCAGCCGGCATGGGTGACCGGTCCCAGACAAGGGATCCCGCGGGCCACGGTGACGCAGGTGGTGCCGCGCCGTTTGCACTCGAAGCAGACGCTGTGGTGCGGGATGTTCGGTTTTCGCCCGGCCAGTTGAGCCGTGATCACTTCGAGGAGTTGGCGCCGGTCGATGGGGCAGCCGCGCAGTTCGAAGTCGACGGGGACGTGGGCGGAGATCGGAGTGGAGGTCTCCAGTGTGGAGATGTACTGGGGGCTCGCGTACACGGCGTCGAGGAAGTCCGTGACATCGGCGAAGTTGCGCAGGGCCTGCACTCCGCCCGCGGTGGCACAGGCCCCGATGGTGACGAGCCGCCGGGAGATCCGCCGGATGTGCTGGATGCGCCGGGCGTCCTCGGGTGTGGTCACCGATCCCTCCACCAGGGAGAGGTCGTACGGCCCGGTGCCGGCGAGTGCGGCGGGGCCGTCCGCGCCCTCCGTCCCCGACAGCTCCAGGAAGTGGGCGATACGCACCCGGCCGGAAAGGGGGAGCAGTTCGTCCTCGCAGTCGAGGAGGGTCAGTTGGCAGCCGTCGCAGGAGGCGAACTTCCATACCGCCAGAGTGGGCCGGGCATCCGTGTCCATGTCACAGTTCCCTTACGGTGAGCAGGGGTTCCGCCCGGTCGTGACGGATCACCGGTCCGTCCCGGCACAACAGGAGGGGCCCCAGCTGACAGTGTCCGCAGTGCCCGGTGCCACAGCGCATGGTGCGCTCCAGCGAGATCTGGATGCGGTCGCCGGAGACCCCTCGGGCACGCAGCGCCCGCGCCGTGTGCCGCATCATCACCTCGGGTCCGCAGACCAGTGCGTGGGTTCGGGGGCACAGCGGTTCCATCCGGTCCAGCAGGGCGGTCACCACGCCCACTCCGCCATGCCAGGCGAGCCCCGCGCGGTCCACGGTCACCTCGACCCGGGCTCCCGTCCGCCAGGAGGCGAGTTCCCGTGTGTAGAGCAGGTCCTCCGGGGTGCGCGCGCCGATCAGGACACCGAGGCGGCCGTACCGTCCGGGCCGGGCGAGCACGTGGTGTACCACGGGACGCAGGGGTGCGATCCCCAGGCCGCCGGCGATCACCAGCAGATCGGAGCCGGCCGGCGCGTCCAGGTCCCAGCCGTTGCCGTACGGCCCGCGCAGCCCCACCGTGTCCCCGGTCCGAAGCCGGCACAGTGCCGTGGACACCGCGCCCACCGCGCGTACGGTGTGGACGAGGTGCCCCGTGTCCTGGACGGCGCTGACCGAGATCGGTACCTCGCCCACACCGAAGGCGTACAGCATCGCGAACCGGCCGGGCGCGAACGCGGGCGCCCGGTTCCCGAGCGGTTCCAGTGTGAACGAGACCGTGTCAGCGGTCTCCCGGGCCGTGGCGGTCACCCGGTGGGGCAGGGGCACGGCGGTCATCCGGGGCCGCCCGGGCGGGGTGCGTACAGATCGAGCAACCGGATCCGTGTCGCCTGGAGCCGCTCGGCGACGACCGCGGCGCAGCACCTCATGAGCTCGTAGCCGAACTCCGTCTCCCCGACGCACAGTTCACGTACCTTCGCCGCGTCGAACTCCCAGGTGTCCACCGAATCGAGAGCCTGGGCACCCAGATGCCATCGGTAGGGTGGGAAGATCCACGACCAGCCGAGCTGCTGCCCCGGTCCCAGCGTTTCGATGACGGGTGCCCGTTGTCCGGGGACATGGAGGTCGAGGGCGATCTCGCCCTGCCGGATCAGCCAGAAGCGGTCGGCGTCGCCTCCTTCGTCGAACAGCCGGTACCCGGCCGGGAAGGTCCGGGAGCGGGCGAGCGCGAGCAGTCGCGTGCGGTGGGCCGCCGGGAGGCTCCGCAGCAGCGGGGACGGGCCGGTCACGGCGACTCGGTCTCCGCGCGGAGGGTCCAGTCGTGCAGGGCCGCGGCCTCCTCGGTGATGTCGATGCCAACCGGGCACCACACGAGGCACCGGCCGCAGCCGACACAGCCGGAGGAGCCGAACTGGTCGTACCAGGTGCCCAGTTTGTGGGTGAGCCACTGTCGGTAACGGCTCTGCGGCGAGGAGCGGACCGGGCCGCCGGACAGCAGGGAGAAGTCCAGGTCGAAGCAGCTGTCCCAGAGCCGCCACCGTTCGGCGTGGTCCCCGGTCAGATCGGTGACGTCCTCCGTCGTGGTGCAGAAGCAGGTGGGACACACCATGGTGCAGTTACCGCAGCTCAGACAGCGCGCGGCCACATCGTCCCAGCGAGGGGCTTCCAGTGTGTCCGCCATCAGACGGCGCAGATCGGTTCCGGGCATGGCCCGGCCCATCCGGTCGGCGGCGGCCCCCACGGCGCGCCGGGCGGCCGCGCGGGTCGTCTCATCCACCTCCCTCGTGGGCAGCTCGGCCAGGACCTCCGCGCCCTCCGGGGTGCCGGCGCGCATCCAGAAACGGTGGTCCCCGGGGTCGGCCAGCTCGGTGAGCACCAGGTCGTATCCCGGGCCGGCCGCCGGTCCCGCGCCCATCGACACGCAGAAGCAGGTGCCGCCGGGTTCGGTGCACTCGACGGAGACGATGAACGCCCCGGATCGTCTGCTCCGGTACACCGGGTCGGGGTGCGGCCCTGTGCCGAGCACCCGGTCCTGCACCGCGATGGCTCGCAGATCACACGGCCGGACTCCGAGAAACGCGAAGCGAGGCGCCGCGGCACTGTCCGCCTCGACCGTCAGTCCGTCCTCGGTCCTCTCGGCCCGCCACTGCCGGACGCGGGCGGGATGGAGGAAGGTCTTCCAGGACTGCGGGCCCGCCGAATTGGCGAAGGCCGCTCCGTCGGTACGCCGGCACAGCCGGTACTTCCCGGCGTCCAGCTCGACCCCCCACCCGTAGGGGAGCTGGTCGGCCGACTCCAACTCGGCGAGTACGAGGGCCTCCTCCCGCAGGGTCGGGCCGATCACGGTCAGCCCACGCGCTCTCAGAACACCGACCAGTCCTCTCATCCCGTCCCGGTCGATCACCGCCTCGCCGAGCGGGTCGACGGCAGGCGCGCTCCCTCCGTCAGACCGGTTCATCGGCCATTGCCCGACGGTCGGACCGTGTCTCGCTCCGTGCCATGAAGGGAACCTTCCTCGTGTGCCGGGCCGGTCCACTCACGATCGGCCGCGTGGTGCGGGTTTCCTCAGGGAATCAGCTCCCGCGGGTACCCGCATCTCCGGCTGCTCCTCCGCACAGCGCCCCCTTCACCGACAAGCCCGCTCCCGGGTGGGACCGGGACGCCCCGACAGGTCCAGATGGTCCAAACAGCCGGGATGGGTTGGAGCACGGGCGCCACAATGAGAGCACTCGCCTCCGGGACCCGTACTCCTCCAGCGGTACGAGGCCCGGGACGTCGAGCGGGAGAGCCGCCACGGACCCGGAACAGGCCGATGGCCTGCGCGGCGAGGGCGGCCCCCGGGACCACCGGTTGGTGGGCCTTCGCGGGCGCGCGCCCCGGCGCGATGCCCAGGGCGGCGTGGTGAAAGGAGACCCGTGCCCCGGCGCACCTGCGACGGCAGTGGGAGGCGGAAGTGGCCTCGGTCCCGGTTGCCGGGTGTCGCGCTGCTCACCGGCTACCGGCGCTCGTGGCTGCCGGGTGACCTGCTGGCCGGGGTCACGGTCGCCGCGTATCTCGTGCCCCAGGTCATGGCCTACGCGAGTGTCGCCGGGGTGCCGCCGGTCACGGGCCTGTGGGCGGTTCTGCCGGCCCTGGTGCTGTACGCGCTGCTCGGCTCGTCCAGACTCCTCTCGGTCGGTCCGGAGTCGACGACCGCGCTGATGACCGCGGCGGTGGTCGGTCCGTTGGCGGCGGGGGATCCCGGGCGCTACGGCGCGTTGGCCGCGGCGCTCGCCGTCACGATCGCGCTGTTGTGTCTGGCGGCATGGGCCGCCCGGCTCGGGTTCATCGCCGATCTGCTGTCCCGACCGGTCCTGGTCGGCTATTTGGCGGGCATCGCCCTGCTCATGACCGTGGATCAACTGCCCAAGCTCACCGGTGTCCCGGCGACGGGCTCCGGCTTCTTCCCCCAGTTGTTCTCCTTTCTGGGCCACCTCTCCGACGTGGAAGCAGGGACTGTGGCCTTCAGCGCCGCTCTCCTCGTCCTTCTCTTCGTCGCCCCCCATGCGGGGGCGACGGTCCCCCGGCCACTGCTCGCCGTGGTGCTCGGCACCGGCGTCGTCGCGCTGTTCGGCTGGGGGGACCACGGCATCGCGGTGGTCGGAACCATCCCGTCCGGGCTGCCCCGCCCGGCCCTGCCCGACCTGGGCGAGGTTCCCCGCCTGCTGGTGCCCGCGCTGGGTGTCCTGCTCGTCGGCTACAGCGACGTCATCCTGACGGGACGCGCCTTCGCCGAACGCGACGAGCGCGGGCGGCTCGACCCGAACCAGGAGTTGCTCTCGCTGGGCGCGGTGAACTTGGGCGCGAGCCTCCTCCACGGCTTTCCGGTGAGCAGCAGCGCCAGCCGGACGGCCCTCGCCGCGTCGACGGGCGCACGCACCCAGGCGTACTCGCTCGTGGCCTGCGCGGCAGTCCTCGGCGTGCTGCTGTTCCTCGGCCCCGTCCTCGGCCGCGTCCCGGTCCCCGTGCTGGGGGCGCTCGTCGTCTACGCGGCGGTCCGGCTGATCGACGTGGCGGGATTCCGGCGGCTGGCGGCCTTCCGGCGCCGGGAGTTCCTTCTGGCGGCAGGCTGTCTGGTGGGTGTGCTGGCCCTCGGCATCCTCTACGGGGTACTCGTCGCGGTGGGCCTGTCCGTGGCCGAACTCCTGAGCCGGGTCGCCCGCCCGCACGACGCCGTCGAAGGGCTGGTGCCCGGGGTGGCCGGCATGCACGACGTCGACGACTACCCGAAGGCCCACACCATCCCCGGACTGCTCATCTACCGTTACGACTCCCCGCTCTTCTTCGCCAACGCCGAGAACTTCAAGCGGCGTGCCCTGGCCTCCTTGGACGAACAGACCCAGCCCGTGTACTGGTTCGTCCTCAACACGGAGGCGAATGTGGAGGTGGACATCACCGCGCTGGACTCCGTGGAGGAACTCCGGCATGAGATGACCGAACGGGGCATCGTGTTCGCCATGGCCCGGGTCAAGCAGGACTTGCGCGACCAGCTGGACGCCTACGGGCTGTCCGGGTCCGTCGGCGACGGTCTGATCTTCCCGACCCTGCCGACCGCCGTGGCCGCCTACCGGAGGTGGTGCGGACGGGCGGATGGTGATGCGGGCGGTTAGCGCGTGTTTCGAAAGTCCCGCCTGGCTCGCGACGCCTGGCACGCACGCTCGCTGCGTTGTCGGAGTCGTCCACGTACGGCCAGGCCATCGAGGGCG
>NZ_JBFBJB010000067.1:0-54372 GCF_040685895.1 Streptomyces sp. NPDC088124 | reverse complement strand
ACCGGCCCCCGCACCTCCAGTGGAGGTCCCGGCGGCGATGGTCCGACCGGGGCAGTGCGTACGGGTGTGGGGCTGCTGGCGCACGGCGCTCGGCGTACGCGGCGACCTGGACGCGGACGGCGCACTCCACGTCGTCATCGAACTTGACGAGGGCCCGCCACTACGGGTTCGCTCCCGCGAGCCCTTGACCGTACGAGAGGCCGCCGCGCCCGCCGCACCCAGGGCCACCGAGCCCGCGCCGGGGTGACCGACCGCGCCCAGCGTCCTCACGCGTTCCGGCCGCTCATCGCGGCCGGAACCAGCACAACGGCGCCCCCCGGGTTACGCTTAGTCCAGCGCTTAGTCCACCTGATGAACAGGTCGTGAGGCAGTCATGGAAGCAGCCCATCAGTACAACGTGCATGAAGCCAAGACGCACTTCTCCAAGATCCTGGAACAGGTCGCGACCGGCGAGGAAGTCGTGATCAGCAAGGCGGGAGAGCCAGTGGCCAAGGTGGTACCGCTGCGCCCGAAGGTGAAACGGACCGGCCGAGGCTCGCTCCGCGGGCAGATCCACATCCCGGACGACTTCGACGATCTGCCCGATGACCTTGCCAACGCTTTTGGGATGCGCTGATGCGACTACTGCTCGACACCCATGTGGTTCTCTGGTGGCTGGACGACTCCCCCGAGCTGTCCGGCGAGCTCAAAGACCTGCTCGATACAGAGCCCGCTGTGTACGTCAGCGCCGTTTCGGCGTGGGAAATCGCCATCAAACAGTCCCTTGGAAAACTCGACGGACCGGAGGATCTCGCCGAGCGGGTCCGTGACAGCCAGTTCACCGGGCTGCCTGTCACCGCTGGGCACGGCGTACGAGCAGGTCGGCTGCCCGCCCATCACCGGGATCCCTTCGACCGGATACTGATCGCCCAGGCTCAGATCGAAGGGATGTCCCTGGTGACGCGGGACAAGTGGATCCCTGAGTACGACGTGACCATCGTTCACGCCTGAGCCACTGGCTCATGGGGACCCGGCGCCCGTCCCGCGCTGACGAGCGGGACGGGCGCTGCCGGACGATCAAGCCTTTGCCCGACCTCGGCCACGGCGGGCGGCCGGGGCAGGGCGCCAGGCGCGGAGGTCGTCGTCGGTCAGACCGTGCTCACCCTGCATCGTGGCGCGGTAGCCGGCGAAGAAGGCCGCGGGGGAACCGCTGTAGGTGGGGTCGTACTCGTCGTGCCACTGGGTGAGCCACGGTTGAAGCTCCAGCAGACCGGCGAGGAGCGGGGTCATCTCCTCGGAGGACAGCTCACCGTGGTTGGTGAAGTACGTGGCGAGCGCCTGAGCCTGCTCCCGGTGATCCCAGCCGGCCCACCCGAACAGGTTCGGCGTCCCGGAGATCGCCCCGGTCGCGTACGAGATGAACCGCTCCTTCGGCACGTCCAGCTTCCCCCGGGCCTTCCAGTAGGACGCCTTGACGAAGTCGGCGGACGTGTATTTCGGCGGTACGGGAATGGCGTCCCGGATCTTCCGCTTCGCGGGCTCATCCGGCGCGGCGTCCTCCTGCCGCTGAAGGTCCCAGACGTGCTCCCAGTCGGCACGCTTCCTCAGCGCGGCGGGCTTGTAGCGCAGGGCGGAGAGGAACGGTACGTGCTCGTCGGCGAGGAGGTCCGAGACGACGGTGGCCAGCTCCTGGCGGGGCGCATACAGCTCGGCGACGGACACAAAGTCCTCATCGAGGGAGAGCACGGAGGTGAGCTGGGCGCGGGTAAGGAGGGTGGGCTGCCCGTCCTGGAACCAGTGGTCACGGTTCTCGATCCGGTCCAGCAGCCAGGACTTGAGTGCGCGCTCCTGAAGGACATCCCAACCCTCGGTCGCCCAGCGCCGCTTGTACTCGGGCCTCTCCACCATGCCGATGGCCCGGGACGACTCGATGACGTCGATGCGCTTCTGGACGACGGCCTTGTAGGCGTCCGACCAGTGGTCGGGGATGGTGGTGATGGGCGTGGAGTTATGCCGCTTGAACCACTCCCCGGACGCCTCGCCCTCCTCGACGCGGCGGGCCAGCACGATCTCGAAGGCGCGCTCGCCGAGGCCGAGTTCGGGTACGTCGGCCTCGGGGGCGCGGAGGTCTTCACCGTGCAGCTTGTAGAGGGAGTAGACCTGCCAGTCCAGCTCTTCTTGCAGGGCGATCATCTGGGCGCGGGTGGACTCCCACTTAGCGCGGGCTTCACGGAGAGATGCGATCGCGGGAATAGCCAAGGCAGCAAGACTGCAAGCAGCAAGTTCACGGGAAAATGAGTCAAGCAGCACTCCGAGATCAGCGGGGTAATCAACGGGGAGCGGAAATTCTTGAAGCTTGGTTCCCGTAAACTCGAAATGATTTTTCCACGCCTCGCTCCCCATTGCCGCATATCCAGCATCGACCCGAGCCCCGCCCCCTTCACCCTTGTTGTGACTCACCTGCTGAAGCCAGAAACAGGCAGTGGAACTGTTGAGCAAGCCAAGCAAACGCAGATGATCTTCCTCAGTCGCTCCACTTCTCAACTTAATCACGGGCGCGGTACGCGTAAACGCATAGCCGCTACGATTGAGCACTACATGGTTATGCGTTGAAACGAAGGCGAAATTGAGAGACCAAGGATGCGCGTCAGAGTCTTTGGGCAGTTGGTGCCACTCCCACCAGGGCCGCCCATCTTCGAAATAAGTGCCACCGGAAAAAGTTGCACGCTTCCCCAATTCTGTACGACGAGGCCAGATCCAGCGAGCAAGGTTGGGGAAATTTTTCAACCGATCAAGGTTACGTTCCCCATCATACGGATAGAATGCAACATCCCCATCCGAAAAAGTATAATCGCGAACTTCATCACCGACTACAAGGCGATTCCTGTACTGAACCTCTGCATTAATTCGGTCGAATACTCGTGGGGCAGCCGTCATGGCATCGTCGGCACCCATGATTCCATAGAAACCGATTCGCGCAACATCTCTCCCAAGAACCGTCCCCTTAGACAGGTTAATTTCTTCGATCATTTCAAGACCGCCATTGGAAAGAACCCACGGCTGCTTCCCGAAGTACCGCTCTCGCCCTAGATCATCTACGGACACCCATTGACTGACCGATCCAGGCTCGTCAATCTGGCTTGTGATCGCCTTCCAAACCAAGCCGTCCTCACCCCGCTCTGGTGCACCAGGCTCGCCCTGGACGCTACGAACAGTCCGCAGGGTGTCAACACGTGCACTGCCAGACCTCCGACGCCCCACAAGAATCACAGTCGGCGTGCCATGACCCGGAATGTACGCCCCCGACGTGTCAATTACCTCTACCAGCTCTACTTTGTGAGCGAAGTACTCCTCAATCAGTTTCGTCCCAAACTCTCTCTTCATGAAAGAGTTCGCGGTAATTTGACCGACCATGCCGTACTGACGTCCGTCCGGCTCCCCAACCTTCGCCAATTGGAAGAACCTTTCGGCGAAAGGAACCGACAATGCATACTTACCCGCACAAGACGCATAAAGCTTTCGATACAGCGCGTTCAGCTTCCTGTCCTTGACCGTGATGTATGGCGGGTTCCCCACCACCACGTCATACCGCCCCACATCCAGAATCCCCGGATAATCGAGCACATCCTCCGTCGCATAAGCGAAATCAACCAGCCGCTTCCCCGACTCCTCCCCCACCAGCTCGAACTCAAGCTGCCGGTCCTGGATCAGCGAGTCCCCCACCGCCAAGTGGATCGGCCAGTCGTACCGATTCGCCTCCGCCAGCGTCCGTACATTCGCCGCCGCCATACCGGCCATCAGCAACCGGAACCGCGCAATAGCCACCGCGAACGGGTTGATGTCCACCCCGTGCACCGACTCCAGCGCGGCCTTCACCCGCTCGTGCGGCCCCACATCAGGCCGCCGCTCGCCCCACAGCTTCACCAGCCGCCGGAACGCGCCCAGCACGAAGTGCCCTGACCCGCACGTCGGGTCGATCATCTTCAGCTCGCCGAACCGGCCGCCCAGTTCCCGTACCACCGGGTCCATCGTCCGGTCGAGGATGAACTCCTCCACGAACTCCGGTGTCTGGAGCAGCGCGTACGTCTTCCTCGCCGCCTCCGACAGGTCCTGGTACAGGTCGCCCAGGAACCGGGTGTCCCAGCCCTCCGTACCGTCCGCGTTCAGCGGGTCGGTGAAGTCGTGGACCAGAGTGTCGCCGCCACCGGCACCCTCACCCGCGCCGTCCCCGTCCCCACTCCCGCTCCCGGCCTCGCCTCGCTCGCGCCAGAATTCCACCAGGGACCGCGCCCCGTCGTGCGACAGCGGGATCTGGTAGAGCGGGTTGCGGTCCTGGTCGAAGAGCAGCTTGCCCGCCTGGCCCGCACCTAGTTCCGCGAACGCCCGCTCCAGCCAGCCCCGGTACGTCGGGTCCGCGCCCTCGTCCAGGTCTTCGTCCACGTACTGCGCGTACCGCGCCTCCGCCAGGTCTCGGCGCTCGGCCCCGACGCCCGTCAGGTACGGCTCGGGGATCAGAAGGTTGTCCTCGCAGAACCGTACGAAGACCGTGCCCAGCACCCACGCCACCGCGACCTGCGTGACCCGCTCGTCCAGCCACGCGCTCCACGTCGCCGCCGTACGGCCGAGCTTGAACGCCTCGTCGTACTCCGCCCGCAGCTTCCCCGCGACCGACTCGCCTGCCCGGATCTGCTCTACCCGGTCCTCCGAGAAGCCGTCCAGCAGGCGCGTCTCCAGCCACTCGGCCCACTTCGGGGGCTCCGCCTGCGCCTCCGCCGGATTCTCCGTGGCCTTCCGGGCTGCGGTGGCCGCCTTCCGTACCTTCTCGTACTCGGCCCGCAGCGGTTTGAGGACCGCCTCGCCGTCCTTGACCTGCTTGCCGAGGTCCACCTCGACCGCCTTGACCTGCTTGATCAGGTCCGTCAGCAGTGCCTTGCGGTCGATCACTGTGTCACGTCTCCCGTAGTCCGTGCCTGTGCCTGTGTCCGGACAATGTCCGGCTTCTCATGCCGTCACGCGTCATCACGCGCCATCACGGTGGTTCCTCGTCACCGCGCGTGCCCCGCTTCCTACCGCTCCGCCAGCTCCGCAGTCGTCGCGGTCGCCGCCCCCGCCGCCTCCGCCCGGTGCCCGTTCGCGACCCAGGAGTCCGGCAGCGGGACCCACTCCCCCAGCCCCGCCTGGTACGGCACCGCCGTCGCCCCCAGGCGCGGGGGCCGCGCCGGGTCGTTCTGCGGGCAGAGGAGCCACAGGCCACGGCCGCCGTCGCGGGACAGCCCGGCCAGCCGTTCCAGCAGGCCCATCGCGTCGTACCGGGCGAACACACCCGCGTCCATGAACAGCACCGGCCGCGCGGCCCCGGAACCACCCGCGCCCGGCCCCGTCACCACCGCGCTCAGCCTCGGCTCCACCATGCCCCAGGCCGTCCTGGCGTACTCCGCGAAGCGCATCGCCGACTTCGTCCCCGGCGCCGCCGCGTCCGCGCGCAGGATGGTCTCCCAGGTGGGCTTCGGCTTGGCGTCGACCAGTTCACGGAGCGCCTGGAGGAAGAGGTCGGTCACCGAGACCGACTCGGCGGCGAACCGGTCACCCTCCAGTTCACCGGCCGCGTCGCGGGCCAGGGCCGTCCGTACGGTGAGGACCCGGAAACCGTCCCGCCTCGCCGAGGCCATCAGCCGCTCCTCCGCCGCGACCGCCCCTGCGAGCTGGGGGTCGTCCGAGTAGCGGTGGGCGGCGATGGTGCCGGTGGCCCGGCGGCCGGCGCCGGAGGAGAGGGAGGACAGATAGGTGTAGTAGGTGGACTGTCCGTCCGTCTGGCGCGGAAGGTAGCGGAGGGTCCCGGTCTCCTCGCGGGTGGACAGTTCCAGGTCGAATCCGGCCTCCCGCAGCGCCCGGGTCAGCCGGGCGCCCGTAGGCAGGTCGTGGGCGCCGCGTTCGTTGAGGAGTTCGGGGAAGCGGGCCCGTACGCGCTCGTGGACATGCTCGCCGGTCAGGCCGGGCTGCCGTGCCTCCGCCACCCCGGGGATGAGCGGAACGAGTCCGGCCTGGGTGAGGCGCAACGCCCGTACGAGCGGCAGGTTGCGCGGGTAGATCTCCAGGCGGGGTGTGGCGGCGGCGTGCCGGGAGGCTGCGGCGGCCACCTCGACCAGGCGGCGGTCGCCCCACTCGACACTGTCGCTGGGCGGGGCGATGGCGCCCAGCTCGCCGAGGACGGTCGCGGCGGTGGGCAGGGTGTCGAGCTTCGCCAGCCGGTCGGCGACCCGGCCCAGCTTCTGGGCGTAGTTGAGCAGCCCGGGGCCCGAGGGGGTCTCGGGTGCGTCGTCGGGGCCGACCTCCAGGGCCAGCAGGCCGGCGCCCATGCTCTCGTCGGCGGCGTCACGGTTCGGCATGTGCTGGAACTCGGCCTCGTCCGGGACGAGTTGCTCCACCTCGACCACGGCGCGTACGGCGGCCAGGGCCAGTGCCCGCCGCTGTTCCCGTTCCAGCAACTGGGTGCCGTGCCGGATGGCGAGCGCGTCGGCGATCTCGGCCGCCGAGGCGATCCGGCCCAAGTCGCGCAGGAGTTCCAGGATCTCGGCGCGCAGGGCGCGGACCGCCGGGTGCTTCTTCCAGCGGGCGCGCTGGGGCTTGAGCATCTGGGGGATACGGCCGGCGGAGAGGTTCAGTTCGTCGGCCACGTCCTTCTGCTTGGGCCAGACACCGATGCCCGGCAGCGCGCCCGCCGCGTTGGGCAGGCGCAGCAGGAGCCGGACCATCTCGCACTCGTTGCGGTTCGCGCCGTCCTTCTTCAGCTCCGGGACGAAGACCGTGGCCAGCGTGTCGAGGCTGAGGCGGCGCAGGGCCCGTTCGGGCAGGCTTCCCGGGTCGCCGTGGGTGCCGACGGCGTCGGCCACCGCGGCTTCGACGGCGGAGAGTTCCTCCTTCGCCGCCCTGCGGCCCTCGGGGGTGAGGGGGGTGGCGGGCTGCTCGGCGAACCGCTGCCGCCATTCCTTGATCCGGCCGAGGACTTCCTTCCGGGTCTTCGCGCCGAGGCCGGGGGCGTTGACGAGCTGGTGGCGGCTGTAGTCGAGGAGTTCACCGACCGTGTTGACGTCGCGGAGGCCGTAGACGAACGATTCGGCGGCCGGGCTGAGTCCGCAGGAGGAGAGGGGGGTGGTCCGATCGGCGGCGGCGGCGAGCCGGTCGCGCTGCTGTTCGGCGCTTTCTTCCTCGGCCGCGGGGATCGGCGCGTCCTGGGCGGCGGCCGTGGGCGCGGTGGTCGCGGGGGCGGCGTGCCGGGAACGGCGGGAGGACGGCTTCGCCTCGTCCATGGCCAGGAAGATCTTCTTCCAGCCGTCGCGCATGGGCTTGAGGTCGGTGAAGCGCTGGTCCGCGTCGCGGTGCAGGGCCTTCTGGAAGAAGGCGACGAGGCCGTCCCGTACCGCGGGGTCGAAGCCGTCGCCGGCGATCCGCGGGTACGGCTCCTTCTTCGGGTCGGTCTGGCGCGGGGAGACCTTGCCCTGGCCCCAGACGGGGAGTTCGCGGGAGGCCATCTCGTGCAGGGTGACGGCCAGGGCGTAGCGCTCGGCGTGCGCGTCGTACACCGAGCGTTCGGTGAGGGTGCCGATGAACGGGTCGAGGTAGCCGTCGGTGCCTGCTCCGGTCTCCCGTACCGGGTAGGCGGCGAGCGAGAAGTCGATGAGGACCAGCTCGCGGGTGCGGTTGGGGCGGATCCGGATGGCGATGTTGTCCGGCTTGATGTCGCGGTGCCAGACGCCTTCGCCTTCCAGGAAGTCCACCGCGCCGAACAGGTAATCGCCGTACGCCTCCAGTTGGTCGACGGAGAGGCGGCCCAGCTCGCGGAGCTGACGGGCGACGGTCTCCTCGCGGCGGCGGCTCTTCTTCTCGCCGGGTGCGGAGGGCTCGGCGTCGGCCTCGCGTTCGTCGCCGACGTACTCCATGATCAGGACGGTGCGTCCGCCGATCCGCTGCGGCTCGGGTTCGACGAGCCGGATGATCCGGGAGTCGGGGCGCAGCCGTCCCATGACCTCGGCCTCGCGGGCGAGGACTTCGCCGCGGCTGTCCGTCAGCGCGACCTTCAGTACGGCGAGGGACTTGGCGAAGCGCACGTCGGGGCCGGCGTGAAGGTCCCGTACGAGGAAGGCGCGGCTGGTCGAGCCCGTACCGAGGCGCCGTCTGACCTCCCAGCGGTCCGCCAGGACATCGCCCGCGACCGCTTCGAGGGGGTCCTTCTCCGGTTCGGCGGGGCGCGGGACGTCCGCGGTGGCCGGCGGCTCGGTGAGGGTGTCCTCGACGACCTCCAGCATCTCCAGGAAGTCGTCCACGGAGGAGAGCCGGTCGTCGACGTTGTAGGCGGTGGCGGCCTGGACCAGTTCGTCGATGTAGGGCGACAGGCCGTCGACGACGGCGCTGGGGCGCAGGCCCTCGCCGGCGTCGTAGCGCGCCAGCAGCTCGGCCTGGCTGGCGGCGGGTGCCTTGCCGGTGGCCAGGAGGTAGGTGAGCACGCCGAGTCCGTACACGTCCAGGGTGACGGGGTCGGCCTTCAGCGCGGTCAGCTCCGGGGCGAGGTAGGGGTCCGTGCCTTCCGCGAGGTGGGCGCCGGCGCGCGAGAACGTGGTCGGCGCGAACCGTTCGCCGCCGGCCTGGGCACCCCCGCTCTGCTCGGAGGCGCGCTGGACCGCGACCTGCCAGTCCGAGATCTGCAGATGCGGGGTGGACCAGCCCGTCTCCTCACTGTCCGCGGCATGTCCCGAACCGCTCCCCGGCCCCTTCCCGGGCCCCTTCCCCGGCTCCCTTTCCGCGCCGTTACCCGGGGCCGCCACCCGGCCGCGCGGCACCACATGGATGGCTCGGGCGGCGAGGGTGCGGTGGTAGATCCGGCGGCCGTGGGCCGAACGCAGGGTCTCGGCGAGCTGGCGTACGAGCGCCATCCGGCTGAGGATGTCCAGTTTCTGCCCGTACTGCGCCAGGTACTCGTCGAGGCGCAGGGTCCGCGGGTCGAAGTCGAAGATCAGCGCGGGGCCCGCCGAGTGGCCCGACGGGTCGTACTGCTTCAGCTGGACGACGCCGGGGTGACGGAAGCGCCGCAACACCGCGGCCTCGCGCCGCGCCGCCCGCTCGACCGAGGCCCGCAGTTCGGCGTCGGAGCCGCGCTCGCGCAGATAGACCCGGACGCGGGCGGCCTCGGGCAGCTCGCTGTGCCGGGCGAGGTAGTCCGCCCAGGTCGGTCCGGAGTCGAACGACTTGCGGTGCAGTTCGTACGGGCCGACCTTGTACGCGGCGTCGCTGGGCGCGATGCCGACGCGCTCCAGGGCCGTCTTGATACGGCGCGACCGCGGCCCGTCGATCCGTCCGCGCTCGTCGCGGGGCGGCTCGCCGAGCATGGTGACCAGTTGGTGGACGGTGTGGAGACCGTGCTGATCGTGGGCCGGCAGCCGGTTCCGGAGGGAGGAGTCGGTGAAGCAGACAGCCTCCGACACCCAGACCTTTTCGCCGTTGCGCGCCAGCAGCCCCGCCAGCTCTTTCGCCTTCTTGTTCGCCAGGTGAAGAGGGTTGCCGTGCGAGATCTGCCGACCGCTCGGCTGGGTCTGGAGCCAGGTGCCATTACGGGACTCGACCGAGCCGTGCCAGTCCTTCAGCTCGATCAGATACACCCCGCCCGGGGCGACCACGAGCAGGTCCACTTCTCTGACGTGGCCGGTGTTCGCCGTGAAGGTGAAGTTCGACCAGGCCCGCCACGGATCGTTGTCGGAGAGCTTCTGCCGGATGGCCTCCAGGCCCCGCCGCTCATGCGGGAACTCGGATTCGGTGACCGTCGTCCACCGGCCGTCCCGCATGCGCCATCCCCGCTTCGCGTCTAGCTGCCTGTACTGATCGACGACTGCTGGGCAGCAAAGTCCCCAGCCCAGATCGTAACGGGTCGGGCACCTGGCCGAGGGCCGCCCGGACAGCCCCCGAATCGGAGGTGATCGCTCCGGGCGGCCCGTAGTCGGCACGCGATGTGCAGGAAGTCATCCCGCCGATATTCATCGATCCCACATTTATTCAGCTTCACAATGTCCTTCCCTCCCGAACCGACTGCTGAATCATTCCCCAACCGACTGCTGCAGTGCGCTACAGTCGTGCAAGGCGGGGTGGAGACGTAACTCCACCCCGTCGGCGCCGCGCCGCGTTCTACCGCAAAAGTGACCTAGGGGGATGAAATGAACCAGATGCGCTTCATGGTGGTTGCACTCGCCGTCGCATGCGCGCTGATCTGCGCGCTGGTGGCGGCCGGACTCCAAATGGCGAGTACGCACGACAAGATCCAGGCCGTACAGACCGGAGGCTGCGCGTTTGTGGGCGCCATCACGGTGGCGTTCTTGATCGTGACCTATCTGCAGTCCCCGTGATCCGCCCGGAGCCCTTCTCCGACCTGCCCCTCAGACCTGTCCACCTGACCAGTCCCCCGGGCAGGTCGACGATCCCGCCGAGCCGACGGGCATGATGGGACAGGTCATGGAGTGCGGCAACAAGAATGGCGGGAGTCAAGGGTGGCGAGAGCGCCGGAAGGTCCGTCGCTGACGCAGGCGCTGGACGCCCTGCGCGGGGCAATGACGGGCGAGGATGCGCTGCGTCTTGCCATGGTGCTGATCCTGCTGCGCCACGAGGCGGATACGGCACCAGCCGACGGGAGGCGATACCGGGCCGCAGATCCGCCCGTCACCTGGCAAGTCGCCGCACGGTCGGAGCTGTCCTCTCCCTCCCAGCTGGAAGAGACGATCCGGCACGGACTGTCGCAGTGGGAGAGGAAGCACCGCGGGGAGGTGAGCCTGGACACCCCGTCCATCGGCAACGCCCACGGCCGCGAACTGGCTCCGCTGCTCCAACTGGTAGCCGCGACCTCCGATCTCCCCGCACTGTTCGACGTATGCCTCGAAGCCCAGTCGCAGATGGCCGGAAAGGGTGGGCAGTACTTCACACCACCGGGTATTGCCGGCCTCCTGGTCGACCTGATGGACCCTCGGCAAGGCGAGAGGGTCTACGACCCGGCCTGTGGATCCGGCGGCTTCCTCCTCCAGTCCCACGCCCATGTCGCGGCTGCGGGCGGGAGAACCGATCACCTCACACTGTCCGGTCAGGACGTCAACCAAACATCACTGCAGGTCGCCATGATGAACCTGGCCGTGCACGGAGTGGAGGCAAGCCTGGAAGGCCCGTCGTCCACTCTTCTCGACGATCGGTTCCGACAGGACTCCTTCGATGTCGTCATGGTGAACCCGCCTTTCAATCAGGCACATTGGGACGACGGACACCAGGTGAGCTATGACCCCCGCTGGATCTACGGGGCGCCGCCCAATAGCAATGCGAATTTCGCCTGGGTCCAGCACAGTGTGAGCAAGATGTCCTCCTCCGGCCGGGCCGCGGTCCTCCTGCCAACGGGAGCCGCTTCGGGAACACGGCCGGCGGAACGTCATATCCGTGCGCGATTGGTGGAAGCTGATGTCCTGAGTTGTGTGGTCGAGCTGCCTGCCGGCTTGATCCCTCATGTGCGCAACGCGGTGAGCCTGTGGCTCTTCAGCAACAAGAAGGAAGCCGGCAGCACCTGGGGGCACAGCGATCGAAGAGGACAGTTTCTGTTCATCGACGCGCGTGACGCGGTGGTGTCGGGCGGGCGTGGCCGTCGGGCCCTGTCCGGCGAGGCAAGCGCACGTATCGCCGCCACCTTCGCGTCCTGGCGGGGAGCGGAGGACCCGGGGCCTGACTCGGGCCTGCACACGGAGCCGTACGAGGACGTGCCCGGCTGGTGCCGGTCGGTGTCCACCGCCGATATCGCCGCGCAGGGATACGACGTACTTCCCGCTCGTCACACCGGCGTACCCGCGGCCGTGTCCGGACCAGATGAGGGGGCTGAGCGAGTGGTCGGCCTGACCGAAGAACTGTACGGACACTTCGAGATGTCTCATCGCCTGGAACGTGAACTGCGCGATCTTCTGGGGTTGTTGTGACGGTCGAGTCCCTGGAGGAGCGGCTGCGTCCGCTCCCTGACGGCTGGGCCGTCGGACAACTCGGCCGCCTGCCGTCGGTGACAGTGATCGGCTACGGCATCACCCGACCCGGCGACCACGTGGACAACGGCGTCGGAATGATCAGGGCGGCGGACGTCCAGGACGGACACCTCAGCATTCACGAGCCCAGGCGGATCAGCTTTTCCACGCACGCGGCGAACGCGCGCAGCGAACTGCGGACCGGCGACCTCGTCGTGGTCCTGGTGGGCAGGGTCGGTGAAGCGGCGGTCGTCACCAGCGTGCACGGCGGCTGGAACGCTTCCCGGACCGTCGCCATCGTGCGCACGGCAGACCCTGATGAGGCGGCTTGGCTGAGGCTGTGGCTCGGATCACCCTACGTACGCGACTGGTGTGAGCGCCGTGTGATCAGTTCCACCTTGCAGCGCACACTGAGTCTGGCCACTTTGCGTGAACTCCCCGTACCACTGCCACCGGCACGGCAGCGGGCCTCGTTCGTCCACACGATGGGTGTAGTGGAAGCGAAGTCGACAGTCAACAACCACATCGCGGAATGCTCCGTGGCGCTGAGCGACGCCCGGTTCGCCGTCGAAGCGCACGCGCACAGCGCCTGGCCCGAGCAGTCGTTCGGTGCTCTCGTCGATCTGCGCTCCGGGAGTACGCCACGCCCCCGCCCGGACGAATCCTCGACGGAAGTCGGGACCGCGTTCGTAGCACCTGCGGACATTCTGCGGAGCCACCTGCCCTACCTGTACCCGGCGCCCTCTTGGCTCTCCGCTTCCGGCGAAGCGAGGGTGTGCCCTCCCCGCTCTCTCCTCGTGGCGACCAGAGACGACGGCGTACGTGCCGTGTTGAACGAGATGCCGGTCGCCCCTGGCCGTGGGATTCTCACCCTGCAACCGGAAACACCGTCCGACGCCTACTGGCTCTTGCATGAGATCCGCTCACGCAGCACAGAGCTGACGTCAACCGCCCAAGGCGCGGGCGGACGCGAACTGAGTCGGCGTGCCTTCGGCGCCACCACACTCCGATGGCCTCCTTCCGAGGTACGTGACCGGTTCGCACAGGTCGCCAACGGCCTCCACCTGCGGGCCCTAGCCGCGCGCCGGGAGAATGAGATCCTCCGTGACCTGCGCGGCCGGCTCCTGGACCGTTTCCTGGACGGCACCTCCGCTACCGAGCCCGTGCGTCATCCCCGCTGATCACCGATCCGCCCTCTGGGCCGCCGCGCACTGCCCCGGGACGGCATCGGCGAGGAGGTGCGATCATCGCGCGACCGTCATACGCATCGGACAGGCCTGCCCCTCGCCGCGGCTGTCATGCCGACACACCTGCTGCAGCAGCCTGGAGCAGGAACTGGACCTGAAGCGCAACCCCACGAGAACGGCGACACCGGCCCCCTCCACCTCACCACCGATGGCACCGGCGGTACCACCCGCAGACCGATCCACACCGACCACAGCCCCCTCCCCTCTCCCGGCCACCTGCCCCCGAGTCGGACGTACGGATCACGCCCGGCCTGGTCCAGGGCGCGAGGCGGACTGCGTGCCACGACCATCACCCTGACCAACTGCGGTAGATGGCCGTGCGAGTTGAACGGCTACCCCGCCGTCCTGGACGAGGACCGCGCCCCGTACAACATCAAGGTCCTCAAAGGCACGGACACCATGCCCATGGCGGCCCCCGGTGAACGCCCTCAGACCATGGAGACCCTCGACGACCCCCTCGACTTGACGGACACCGGACAACTCGAAACGGCAATCAGGCAGAAATCCGACTGCCGGCGCCCCCACGTGCCAGATCCGCCGCCGACCAGGACGGCGAGACGGCGTCCGTCGCCGATTCGTGGTGAGTAAAGCCCTCATGCTGCCTACCAAAGCTCTTTATTGATCACCCTTTACGACGATCCACTCTTATGATTATCCGCGTGAAGCGTGAATCTTTCGTCATGGTGCATGTCGGTCAGAGCCCTGAGTCCCAGCTGAACCTGGAGTACGGGATCGAGACCCGCTCCTGGGGGTTCCCCACATGGAAGCCCGAGTACAGGTCGGCTCGTCCACGGTTCGCCGTGCTGGCCACCGGAGTGGGCCCACGGGTGCCCCTCGACGTATGGCTCACGCGGCGGATCACGCTGTACCTGTTCGAAGTCCGTGAAGGCTTCTACGAAGGGCGTGCGCCGCACTGGCCTGACGAGGAAGCCGAGAACACCGTCAAGTACCCGGTGCGCTTCGGGATCGAGCCGCTGGCCGTAGTTCGCGACGTACCCCTCGACGAGCACGGTCCTCTGCGGCTGGCCGGCAGCGACGCCGTCCGGCGGTCCGGGATCGAGCGCGGCATTGGCAAGCTCTGCGAGTTGGACCCCCAGCCGCTACTCGACGCAGCGGGGATCCAGGCCGACTGGGCACAGCGGCAGGACGTTCCGCTGAACCGCACGTCGGGGGTCACGGTGGAGGAGGCCGAGACGCCCAAGCGTCGGCGAGGCGGCGCCGGGTTCCTCTCCGATCCGAAGAAGCGGAAGGCCGTCGAACTGCACGCGGAGAACATGGCCGTCGCTCACTACGAACGGCAGGGCTGGACCGTCGAACGCATAGGCAAGCCCTATGACTTGCACTGCACGCGAGCGCGCGAGGAGCGGCGCGTCGAGGTCAAGGGAACGACGGGGGCTGCCACGAGCGTGGAACTGACGATCAACGAAGTCGAACACGCGCGTAACCCGCAACACTCCGTGGATCTCTACGTGGTCAGCGACATCATCGCCGACGCGCACAGTTCCGACTACGCCACGAGCGGAGGCAGGGTGGCGCACTTCGAGGACTGGTACCCGGAAGAGGAGGATCTGCGTCCCCGACGGTTCGAGTACCGTCTGCCGTTCGCCGACTGATCCACCCCGCCCCCTGATCCACCCCGCCGCCTGATCCGCCCCGCCTCCGACCCCGCTTCTGCCGATGCGCCTTCGCCCCGTCGTGGGCAGTGATCGTACGGAGATCTTCTGTGGCCCTCTTACGTATGTCCGCCCGCGCTCTGGAACGCACCGACCCCAGTTTGCTCGCCGAGTCCTTGGCAGAGCGGTCCCTCTCGGAACTCCTACGCGCGGCGGGGAGCGGTGAAGTACAGGCATGGCGCAAGAGCCTTCCCGCGCTCGCGCAGGTGTTGTGCGACGCAGGCCTGGAAGAGGTGCAGGTTCTGCTCGAGTACAAGATGCCGATGAGCAGCTTGCGCGCGGACGCCATTCTGGTCGGCACACACCCGGAAACAGGCAAACCGTCCTATGTCCTGGTCGAACTCAAGCAGTGGAGCGAAGCCCGGCTGGTACGCGGAACCACAGATCTCTGCTGGCTCCCGCAATTCGGCTACCGAGCCCACCTCCACCCCGTCGCGCAGGTACGCCGTTACTGCGAGTACCTGCAGGACTTCACCGCCTTGCTGGACGACGCGGACCACCATGTCACAGGCGTTGCCTACCTCCACAACGCCCAGGACCGGGACGTGACCGAGCTGCTCGGAATGGGCGATGAACGAGCACGCCTTTTCACCGACACCTCGCGCGGCGAGTTCATTCAGCATCTGCAGAACCAGATTTCGCCGCTCGACGGGGCGCTCGACGCGGACGCACTGCTGGCGAGTCCCACTGTCCCGGGTCAGCAGCTCATGCGAGCAGCCGCTGCCGAAATCATCGACGGCGGCAAGTTCCGCCTCATGGATGAGCAACAGGTCGCGGTTTCCCTGGTCAAGCGTGCCGTCACCATCTCGCGGCAGGCGGACCGCAAAGAAGTCATCGTGGTTACCGGAGGCCCCGGATCGGGCAAGAGCCTGATCGCCCTGCATCTGATGGGCCATCTCGGCAGGAACAGCCGCAGCGTCGTCCACGCGACGGGCTCCAAATCGTTCACCACCACCCTGCGGCACGTCGTTAAGCAGAAGAACAAGCGCGTAGCCAAACTCTTTCGCTACTTCCTCGACTTCGGCAGCGCGGAGAAGAACGCACTCGACGTCATCGTCTGCGACGAGGCACACCGGATCCGCCACCGCCCGGGCACATCCAACTCGCCGGACGCTCCCCGGAACAGACGAAGTCAGATCGCCGAACTCATCGACGCCGCCATGGTCCCGGTCTTCCTGCTCGACGAGCACCAAGTCGTACGGCCCGACGAGATGGGCAGCGTGAGAGAGATCGACGAGGTCGCCAAGGCGCGGAACTGCTACGTGCGGCACGTCGATCTCAACGAGCAGTTCCGGTGTGGCGGCAGCCGCGCTTACGAGAGGTGGCTTCTCCGGCTGCTGGATCTGGAACCCGGAGGACCGGTGTGCTGGAAACCCGAGCCCAACTTCGATCTGCTGCTCGCCGATACCCCCCAACAGTTGGAGGCTTACCTTCACGCACGGCAGAAGTCCGGGTTCACGGCCCGCATGACCGCGGGATTCTGTTGGCCGTGGAGCGATCCGCGTCCGGACGGCACCCTGGTCGACGACATCGTCATAGGGGACTGGCGTCGGCCCTGGAACGTCAAGGGTGAACGCGTGGTGCCCGGTGGGCCGCCGTCCTCTCTTTGGGCCACCGAGTCGGGTGGCATCGGCCAGGTCGGCTGCATCTACACAGCTCAGGGATTCGAGTACGCCTGGAACGGGACCATCCTCGGCCCCGACCTGGTCTGGCGCGGCAACGGATGGCGTGCAGTCAAGGACGAGTGCAAGGACAGCAGCTTGAAGGCGGCGCCCCCTGGTGATTTTTCGCGACTTCTACGCAACCGGTACAAGGTGCTCTTGACGCGTGGTCTGACCGGAACCGTACTATTCTCCACCGATCCCGAAACGCAGGCCAAGCTGCGCACGCTCGTCCCGGGCAGGGTCGCCCCGTAGCAACTGCTGACTAGCGGCGAGGGGTGACCAGTCATGGCCTGGCCACGGGCACGGTGGACTCCGGTGGTTCGTTCGGACGAGGTACGGGCAACAGACCGACTCTCCGGGGAGGGAGGGAACGTCAGCCCGCAGGTTGCCGCCTCCGCAGCGCCGAGCGCGATCGCGGCAATATCACTGACCGCCGGGGGCTCGGAGTACCAGGGCCGCTTCGGGCCCGCCTCTTCCTGCGAGACAGCGGTGGCAACACCCTGGACGTCTCGGGGACCGGCCGACCCGGGAGCAGCGGCCCCGGACATCCTGGAAGGGAAGACCCCCGCCTTTGACAGTCACGGCACCTGTCGGATCAAGGACGACTACCGGAAGCACCAGGGACTGCCCGTCAATCAGCTCCAGGGCGGCAAGCGGGACGGGCACATCCTGCTGTTCGACCAGCGCGGCAAACCCGATGTGTGCCAGGTGCTCGAACTGCGCCGCTCGTCCCGATGGCTTCCTTCGGACCACCCGGGTGCCCGGACTGCGAGCGATCACCGGCAATCCGGGCCCTCGGTTGCCTTCCCCTCGGCGAACCGTCACAGGACCGCACCGGCAGGGCGGTGCGATGATCGCAGCGTGACCGTCATACGTATCGGACATGTCCTGGCCCTCGCCGCGGCGGCCGTGCTGGCCACCGGCTGCAGCAGCCTGAGGGAGGAACTGGACCGCGAGCGCAACCCCGCGAGAACGGCGACGCCGGAGCCTTCCGCTCCGCAGCCGGTGCCGACGTATTCCCCGGACGGATCCCTACCGTCCACCGCCCCCACCCCCGCCGTGCCCGCGGGAACCTGCCCGGAGTCGGGCGTACGCATCACGCCCGGCCTGGTCCAGGGCGCGATGGGGCTGCGCTCCATGACCGTCACCTTGACCAACTGCGGCACTCGCCCGTACGAGTTGAACGGCTACCCCGCCGTCCGTGTCCTGGACGAGGACCGCGACCCGTACGACATCGAGGTCCTCAAGGGGACGGACGCCATCCACATGGCGGGCACCGCCCCCGACCCCGCTCCGGTGACCCTGAAACCCGGCGAGTCCGCCCGGTCGGGCCTGACCTGGCGCATGATGTCCCCCGACACATCGACGACCTACCTGGAGATCACCCCGGCCACCGGGGAACGCCCCCAGACCATGGAAACCCTCGATGGCCCCCTCGACCTGACGGACACGGGGCAACTGGGGACGACTCCCTGGCAGAAGTCCGACTGACGGCGCCCCTGCCCCGGCACCTGGGTGCCGGGACAGGGACACGCCTCCCCGACGGCAAGCGACGATGCCCGTCAGGATCCGAACCCGCGCCCTCTCGACCGGCGGTGAGGCGTCAGGGCGGCGGCGAGTGCGTCCAGTAGGACGATATCCGCGCGTTGGCCCCGCTGGCCCTCACCCACGCGCACGCACCCTGCTTGTTCCCCCTGATGTCGAGGGGCTCGACGTTCACAAGAGATCCTTGTCAGGGGCGCCTGGGACGGCGCGGCGTGGGAGGCATTCGTCGGCGAACTCGACAAGTGGGACCGGGGGGCACCACCGCGCGGGGCACTTCGACCGCGGGCTACGAGTGGAAACACGACACCGCCGGCGCGCAGGGCACCGGCACTCGGGTACCCCCGGAACCGCTGACTCCCGGCGCCTGGCTCGCTGAACTGGCCGGCCGTATCCGACGCCCGGTGCCGCCGGAGTCCGGCGGCAAACCGCGCCCTGCCCGGCGGGGCATCCGGCCGGAGCAGCATCCCGCACGTCGGCCTGGCCCGTCTTCGTCGCTGAACGCCCGGACACCTGAGAGACAACGCGAGAGAGCGGGAGTCGGTGAGACCGACTCCCGCTCTCTCGTTTCGGCATCCGCCCTGGTCAGCTAGGAACGTTCCTAGGTGATCCGGCGAGTGCCCCCGGCAGGATTCGAACCTGCGCACACGGCTCCGGAGGCCGTTGCTCTATCCCCTGAGCTACGGGGGCGTGTTGTCTGTGTTGCTTGGCGACGAAGGAAACCCTACCAGCTTCTGAGGGGTGGCCGTGAACAGGTATTTCGGGGCGCCCGGCAACGGTGGCCCCAGCTGCCGGAGGGCCTGGCCGGTGCCCTCTCCGGCTGCCCGGGAGGGTTGTCGGCTGCCGCAGGTCCCGACTGCCGGGGGCGCCGGCCCGCGGGGTCAGGCCGAGGCGCGCTTGGCCGCGGTCTTCTTCTGCGGGGCCTTCTTCGCCGCCGTCTTCTTCGTGGCCGTCTTCTTGGCCGCCTTGGCCGTCGTCTTGGCCGTCGTCTTCTTCGGTGCCGGTTCCGCCGGTTCCTTCGCCGTGGCGCTCTTGGCCGCCGCCGTCGCCTTGCGTCGCCTCGCCGGGAGGTCCGTCACCTCCGCCACCTGCTTCTCGTCGCCGCGGGCCTCCTTCGCCGCGCGCACGCTGTTCTCCAGCGCCGCCATCAGATCGAGGACACGCCCGCCGCCGGCCTCCGCCGGCTCGTGCTCGGGGGGCGGGCCGCCCTCCGCCTTCGCCGCGATCATCTCCTCGACCGCCTCGCGGTAGTCGTCGTGCAGCGAGTCGAGGTCCACGGAGCCCAGGGTGTCCATCAGCGCGTCGGCCAGGTCGAGTTCGGCGTCGCGTACGGTGACCTCGGTCTCCGGGGCCACCCCCTCGGGCGCCCGGATCTCGTCCGGCCAGAGCAGGCCGTGCATGGCGATCACGTCGCCCACCACCCGGAGCATGCCCAGCCGCTCCCGGCCGCGCAGCGCGAATTTGGCGATCGCGACCTTCTGGCTGCGCTTGAGCGCCTCGCGCAGCAGCGTGTACGGCTTGGCCGCCGGGACGCCGCTCGCGGAGAGGTAGTACGCCGCGTCCATCTGGAGCGGGTCGATCGAGGACGCCGGGACGAACGCCACGATCTCGATCGTCTTCGCCGTCGGCAGCGGCAGCCCGGCCAGGTCGGCGTCCGTGATCGGGATCATGGCGCCGGTCGCGTCCTCGTACGCCTTGCCGATGTCGGGGGTCGCCACCTCCTCCTGGTCCAGCTCACAGACCTTCCGGTAGCGGATCCGGCCGCCGTCGGCCTTGTGGATCTGGCGGAAGGAGATCGAGTGGTTCTCGGTGGCGTTCACGAGCTTGATCGGGATGCTGACCAGCCCGAAGGAGATCGCACCGTTCCATATGGATCGCAAGGGTCCGCACCTTTCACCCGAGAAACAGAGGTAAGAGATGAATCAAGATGAATGTATGGGATTCTCATTTTATGACGCCTGTCACCGAGGTGGAGGGCCGGCGCCTGGCCCTGAGCAATCTGGACAAGGTCCTGTACGCCGCCACCGGCACCACCAAGGGCGAGGTCCTGCACTATTACGCCCGTACGGCGGCCCCTCTGCTGGCCCATCTCGCCGACCGTCCCGTCTCCTTCCTCCGCTATCCGGACGGCCCCGACGGGCAGCTCTTCTTCACCAAGAACCCGCCGCCCGGCACCCCCTCCTGGGTACGGGTCGCCGACGTACCCCGTAAGACCGCCGACACCGGGAGACAGGTGGTGGTGGAGGGTCTGGCGGCACTGATGTGGGCGGCGAACCTGGTCGTGGAGTTCCATACGCACCAGTGGCGGGCCACGGCGCCCGAACGCGCCGACCGGCTCGTCTTCGACCTCGACCCCGGAGCGCCCGCGACCGCCCTGGAGTGCTGCGCGGTGGCGCTCTGGCTGCGCGGGCGGCTGCGTGAGGACGGACTCGACGCGTATGTGAAAACCTCCGGGTCCAAGGGGCTCCATGTGCTCGTACCGCTGGTGGAGACGGCTTCCCCGGAGGTCTCGGCGTACGCGAAGGGGCTCGCCGTCGAGGCGGAGGCGGCGCTGCCGGGGCTGGTGGTGCACCGGATGAGCCGTGCGCTGCGGCCGGGGCGGGTCTTCGTCGACCACAGTCAGAACGCCGCCGCGAAGACGACCGCGGCGCCGTACACCCTCCGGGCGCGCCGGGAGCCGACCGTCTCCACCCCGCTGGCCTGGGAGGAGGTCGAGAAGTGCACGGCCGCCTCGGAGCTCGTCTTCCGGCTGGACGACATCGCGGCCCGGCTGGACCGGTACGGGGACCTGCTCGGCCCCCTCGCCGCCGGTGACGGGGCCGCCCCGCTGCCCTGAACCCCGCCGCCGGGACGGACGGGGGCTCCTATACGCGCTGCCAGGTGTGGCGGTTCCTGGCCGTGGCGTAGAGGGTCTCGATGTCCGCCGGTTTCAGTACGCCGCCGAGCGACGCCAGCGCCGGGACGTCCGTCTCGCGCAGGACCCGTACGCCCGGTGGGGCCGGCAGGGCCTGCGGGGTGCGCGCCTCGACCACGGCCAGTACGGGGCGTACGGCCGTCGCCAGCGCGAGCGAGGCGCGCTCCGCGTCGCGGCGCGCCCAGCGCAGCTGCGGCAGCGCCTCGCCGCGGCCCGTGGTGACCAGCGGGTCGTCGATCCGGACGCGGCGCCCGCCGGCCGCGACGGTCCGTACGGTCAGGACTCCGCCCGGGCCGATCGCCAGGTGGTCGATGCGGGCGGCGCCCGGGAGCGGGATCGAGTGCAGGACCCGCCAGCCCGCGCCCTCCAGCGCGTCGAGCGCCGCGCCGAGGACCTCCTGGGCCGCCAGCCGCGCGCGGCGGGGGTCCTGGCGGCGCCACGTGGCCGGGAGGAACGGCAGGGGCGAGGTCCGCCCGCCGGGCGGGGAGGCGGTGTCCTCGGCGTCGAGTACGGCGTGCAGCGCCTCGCCGGGGCGGTTGGGCGCCAGGTCGTCGTCGGGGTGGAGGGAGAGCCGGTCGAGTTCGGCGGGGGTCGGCACGGGGGCCGGTCCCACGGTCACCTCGCCCGCGAGATACGGCGCCAGCGCGGCCAGTACGTCGTCGCGGCCCGCACCGGTGAGCAGATTGACCCGGCCGGTGCTCTTGTCGTACCAGGCGACGGCCCTGCCGTCGCGTCTGCTGACGTACAGCCGGTCCCGGCCCCGGCCGTACCCCGGTGTGACGCGTAATCGAGTCATGCCACCTCACCCCCCCGCGTCCATGGGAACAGCCGCCGAACCACCCGGGCAAGAGCACCGGACGGGCACCGTCCGCCCGGCCCGCCCGTTGTCGGTGGCGTACGGCACACTCTCCTCGAACACTCTCGGCCAATCCCAGGCAAGGAATCGACTCATGATCATCTTTGGCACCAAGGGGTACCTCTACCAACTGGCGATTTTGACACTGGTCTGCGGCCACTGCGGGAACCCCTCGGCACACACGCTCAGGAAGCGCGTCACCAAGTTCACGCTCTTCTTCATCCCACTGTTCCCGTTCTCCACCAAGTTCGCGACACAGTGCACGTTCTGCGGCGTGGAACAGCAGATCTCGAAGGAGCAGGCCGACCAGCTGCTCGCCCAGAGCACGGGGCCGGGGCAGGGGCAGACTCAGGGGCAGGGGTACGGACAGGGGCCGGGGTACGGGCAGCCCGGTCAGCCGGGGCAGTACGGGCAGGGCAATCCGTACCAGCGGTGAGGCGATCCGGGGTGTCGGGCCGCACGGTGCCGCATAAACGGACATAAGGCGCGCCGCCTTGCTACGTTGCGAGGCATGACCGCAACGCGGGCGGACGCTCCCCCACCCGAACGGCAGGCCCCGCGTCTCCCCCAGCGACGCGGCGTCGAACTCTCGCTGCTCCTCTGCGCCGTCCTCATCTCCGTCTTCGGTTACGTCGCCGTCGGCCTCGGCAAGGACCACGCCGTGCCGCCGGACGCGCTCGGCTACGGCGCGGGGCTCGGCATGCTCGCGCTCCTCGCGCACCTCGCCGTCCGGCTGCGCGCCCCGTACGCCGATCCGCTGCTGCTCCCCATCGCGGTGCTGCTCAACGGGCTCGGCCTCGTCCTGATCTACCGGCTCGACCTGGAGACCCCGGCCGACCGGGCGGCCCCCATCCAACTCGTCTGGTCCACGCTGGGCGTGGCGCTGTTCATCGCCGCCGTCGTCTTCCTGCGCGACCACCGGGTGCTCGCCCGGTACGCGTACATCTGCGTCGCCACGGCGCTGCTCCTGCTGGTCGTGCCGATCGCGTTCCCCGCCGTGAACGGGGCCAAGATCTGGATCAGGTTCGGCGGATTCTCCTTCCAGCCGGGCGAGTTCGCGAAGGTCCTGCTCGCCGTCTTCTTCGCCGCGTATCTCGCCGCCAACCGCAACGCCCTGACGTACACCGGCCGGAGGTTCCAGCTGCCCAGGGGGCGGGTCCTCGGTCCGCTGGTGGCGATCTGGCTGCTGAGTGTCATGGTCCTCGTCCTCGAACGGGACCTGGGCACCTCGCTGCTCTTCTTCGGGCTGTTCGTGGTCATGCTGTACGTGGCGACCGCGCGCACCGGCTGGATCGCCGCCGGGCTGCTGCTCGCCGCGGTCGGCGCCTTCGCGGTCGGCTCGCTCGAACCGCATGTCCACAGCCGCGTCCAGGACTGGCTCGACCCGTTCGCCTCCATCACCGCGGGCCGGGGCCCGGGGCAGCTCGCCCAGTCCCTCTTCGCCTTCGCCGCGGGCGGGCTGCTCGGTACGGGGCTGGGGCTCGGCCGGTCCGTCCTGATCGGTTTCGCCGCCAAGTCGGACTTCATCCTCGCGACGGCGGGCGAGGAGCTGGGGCTGGTCGGGCTGACCGCCCTCTTCCTGCTGTACGCGCTGCTCGTGGCCCGCGGCTTCCGCGCCGGGCTCGCGCTGCGCGACCCGTTCGGCCGCCTGCTCGCCATCGGCCTCTCCTCGATCCTGGGCCTCCAGGTCTTCGTCATCGCCGGCGGGGTGATGGGGCTGATCCCGCTCACGGGGATGGCGATGCCGTTCCTGGCGCAGGGCGGCTCGTCCGTCGTCACCAACTGGATCATCATCGCGCTGCTGATGCGGCTCAGCGATTCGGCCCGGGGCCCGGGCGGCGGCCCCGTGCCCGTCCCCGGGGCGACGGCCACGGCCTTCGCGGGCCCCCCGATGACCCGCTGCATCCGCCGGACCGCCGTCCTCTTCCTGGTTCTTCTCGCCACGCTGCTCGTCAACGCCGCCCGGATCCAGGTCCTCGACGCGGACTCCCTCGACCACAACCCCGCCAACCGCCGCGACACCGCGGCCCGCTACTCCCAGCAGCGCGGCGACATCCTCGTCGACGGCAGGGCCGTCACCGGTTCCAGGGACTCCGGGCAGCACCTGCGCTACGAGCGCACGTACCGGCACGGCCCGCTGTACGCGCCCATCACCGGCTACGCCTCCCAGACGTACGGCACGACGCTCCTGGAGAACGCCGAGGACCCGATCCTCTCCGGTACGAGTCCGATGCTCGCCCCGTTCCCCTTCTGGAACGATCTCACCCGGGGCCGGCGCCCCGGCGGCTCCGTCGCCACCACGGTGAAGGCGTCGGTACAGCGCGCGGCGTACGAGGGGCTGGCGGGGCGGCGCGGCGCGGTCGCGGCGGTCGAACCGTTCAGCGGCCGGATCCTGGCGCTGGTCAGCAGCCCGTCGTACGATCCGGGGCTGCTCTCGGGCACGGGTCCGGGCGTGACGGACGCGTGGGCCCGGCTGACCGGCGGGAGCGCGCAGCCGATGCTCGACCGGGCCATCCGGGGGACCTATCCGCCGGGCTCCACCTTCAAGATCGTCACGGCTGCGGCGGCGCTCGACTCCGGGACGGTCGAGGACCCGGACGCCCCGACGGAGATCGCGGAGCCGTACGTCCTGCCGGGCACCGGCACCACGCTCCCCAACGAGGCCGAGGGGTGCGACCGCGCGTCGCTGGCGTACGCGATCCAGTGGTCCTGCAACACGGTCATGGCCGGGCTGGGGGTGGCGACCGGGCTCGACGGAATGCTGGACACGGTACGGAAGTTCGGCTTCAACGACACCGGGATCAGGATCCCGTCCCGGGTCGCCGCCTCGAACTTCGACACCCGGATGAGCGACGACGAGCTCGCGCTCTCGTCGATCGGGCAGTTCGACACCCGGGCCACACCGCTCCAGATGGCGATGGTCGCCTCGGCGGTCGCGAACGGCGGGGATCTCAAGTACCCGTACCTGGTGGACCGGACACTGGCCTCGGACGGCTCCGTCGTCTCCCGTACGGGGCAGCGTTCGTACGCCCGCGCGATGCAGCCGCTCACGGCGCAGCGGCTGCGGACGATGATGATCGACGCGGTGGAGGACGGCACGGGCCGGAACGCGGCGATCGACGGGGCGACGGTCGGCGGGAAGACGGGCACGGCACAGCACGGGGTGGACAACACCGGTATGCCGTACGCCTGGTTCATCGCCTGGGCGCAGTCGGGCACGTCGGGGCGGCCGGGGGTCGCGGTGGCGGTGGTCGTCGAGGACGCGGAGGCCGATCGGGCGGACATCAGCGGCGGGGGCAACGCGGCGCCGATCGCGCGGGCGGTGATGGAGGCGGCGCTGCGAGACTAGAACCTGTTCCGGCGCGGCCGGGATGGGGATTGGGGATGGGGATTGGGGATGGAAATGGGGATGGGACGGGGATCCGAGGGGGGCTCATGAGCGCATCACCGGAAGCCGTGGAGCCGGCGGCGTCGGTGCGGGAATCCCTGGCGCGGATCGGGCTGCGTGACCCCGCGCTGGGCGCCTTCATCGACGTGTGGGGCGAGGAGGCGGTGGACCGGGCGGAGCAGGTCGGCCGGTCGGACCGGGCGGGCCGGGAACTGCCGCTCGCGGGGGTGCCGTTCGCGGTGAAGGGGCCGTCCGGGATCCGGTCCTGCGCGGCGGGGCGGCTGATCGCGGCGGGCGCCGTGCCGGTCGGCTCGACGGCGGTGCCGGGGCCGGGCACGTACTGGCAGACCTGGGGACTGGGGCGGCACGGCCGTACGGTCAACCCGTACCGCGCGGACCGTACCCCCGGCGGCTCCTCGGCCGGGTCCGCGGTGGCGGTCGCCGCGGGGATGGTCCCCCTCGCCACCGGGAGCGACGGCGCCGGTTCCGTGCGGATCCCGGCGGCGTGGTGCGGGGTCTTCGGGCTGAAGACGACGAACGGCCTGCTGCCCTCCCCGGACCGCACGGGGCTGGCCTCGGCGGGGGTGCTGGCCGGGTCGGCGGCGCAGGCGCGGGGGTTTCTGCGGTGGGTGCTGGACAGCCACGAGGAGGTGGCCGTCCCCGTGCCCGTACCGGCCGTGTACGCCCCGGATCTCGGCTTCGCCGAGGTGGACCCGCAGGTCGCGGCGGTCGTACGGGCGGCCGTGGACCGGCTGGCGGCGGCGGGCGTCATACGACTCGGCGCGCGCCGGCCCCCGTTCACGCTGCTGGACCCGTGCGAGACGTGGAAGGCGATACGGGGCGGGGCGCGGGACGCCGCGGCGGCGCGGGCGGCGGAGGTACGGGCCGAGAACAACCGCAGGCTCGATGCCCTGTTCGCCCGTACGCCCCTGCTCCTCACCCCGGCCACCCCGAACCGCCCGCATGGCCACGAGGGCCCGGGCGAGCTGTACTCGACGGCGCTGACCTGGGCGTTCAATGTGAGCGGGCATCCGGCGGCAAGCATTCCCGCGGGGTTCACGGCGGACGGCTGCCCCGTGGGGCTGCAACTGGTGACGGAACGAAGGACGGAAGCGGCGCTGCTCACCGTCGCCGAGGCGGCCGAGGCGGCGCTCGGGCGCTGACCCGGGCCCTGCGGCCCTGCGGCCCTGCGAGCCCCTGTGTTCGCGGGCAACTCAGGCCTACGCCGGCGACTCGCGCCTACGCCAGCGGCTCGCGCCGCTCCCGCCACTGCGCCGGCACCGAACCCGTCCCCGTACGGGCCGCGACGATGCCCGCCGTGATGGCGCAGGTCGTGTCGGAGTCGCCGAAGCCCTCCGCCGTGGCCCAGAGCGCGGCGGTCAGGTCGTCACGGTGCCGGGCCGCCGTCCAGACCGCGAAGGGGACCGTGTCGTCGGCGCGGATGCGCAGCCCGCTGCCGAGGAGGTCCGCCGCCTTGCGGGGCTCGGTGGTGAAGGGCAGCTCCGCCGCGCGGGCCAGGCCGTCCCGTACCGGGCCCTCCGGGGTGGCGCGGGCGACGGCCGCCACGGTGAGTTCGCACCGTACCGACAGGGCCGCCGCCACGGCGACCGCCACCGCGCCCGCGACGCCCTGCGGGTGGGCGTGCGTGACCTCGGCGGACAGGACGGCCTGACGTGCGACATGTCCGAGGTCCCCGGCGAACCGGGCGCCGAGCGGCGCCACGCGCATCGCCGCGCCGTTGCCGAGGCTGCCGCCCTCGAAGAGGCCGGGCGCGAGCGTGCGCCAGTCCTGCGGGCGGTCGAGCAGGGCGGGGAGGAGTACGTGCATGCCGGAGCCGTAGTTGCGGCCGGAGTCCGCCGCGTACGTGCGGGCGAACGCCAGGGCCAGCCGGTCCTGTTCGACGGCGCCGTGTTCTTCGAGGACCCGGTGGAGCGCGAGGGCCATGGCGGTGTCGTCCGTCCAGGGCCACTCCAGTTCCTGAGGCGTGACCCGGGCCGCGATCTCCTCGGACGCGCGGTCACGGTCACGGAAGAGGGGGAACCAGCGTTCGCCGAAGGCGTCGCCCAGGGCGAGCCCTTCCAGGCTGCGGCGGGCGGCTGCGCGGTCAGCATCTAATCGATGGACGGTCATGGCCACCATGGTGCCGCAGTAACGGCGTTCCTTCATCCGCATATTCATCGTACCGGCGCGGATGCCCCGATTCCGTCGTTCCTACGGCCGATCTTCCCGTCCCGGGCCCGTAATACCGTAAACCGCATGCCTCGTTCATCCCTCTCCTCGACCCTTCATGCCCAGGACCACGGCGGCGAAGGACCGCCCCTCGTCCTCCTGCACGGCGCCGGCCGTTCGCTCGCGGACTGGGACGCCGTCGCGCCCCTGCTGCTGCCGCACCACCGGGTGCTCGCCGTCGATCTGCCGGGGCACGGCCGCTCCCCCGGTCTCCCGGCGCCCTGGTCGTTCGACGGCGTGGCCGACGCGGTCGGGCGGACCATGGCCGCGTACGGCATCCGCGACGCGCTGCCCGTGGGCCACTCCCTCGGCGGCCTGCTCGCCCTCCACCTCGCCGCGCCCGGCTCCTCCCCCGGCGCCGTGAACCTCGACGGCTTCTGGTGGGGCGGGCCCGCGCGCTACCCGGGGCTCGACCCCGCGACCGTCGCCGAGGGTCTCGACCGGATGCGCGGGCTGATGCGGTCGGCCGCCGGGCGGATCGCGCCCGCCGGGTACGTGGCGGAACAGGCGGCGTACGCGGGCCTGTTCGGCATCCCGTACGACCGCGCCGAGGCGACGGCCCGCGCCTCGGTGCGGGAACTGCCCGACGGCCGCGTCCAGACGCTGCCCCTGCGCGAGACGGCGCTGGAGATGTACGACGCGCTGGACGCCCTCGACGTCTTCGCGCTGCTGCGCCGCGTCCCCTCCCCGGTGCTCTGCGTACGGGGGCGGCGGGCACAGCCCCCGACGCCGGGGATGGAATGGTTCGAGGAGCTGACCGCCTCGTACGCGAAAGGCCTGGACCGGGACTTCGCGGCGCTTCCCGGGGAACGTACGGGCACCCTCCGCGTCGAGGACATCGACGCGACACACGCGATGCTGCTGGAGGAGCCGGAGGCGGTCGCCGCGCTGCTGCTCGCCTTCACGCGCACGCTCTGAACGCCCGCGCTTGGCGGCCGCGTACGGGGGTTGACGCTCTTACTGACAAGTAGTCTCATAAGAGGTGACCGCCGGTAACACCAGTGGCCGGCGCGCCCGGCCGCCCGTCAGCAGCGACCGTGAGGTGCGCCCCGCCATGACCCCCGCGACCGAACGCGACGTCCAAGCCCTCCGTGACGCACTGGGCCCGCTCCGCGACCGGGAGCAGGTCGCGGAGCGGCTCCTCGAATCCTCCGAGCGGCACTCCTTCGACCCCGGCAGGGAACTCGACTGGGAGGCGCCGCTGGAGGAGGGCAAGTGGCACTGGCCGCCGGAGCTGGTCTCGCTCTACGGCACGCCCCTGTGGCACACGATGTCCGAGGAGCGGCGGATGGAGCTGGCCCGGCACGAGGCCGCGTCGCTCGCCTCGCTCGGCATCTGGTTCGAGATCATCCTGATGCAGCTCCTGGTCCGGCACATCTACGACAAGCCCGTGACCAGCAGTCATGTCCGGTACGCGCTCACCGAGATCGCGGACGAGTGCCGGCACTCGATGATGTTCGCGAAGCTCATCCGGAAGGGCGGCACCCCGGCCTACCCCGTGCCGGGCCGGTACCACAACATGGCGCGCGTCCTGAAGACGGTCTCCACCACACCGGGCTCCTTCGCGGCCACCCTCCTCGGCGAGGAGATCCTCGACTGGATGCAGCGGCTGGCCTTCCCCGACGAGCGGGTCCAGCCCCTGGTGCGCGGGGTGACCCGGATCCATGTCATCGAGGAGGCGCGCCACGTCCGGTACGCGCGGGAGGAGTTGCGGCGCCAGATGGTGTCCGCCCCGCGCTGGGAGCAGGAGTTCACCCGGCTCAACTGCGGCCAGGCGGCCCGGGTCTTCTCCGTCTGCTTCGTCAACCCGCAGGTGTACGAGAACGTCGGACTCGACCGCCGCACGGCCGTCGCCCAGGTCCGGGCGAGCGGACACCGCCGCGAGGTCATGCAGACCGGCGCGAAGCGCCTGACGGATTTCCTCGACGACATCGGCGTCCTGCGCGGCCCGGGCCGCAGGCTCTGGCAGTCCTCGGGCCTACTCCCCTGAACCACCCCGGCCCGCCCCCTCGAACGCCCGCCGCTCGTCCGGAGGCTACGCCGCCGACGCGCCCGCCGCGGGCCGGAGCCACACCACCCGGGACACGCACCCGTCCCCCCGCCCGAAGCAGCGGGCCACGTTCTCCGGCGCCACGAGCCGCAGCCCACCACCGCCGTCCACCCGTGCCACTTCGACCAGACCGTCCTCGTGCGCCAGCCCCCAGGCCACGACGGCCGCGTCCCGGCCCAACTCACCCTCGCTGTCGCGGTACTCCACGACGACGGCGAAGAGGCGGGGCGCGGTGTCGTGCACGAGTTCGTACAACTCCCGCTCGAAATCGAACGAGTCCAGGGCGGAGTCCTGCGGCGATACGGTCATCACGATCCCCTTTGGTAGACACACCCGTCCGCCCGACCGGGACGCGGCGGAGCACGGCGGAGCGAAGACGCCTTGCGGCGTGGCCACTCGCTGTGGCGTGCTTCACACCGTAACGACGTCACTATGATTCATCTACCTGACCGAGGAGAGAGCATCCAAATGAGTGAGGGAGAAAAATGCGCCCCAAGAACCTTCCCGCCACGGTGCGGCAGCGTCGCCTCGGCTCCGAACTGCGCAGGCTCCGCCAGCAGGCCGAGCTGACCACAGCCCAGGCGGGGGTGCTCGACGGTTCCTCGCAGCCCCGGATCAGCAGCATCGAATCGGGCCGATACGCGGTGGGCGCGGACCGGGTCCGATCCCTGGCACGGAGCTACAGCTGCACGGATGAGGCGTACATCGAGGCACTCACGGAGATGACCGGAGGACGCACGCGCGGCTGGTGGGACGAGTACCGCGACCTGCTACCACCCGATGCAGTCGACCTGGCCGAACTCGAACACCACACCACCTCGATGAGGACCTCATCGCTGGGCCACTTGCCGGGATTGCTCCAAACCAGGGCCCACGCCCACGCCGTCATCAGCGCTGCCGTACCGTCGTTCGCCCCGCACGAGGTGGAACACCGGGTCTCGTTCCGGATCAAGCGCCAGGTGGCGGTGTATGGAGAGAACCCGAAGCCGCTGAGGACCATCCTCCACGAAGCCGCCCTGCACATGGGTTTCGGTGGCCCCGAGGTGGTTCGCGAGCAGCTCAAGCACCTGCTCAAAGTGAGCGAGTTGGAACATGTCACGATCCTGGCCATCCCCTTTGGCTCAGGCACGTTCCCCACAGCCGGGATCGGCATCTACTACATGTCCGGAGCGGTCCCTGCCCTGGACACCGTCCAGCTCGACACCGAACAGGGTGCCGCGTTCCTCGATGCCCAACCTCAGTTGGCGAAGTACCGAGCCGTTCTGGACCGCGTTGAGAGTTGTACGCTCGGACCAGCGCAGTCCAGAGATCTGATCCGCCGCGTCGCAGCAGACCTGTAAGGAAGGGAAGACACGTGGCCGCCCTCCACTGGCAGAAGTCCTCCTACAGCCCGGAGGCGAACGGCTGCGTCCATGTCGCCGCTGCCGCCGATGGCAGCATCAAGCTCGTCGAGAGCGACGACCCCGACGTCATCCTCACCACCACCCCCGCAGAACTCCACGCCTTCATCCTCGGCGTCAAAGCCGGAAGGTTCGCCAACTCCGTTACCAAAAAGCGAAGTTGAGTAAGCAACCGCCTCTCGTGCCACACCGTCACCACTGCTGAGAGGCACCCTTTCGAGGTGCCTACAGCAGGAAGGCACAGCACGTCAGATGTCAAGCAAGAGACCCTTCAAGCAGGTTCTGGCGACGGCCGACGCGGCCGACACCAACCCCGTGTCGAACCAGGCGACCGGGCAGTGCCTGGCCGTTCCCGGCGGTAGCAAGGACAACGGGACCCAGGTGATCCAGTGGTCCTGCAACTCCGCGGCGGACCAGAAGTGGTCGTTCAAGTAACCGCGCCGCGCCTTCCCGAGGTCGTCCGACACCTGACCTGACGGTGGACGAGGGCCGGCGCCGGGCCGCGGGTGCGGCCTAAGGGGGCTCCTCAGGGCGGAGGCGTACCGGAAGAGACGGTTGTCGACCGTACGCGTCCCGTCCCGTGCACGAGGGGTGACCAGGGCGGACCGGTGGAGTGCCGCATGCCGTGGGGCCCCGCCCGCCTGGGAAACTGGGGGCGTGAGAAGCGAAGACACCCCCTTCACCGGTGGGCCGCTCGACGGGCGGGTTCTGCCCGTGCTGACCGGGCCCACCGGGAATCCGCCGAAGTGGTACGAGGTACCCGTTCCCGATGCCGCGGGCGGGCCACCCACCGTGTACGCGTACCGGCGCGAGCCCGCCGGGTACACCAAGCGGCTCGGGATCCAGCGCGGCTGGAAGTACGTGTACGTGCCCGAGGGGCGCGGGCAGCGGGGCCCGAGGTGGCCGTGGTCGAAGCCGGGCGGATCCACGGAGGGCACCTCTCAGGGGTGATGCCGTTGCGCCATGTCGCGCATTGGTGAGGTTTTCTCATCATCTGACGTCCCGTCATCTCTTAGTACTGGACACCTCGTCCAGCAACCGGAGGTGATGACGTGCCAGGGAGAGTACTGCGATCCGTCTGTACGGCGGCGCTGGCCACCGCGACCGTCCTGGCAGCGGTGGCCCCCGTGTACGCCGCGCCGGAACCCCCGCCCACGCCCGTACCGGTACCTGTGCCGTCGGTACCGGGCGCTTCGGCAGGCGGTGCCCTCGGTGCGGTTCCCACCACCGTCTCCGGGCTCCTCGGCCGCCTCCAGCTCCTCTACCAGCAGACCGAGCAGGCGAGCGAGGCGTACAACGCCACCGAGGTCGAGCTGATCCGGCAGCGCGTCGAGGCCAGGAAGCTGACCGAGGACCTGAACCGGGCGCGGGCCGCGCTGGAGCGGAGCCGGGGGGACGCGGGGCTGCTGGCGCGCCGCCAGTACCAGGGGCAGTCCGACCTCTCCGACTACCTGCAACTGCTCCTCTCCCCCGACCCGGGGCACATCCTCGACGACGGCTATCTGCTGGAGCGCGCGGCGCGCTTCCGGGCCGGCACGATGCGGGGACTGTCCCGCGGTGAGCATCGGGCCGCCGCGCTCGCGAGCGCGTCCCGTACGGCTCTCGACCGCCAGCGGGAGCTGGTGGAGCGGCAGAAGAAGCAGCGCGACACCGTCGGCTCCCGGCTCCGGCAGGTCGAGAAGCTGCTCGCCTCGCTCAGCGGTACGCAGCTCGCCTCGATCGCCGCGCTGGAGAAGTCCGGTACGGAGCGGGCCCAGCGGGAGCTGATCGACTCCGGCGTCCTCGGGGACACCGTCGGCGCGGCCGGTGCCCCCGGCGCCCCCGCCGCCTCGTCCGCGACGCCTTCCGCGGCGGGCAGCCTGGCGCTGGAGTTCGCCGCCGGGCAGATCGGCAAGCCGTACGAGTGGGGCGCCGAGGGACCCGGGTCGTACGACTGCTCGGGGCTCACCTCGGAGGCGTGGGCACAGGCCGGGCACCCCATCCCCCGGACCAGCCAGGAGCAGTGGCGCGACCTCCCCCGGATCCCGCTGGACCAGCTGCGCCCCGGCGATCTGGTGATCTACTTCCCGGAGGCCACGCATGTCGCGATCTACCTCGGCGACGGGATGGTGATCCAGGCGCCGCGCCCCGGCGCCCACGTCAAGGTCTCCCCCATCGCGGCCAACCCGCTGCTGGGCGCCGTACGCCCGGACCCCGGCGCCGCCCCGCTGGCCCCGGGCGTGTACGTCCCGCCGCCCTTGCCGGAAGGGGCGGCCGAGGGCTCCGACCTTGGTTACGGGGGAAGTTGAGCGGAGGTGCCGGTTCTGCCGCTACGGCGTCGAGCGGATCGGCGAGCGGCGCCGAGCCCGACGGCCTCCCCACCATCCCGGCACTGCCGCAGTAGATCCGGCATTTGCTGCGGCAGTGTCGTGACGAACCGGCCGGCTACGGAACCCGATAAACCGACCTCGAAACGGAATGGCTGCTACAAGCCGGCCGGGTGCGGGTCAGCCGTCGTTGACCGCTGTCTTCGCATCTCCGCATCTGACGAGGGTGTCCGTAGGGGAGTTGTAGGTGCACGCCTGGAAGTCCAGCACACTTCCCTTGGCACCGTAGGCGTTCGTGCTGGAGTCCTCGTAGAAGTCTTTGTTGCAGGTGACCATCGTGCCCGCGCCTTCGGGGTTGTAACACAATCCCGTGCGATAGAGCTGCCAACTCGAACCGTCCCAGAGGTAGTTGGCCCACACCACGGCCGCCGAGTAGCCGTCCGACGCGGTGTCCTCGACGATGAACTTGTCACCGTACTTCACGAAACACCCCACCGCCCCGGTCGCTGTGGCACAGACCTGGTCGGCCGCGGGACTCGCCGCGGGCCCCGTGGCCGACCGGGGCACCGTGATGGGTGAGGTGGTCGAGACGCCGTCGGACGATGAGTTGGCCGAGGCCCCGGGGGCCAGGACCGGGGCCGATAGGACCATGCCGGCGACGAGGCCGAGTACGGTGAAAACGCGCTTCATGACACACTCCTTGACGTGTGGATCGTGCAGTGGCTGCCGAGCGGGCGCGGGTACGCGCCATGAACGCGGGGAGGCTCGGTCGGTGAGCGGCTCTCCGCCGCAGCGCTTCCGCCACCGGACCTCGCACGGCTCTTCACCGGGCCCCTCCCTCTACGCTCAGGGTGCAGGGCATCCGGTCGAATAGCGTTAGCACTGAGGGCACACCTATTTGGCGATGCGTCTACTCGGCGACGCCTCGGGCTCGGTGGCCGTCACGGCCTCTCAGGGCGTGCTCGACGCCGCTTCCGCCAGGTACGCGTCCGTCTTCTCCGGGTCGTAGAAGAAGTTCTCGAAGTCCGACGGGTCGTCGAAGCCGTTCGCGAAGCGGTCGGCGACCCGCCGGAGCCGTTCCCCCGCGCCGATCAGCCCGAGGACATGCTCCGGCGCGGGGCCCAGCATCGCGTTGGTCCACTTGGTGGCGTGCCGCGCCACGTCCCAGAAGCGGTCGAACGCCGCGCGCATCCACGCCTCGTCGAACGGCCGGTCACCGTGTCCGACGATCGAGTCCAGGTACGAGGCGGCGCACTTCGCGGCCGTGTTGGAGCCCTGGCCGGTGATCGGGTCGTTGGCCACGACGACGTCCGCGACGCCGAGGACGAGCCCGCCGCCCGGCAGCCGGCCGACCGGATCGCGTACGGTCGGCGTGTACCGCCCCGTCAGGGTGCCGCCGGAGTCCGTCAGCTCGGCCTTCGTGGCGCGCGCGTGCTCCCAGGGGGTGAAGCGCTCCATCAGCTCCAGCGTGAGGGCGAGATGCTGGGCGGGGCGCCGGACGCCCCGGAAGACGTCGAGCGGCCCTCCCGGGATCCCCTCCCAGAAGAGGATGTCCGCGCGGCCCGAGGTGGTGAGGGCCGGCATGACGAAGAATTCACCGACGCCCGGCACCAGGTTGCAGCGCACCGCCTCGACCCCGGCGTGCTCGGGGCGCGGCGCGATCCCGTGGACGTAACTGACCGCCAGCGCGCGCTGCGGGGCGTCGTACGGGGAGCGGGCGGCGTCGCGGGCGAACATCGAGACCAGCTCGCCCTTGCCCGCCGAGACCAGCGACAGGTCGTACATGCGGGAGAAGTAGTCCAGGTCGGAGACGGCCGCGCCGTGGATGACCAGCTGGCCGCCGCGCAGCGCGAAGGTCTCCAGCCAGCCGGCCATCTTGACGCGCTGGTCGACGGATTGGGCGTACCCGTTCAGCCGGCCGACCCAGTCGACGGCGCGTGAGGAGTCGGGGGCGGTGACGGAGACGCCGAGGCCCTCGATCCTCGGCGCCTGCGCCTCCCAGAAGTTGAGGCGGAGATCCCGTTCGTGCTGGAGCGCCGTGTCGAACATGCACTGTGTGGACATGACCCGGCCGGAGCGGATCTCGTCCGGCGTGCGGTTGGACATCAGCGTGACCTCGTACCCCCGTGACTGGAGTCCGAGGGCGAGCTGGAGCCCTGACTGACCGGCTCCGACGATGAGGATCTTCCGCATGGGCGGCGCTGTCTCCGTTTGCGTGCGTGGTGTGGCGCCGCCGCTACTCGGGAGAGAACTCCAGTGCGTGACGTACCAGCGCGAGCAGCGAATCGACCGCCGTGTTCCGGTCCCGCGCGTCCATGGTCAGTACAGGGATGCTCTGCGGAATCGTCAAGGCGTCGCGCACGTCGTCCGGTTCGAACGGGGCGGCCCCGTCGAACCGGTTGACGGCCACGACGTACGGCAGCCCGGAGCTCTCGAAGTAGTCGAGCGCCGGGAAGCAGTCGGAGAGCCGGCGGGTGTCCGCCAGGATGATCGCGCCGATCGCGCCGCGCACCAGGTCGTCCCACATGAACCAGAAGCGCTGCTGGCCGGGCGTGCCGAAGAGGTACAGGACGAGGTCGTCGTCGAGCGTGATGCGCCCGTAGTCCATCGCCACGGTGGTGGTCGCCTTGTCGGGCGTCGCGCTGAGGTCGTCGATGTCGGCGCTCGCCTCCGTCATCAGCGCCTCGGTCTGGAGCGGGACGATCTCGGAGACCGAGCCGACGAAGGTCGTCTTGCCGACGCCGAAACCGCCCGCGATCACGATCTTGGTGGAGACCGGCGCACGGGTACGGTCCAGCTGCCACGCCTGGAGCTCCTCCTCCGGCTCCGGCTCGGGCCCGGGCGAGGCCGCCGGCCCGGACTCGGATTCCCGTACCGGATCGGGCCCGGGCTCCCGTACGGGATCGGGCCCGGATTCCCGTACGGGTGCCGCTGCGGCCTCCCGTACGGAGGCACGCCCGGAGGCGGCGGTGACGTCGTCCGAAACCTCGGAGACGTCAGAGACGGCGGAGTCCACTCAGCACCCTTTCCAGCAGCGCGTGGTCCGGATGACCGGTGTCATCGTGACCGGTTCCGTACACACGGATCTTTCCCTGATCGGCCAGGTCACCGATGAGCACCCGGACCACACCCAGCGGCATTTTGAGCAGCGCCGAGATCTCGGCGACGGTACGCATCCGCCGGCACAGCTCGATGATGGCGAGCATCTCCGGCATGACACGGGTCGGGGCGTCGCCGTCCGTCAGTTCCTTGTGGACCTCGCCCGGTTCGAGGGCGGCGACGAAGGTCTCCACCAGCAGGACGTGCCCGGAGCGGGTCCGTCCGCCGGTCAGCGAGTACGGGCGCACCCGGAGCGCCTTGCGGTCCGCCCCGCGCACCGGGAGGCGGTGCGCGGGGTCGGCGGCCGGGGTCATCCGGCGCTCTCGCTCTCCACGGAGGCTCGTAGTTCGTTCCGCAGCTCCGGGGTCAGCTTGTGTCCGACCCGGCCGACGAAGAGCGCCATGTGGTAGGCGACGACGCTCATGTCGCAGTCCGCGGTGGCGTGCACGCCGAGCAGCGAGCCGTCGCTGATCGCCATGACGAAGAGGCTGCCCTCCTCCATCGCGATCATCGTCTGCTTGACCCCGCCGCCGTCCATCAGCTTCGCGGCGCCGATGGTGAGGCTGCCGACGCCCGAGACGATGGTGGCGAGGTCGGCGCTGGAGCCGCGCGGGCCGGCGTGGGCGGCGGCGGTGGCGGCGGCCGCCTCGGCGGTTCTGCCGGGATCGGAGGAGAGCAGCAGCAGTCCGTCGGACGAGACGACGGCGACCGCGTGGACGCCGGGTACCTCCTCGACGAGGTTGCTCAGGAGCCAGTGCAGATTACGCGCCTCGTTGCTCAGCCCGAAGGAGCCGGTGCCGGTTCCTCTTCCGGTGCCGGCACCGCTGCCGGTGCTGACGCCTGTGCCTGTGCCTGTGCCGGTCGCAGTCAACTGCTTGCCTCCTTGACTGTGTCCCCCGTCGTCTCTCCGGTGTCCACCTCGGGGCTTCGCTCCGAGAGTGGGGTCTGCTCCATCAGTTCCGCCTCGGCATCGCGGCGGCCTTCGATGGTCCCCTGGTGAAAACCGCCGAGCCGGCGCCGCAGAGCTTCCGCGTCGACGCTGCCGGAGCGTCGGGTGGGTGCGGCGGCGGGCTTGATGACACGGGGGGTGCGCTTGGGCAGCCCCTTGTCGGTGAGCGGTCCGGCGCCGGCCGCGGGGGCGGTCTCGGGCGCGGCCTCAGGGGTGGCCTCGGGGGTGGTGTCCGGGTTGGCGGGCGGGGTGCCGGCTGGGTCGCCGGCCTGGTGCGCGGGGTGCTGGGGCTGCCCGGGTTGCTGGGGCTTCCTGGGCAGCCGCATCTGGAAGGTGTCCTGGTCGGTGCCCTTGGTCCGCGGCTCGGCGTCGGGGACGCGCTCGTGGCGGTCGGGCCCGATGCCGTACGGGGCGGGGGCGGGGGCGGGGCGCTCAGGGGCGGGGTGCTCGGGGGCGGCGGCGGGCCCGGATCCGGACCGCCGGGCCTCCTCGGCGCGGCGGATCGCCGCCTCGGCCGCCACCACCAGCGGATCGCGCTCGCCGTTGCTGTCCCGGACCCGGCTCGTACGGGTCGGCAGGGCGGGCGGGGCCGCCTCGGCCGTCCCGGCCGCCTCCGTCGGTCCGGTGGCCGGCGCGGCCGTCGGGGTCGGCGCGGCCGTGGGGGCCGGCGGCACGGCCGGAAGCAGCGACTCCGGCAGGACGACGATCGCCGCCACCCCGCCCTCCTGGTGCTCGCGCAGCTCGACCTGGACGCCGTGGCGCGCCGCGAGCAGCGCGGCGACGCGCAGCCCGAGGCCCTCGCTGCCGGTGGTGTCCGCGCCGCCGCTCCCGCCGCCGCTCCCGCCGCCGCGGGGCGCGCGGGGCGGCTCGCCGGGGTTCTCCGGGGCGGCGAGCCGCTCGTTCAGCTCGGCGAGCCGGTCCACGGACAGCCCGATGCCCTGGTCCTGTACGGAGAGCATCACCTCGCCGCTCTCCAGCATCCAGCCGGAGAGCCGCACCTCGGTCTCGGGCGGCGAGAACGACGCGGCGTTCTCCAGCAGTTCCGCGACGAGATGGCTCAGGTCGTCCGCGGCGAAGCCGGCCACCTGGGTGTCGGCGGGCACTTCCTGGATGGTGACGCGCTCGTACCGCTCGATCTCGCTGACGGCCGCGCGCAGCACGTCCACGAGCGGGACGGGCCCGGTGGGGCCGTGGCCGTGCTCGTGGCCGGCGAGGACCAGCAGGTTCTCGCTGTGGCGGCGCATGACCGTGGCCATGTGGTCGAGCTTGAAGAGGGTGGCGAGCCGCTCGGGGTCCTGCTCGCGGTCCTCCAGGCCCTCGATGACGCCGAGCTGACGCTCGACCAGGCCGAGAGTGCGCAGCGAGAGGTTGACGAAGGTGTGGTGGACGGTGTGGCGCAGCCGCTGGAGCTGGACGGTGAGTTCGGCCGTACGGTCCTGGAGTTCGGCGCGCTGCTCGGCGACCTTCTCGCGGGCGCCGAGCAGATCGCTGCGGTCGCTGTCGAGCCGGTCGGCGCGGCCCGAGAGGTCGAGGAGCTTGCCGTGCAGGGCGTTGACGGACCGTACGACCTGCGCGAACTCGTCGTTGCGGCCGGTGAAGCGGATCGCTTCCTCGGTGGCGGGCGCGGCGGAGAGCCGGGCGGCGCCGATCCGTACGACGGCGAGCGGCCTGGTGAGCGTACGGGCGACGGCGGTGGAGACGCCGACCGCGATGAGCAGACAGCCGCCGAGGAGGGCAATGCTCAGTTCGAGGTCGGTGACATCGTCGTCACGGAGCTGCGCGAGGCGTTCGACCTGGCCGGTGCCGAGGCCCGACTCGACGCCCCGCATCTGGTCGATCCTGGCGGAGAGCGAGGAGCCGACCTTGTCCTCGTCGGCCTTGCGGTCGGCCTCGGAGAGCTCGGGCCGGTCGGTGAGGCGGGTCAGATAGCTCTCGGCCGTCTTGACGTCGGGGCCCGTGACGGTGGAGGTGAGGGACTCGCGGGCGCCGGTGTCGGCGCTCTGGTCGAAGTCGGCCAGCGCGGCGAGTTCGCGGACGCGTGACTTCTGGGCGTCGGCGCTGAGTTCGTCGCGCAGCTGGGCGTTCTTCTTGTTGGTGGCGTCGCTCGTGGACTCGACGGGGAGCCCGGTGAGCGGGTCGTACTGGGGGGTGGTGGCGGTGTCGGCGGGCACGGCGAGCGCCGCCAGCAGCAGCCCGCGGGTGGCGGAGGCCTGCTCGACGGCGCGGCCGAGCGCGGCGGGGGCGCGGGTGCCGTCGGCGGCCTCCGGCGGGGTGTTCTCGGCCAGCTCGTCGGCGAGGGCCTGGAGCTTGTCGATGACCTCGGAGTACGCGCGGTACGCCTCCATCGCCGAGCCCTTGCCGGTGAGGGCGGCGCGGCGGATGGAGGGGACGGTGGAGAGGTCGCGCAGCAGCCCGGGAGAGGCCGAGCCGGTGGCGCGGATCTCGTCGATCTGGCGGTCGACCCGGGCGCTGCGCGTGTCGGAGATCGTGTACTTGGCCTTCTCCTCGTCCGTGCCGCCCGGCTGCTCGTCGCGGCCCGCGGCGATATAGACGATGACCTGGTCGCGTTCGTCGGCGAGGGAGTGGCCGAGGGTGACGGCCTGCTGGTTCAGCTCGGCGAGGGTGACCAGGTTCTGGGCGTCGTTGAGGTCGGCGGAGGCGGCCAGTACGGCGGGGGTGCCGGCCGCGATGACCGTGACGCCCACGAAGGCGACCCCGGCGACCAGCCGGTTGCGTACCCTCACTCGGCGTCCTTCCGGAGGCTTCACGGCCTCTGCTGGGGTGGTCGCCGGGGGCGTGGCGGCCGGGGTGGCCGCACCGGTCGTACCGGTCGCACCGGTACCCGTAGGGGTCGCGGCACTGGTGGCCGTGCCGGTGGCCGTGACACTCTTGCCCCGAGGCCGCTTCTTCTGCACCGGTGCTCGCATTCTTGACTCGTCCGCCCATGAAGCAGAGGTGACGGCCGGTCCGGTCAGAAACGCGGTAACCCCACCCCCACCACTGGTTTGGCTTTCGGCTGTCGACCATTCCAGCGCTTCGGGGAAGGAGGCGCGCATCGGCCGCTCCGCCACCTGGACGAGTGAACATCACGACGAGTTGGCGAACAACTCTTCCCCGTCGGGGAGCTGCTGGAACATGGCGGGCCGGGTGGACCTTCCGGGCGGGCTTTGGCAGGATGCCCGCCCGCAGCTCAGCGGAGCCGCCCGGGCCGCCGGCCCGCTCGTCCCGATCCGCTCCGACGCGACTCCCGCGCACGCTCATTCTGACCGAATCACAGTGGTTGAGCTGGTGTGACAGGAAGATCGACATGACATGTAGGCCCTGTGAAGGAATCATGCGGGCCGTGCGACGGGTCAGGCAGACTGGAGGGCATGCGCGTCGAACAGGCCACCTCGCCCGGCAACACCGCCCGCCCCAATGAGGACTGGGCAGGGGTGGCACTGCCCGCGGCGGGTGAGGGCGGGGTCCTGGTGGTCCTGGACGGGGTGACGCCACCCGCAGGTGAGGACGGTTGTGTGCATGGCGTGCCGTGGTTCACGGCCAGGCTGGGCGGGGCCCTTCTGGAACTGTCCGGTTCACGACGGGATATGACGCTGGCACAGGTTCTCGCGGTGTCGATCGGCCGCACGGCGGACGCCCACCGGGACACCTGTGACCTTTCTCTCACGCGCACTCCGCAGGCCACGGTCGTCCTCGCGCGCTGGGGCCGGGACACGGTCGAACACCTTGTCCTCTCGGACTCGGCGCTGCTGCTGGAGTCCCCTGACGGGGCGGTACGGGCGGTGCTGGACGACCGGCTCGACCGGCTCCCGCGCGAGGTGCTGCGCTCGGTCGCGGCGACGGACGCGCTGCGCAACGCGGAGGGCGGCTTCTTCACGGCGGCGGCGGATCCGTCGGTCGCGGAGCGGGCGGTGACGGGCCGTACCCCGGCGGCGGAGGTACGGTCCCTGCTCGCGCTGACGGACGGCGCGAGCCGGTGGGTGGAGGTGTTCCGGGAGGGCGGCTGGGCGGACTGTCTGGCACTGGTGCGCAAGAGCGGTCCGCAGGAGCTGGTCGACCGGGTGCGGGCGGCGGAGTCTGCGGATCCGGACGGGGCGGCGTTCCGCAGGGGGAAGACGAGCGACGACGCGACGGTGACGTACGTGGAGCTGTGAGGCGGCCGCCGTCCCGGGCCCCGCGTCCCGGGCCCCGCGTCCCGGGCCCCGCGCCGTTCGCGGGGGCCTCAGCTCTCGGCGGTGGCGTTGAGCTGGTGCAGCAGCCGGGCCAGTTCGGCGATCTCCGCGCGGTCCCAGCCGGCCAGCTTCCGTACGTACCGCTCCCGGCGCGCGCCCCGGACCCGCAGGAAGCGTGACCTGCCCTCGTCGGTGATCCGGATGAGCCAGGCGCGCCCGTCGGCCGGGTCGGGCTCCCGGCTCACCAGACCGAGTTCCTCCAGGGCACGTAGCTGGCGGCTCATCGTGGCCTTGCCGACGCCGAAGTATCCGGCGAGATCGGTGGCCCGCTGGGCGCCGCCGTCCTCCAGCCGTACGAGAAGTCCGTAAGCCGCCGGTTCCAGTTCCGGATGGACTTCTCGCGCCATTTCCCCGGAGTTGGCACGGGCCCGGCGGAGAAAGACCGCCAGTTCCCTTTCCAGGGCGAGGAATTCCTGGTCCACACCACTCCTTGTCGCAAGGTCCGGTTCGGGTGCCGTACCGCTCCCGTGCACGTCAGCAGCCATCGCGCGCTTTCCACCCCCGAAAGTTTCTGCCACCGGCGGCCATTGCCGCAGCATGTTCAGTATTTCAGGGGTTTATACCAACGGCACTGGCGTGGCACCCTTCCGCCGTCCGGGTCTACGTGCGTAGCTTCAATACTGGCATGTTCACTCCACTGACATGCCGACAGGTCATGATCTCCCCCCACCGAGGTCTTCGGAGGCACATCCATGCCCGTCCACAGATCCCGCATCTCCGGCCGCGCCAGAATCGCCGCGGCCGCCGCCCTCACCGCCACCCTCGCGCTCGTCCTCACTCTCCCCGGTGCGGCGAGCGCGGCCCCCGTCCCCACGGACCCGCCGGCGAGCATCCCCCCGCGCGGCTCGGCCCACATGGGTATGGGCGTCATCGCGCACGACGGCCAAGGCCCCCTGCCCCGGGGCGACCGGGCCGCCCAGACGGAAGGCGTCGACGTCTCCAGCCACCAGGGGAACGTCGACTGGCCGGCCCTGTGGAACAGCGGGGTGAAGTGGGCCTATGTGAAGGGCACCGAGGGGAACTACTACAAGAACCCCTACTTCACCCAGCAGTACAACGGCTCGTACAACGTCGGCATGATCCGCGGCGCGTACCACTTCGGCACCCCCAACGACTCCAGCGGCGCCAACCAGGCGAACTACTTCGTCGACGGCGGGGGCGGCTGGTCACGCGACGGCAAGACCCTGCCGGGCGTGCTGGACATCGAGTGGAACCCGTACGGCGCGTCCTGCTACGGCAAGACGCCGGCGCAGATGGTCGACTGGATCCGCGACTTCGTGACCACGTACAAGGCGCGCACCGGCCGGGACGCCGTGATCTACACGGCGACGAGCTGGTGGAAGACGTGCACGGGCAACTACGCGGGCTTCGGCTCCACCAACCCGCTGTGGCTCGCCCGCTACGACACGACCATCGGTGAGCTGCCCGCGGGCTGGGGGTTCCAGACGATCTGGCAGTACACGTCGACGGGGCCGATCGTGGGTGACCACAACCGGTTCAACGGCGCCCTGGACCGCGTACAGGCGCTGGCCAACGGCTGATCGCTGACTGCTGACTGCGCCCGCGTCGCGGGCGGGTGACAACGGTGCGGGACCCGGTCGGAGCGGAGGGCCTGCCGGGACCGTACGGTCGCACCGCCGCCCGGTGACACGACGAGGCCGCCCGGCCCCCTCATCGTCGAGGGAGCCGGGCGGCCTCCGTGCACCGGGCATCCGCGCGGCCGGGTCAGGCCGCGGCGGGGACCCGTACCTCCGCCGGGGCGAGCGCCAGCTCCAGGACCTGACGGACGTCCGTCACCGGGTGGACCTCCAGCTTGTCGAGGATCTCGGCGGGGACGTCGTCCAGGTCGGCCTCGTTCCGCTTGGGGATCACGACGGTCGTGATGCCCGCGCGGTGGGCGGCCAGCAGCTTCTGCTTGAGACCGCCGATGGGCAGCACGCGGCCGGTCAGCGAGACCTCGCCGGTCATGGCGACGTCCGTACGGACCTGCCGGCCGCTCAGCAGCGACGCCAGCGCCGTCGTCATCGTGATGCCCGCGCTCGGGCCGTCCTTCGGCACCGCGCCCGCCGGGAAGTGGATGTGCACGCCCCGGTCCTTCAGATCGGCCACCGGCAGCTCCAGCTCCGCGCCGCGCGAGCGCAGGAAGGAGAGCGCGATCCGGGCCGACTCCTTCATCACGTCACCGAGCTGTCCGGTCAGGGTCAGCCCGGAGCCGCCCGTCTCGGCGTCGGCGAGCGACGCCTCCACGAAGAGGACGTCACCGCCCGCGCCGGTGACCGCGAGACCGGTCGCCACGCCCGGGACCGCCGTGCGGCGCTCCGCCGGGTCCTGCGCGGACTCCGGTACGTGGTGCGGCCGTCCGATCAGGCCGCGCAGGTCGTCGGCGCCGAGGGTGAACGGCAGTTCCCGGTCGCCCAGCTCGTGCTCGGCCGCGATCTTGCGGAGCAGCCGGGCGATCGAGCGCTCCAGGTTCCGCACGCCCGCCTCGCGGGTGTACTCGCCCGCCAGCTTGCGCAGCACGCCGTCCTCCAGGGTGACCTCGCCGGGCTCCAGGCCCGCGCGCTCCAGCTGCCGGGGCAGCAGGTGGTCCCGGGCGATGACGATCTTCTCGTCCTCCGTGTAGCCGTCGAGGCGTACGAGTTCCATACGGTCGAGCAGCGCCTCGGGGATGGCCTCCAGGACGTTGGCCGTGGCGAGGAAGACCACGTCGGAGAGGTCCAGCTCGACCTCCAGGTAGTGGTCGCGGAAGGTGTGGTTCTGCGCCGGGTCGAGGACTTCGAGCAGCGCCGCCGCGGGGTCGCCGCGGAAGTCGGAGCCGACCTTGTCGATCTCGTCGAGCAGGACGACCGGGTTCATCGAACCGGCCTCCTTGATCGCCCGGACGAGGCGCCCCGGCAGGGCGCCGACGTACGTACGCCGGTGGCCGCGGATCTCCGCCTCGTCGCGTACGCCGCCGAGCGCGACCCGGACGAACTTGCGCCCCATGGCGTGCGCGACGCTCTCGCCCAGCGAGGTCTTCCCGACACCGGGCGGCCCGACGAGGGCGAGGACGGCGCCGCCCCCCCGTCGCCCACCACCACCCTCAACCGAGGCGCTGCGCGCCGCCCCTTCGTCTCGGCGGCCGCCGACGACCCCGAGACCGCGGTCCGCGCGGCGCTTGCGCACGGCCAGGTACTCGGTGATGCGTTCCTTCACGTCCTCCAGGCCGGCGTGTTCGGCGTCCAGGACGGACCGGGCGCCCCTGATGTCGTACTGGTCCTCGGTCCGTTCGTTCCACGGCAGTTCGAGCACGGTGTCGAGCCAGGTGCGGATCCAGGAGCCCTCGGGGCTCTGGTCGGAGGAGCGCTCCAGCTTGTCGACCTCCTTGAGCGCGGCCTCCCTGACCTTCTCGGGGAGGTCGGCGGCCTCGACGCGCGTGCGGTAGTCGTCGGACTCGTCGTCGCCGTCCTCTCCGTTGAGCTCACGCAGCTCCTTGCGTACGGCGTCGAGCTGACGGCGCAGCAGGAACTCGCGCTGCTGCTTGTCGACGCCCTCCTGGACGTCCTTGGCGATGGACTCGGCGACGTCCTGCTCGGCGAGGTGTTCCCGGAGCTGCTCGGTGGCGAGCTTCAGCCGGGCGACCGGGTCGGTGGTCTCCAGCAGGGCGACCTTCTGCGCGGTGGAGAGGAAGGGCGAGTAGCCGGAGTTGTCGGCGAGCGCCGAGACGTCGTCGATCTGCTGGACGCGGTCGACGACCTGCCAGGCGCCCCGCTTCTTGAGCCAGTCGGTGGCCAGCGCCTTGTACTCGGTGACCAGCTCGGTCACGGCGCCGGGCAGCGGTTCGGGCGCGCTCTCGTCGACGCTGAGCCCTTCGACCCAGAGGGCGGCGCCGGGCCCGCTCGTACCGGCCCCGATCCGTACGCGGCCCCGGCCGCGGATGAGCGCGCCGGGATCCCCGTCGGAGAGCCGGCCGACCTGCTCGACGGTCCCGAGCACACCGGTCCCGGCGTAGCTCCCGTCGATCCGCGGCACGAGCAGGACGCGGGGCTTTCCGGCGCCCTTGCCCCCGGCGCCGTCCCCGGCGCCGTCCCGGACGGCCGCTTGCGCGGCCTCCACGGCGGCACGGACCTCGGCGTCGGACAGATCGAGCGGCACGACCATGCCGGGCAGCACGACCTCGTCGTCGAGCGGCAGTACGGGAAGCGTGAGCGGTGTGGAGGTGGAAGCCATGGTCTCCCCTTCGGCGTGAAACACGGCGGTACGGCGATACGGCGCTAGCAGTCGGTAGCAGTCGGATACCGTCAAGCAAGTTGAGCTATACGGGCTCAATGCTTATGAGCCGGAGATTGTTCCCCCGCCTCCGTTCCCGCGCGTTCGCTCTGAGCGATCGCCTTCACGCACCCGGTCCGGTGCGTGAACCGGTCCGGTGCGTGAACCGGTCCGGTCGGACCCGGCGATAGAGAGGGCGTGAGACTGTTCCGCCCCATGAGGGGAGACCACGACGACGCCGCGCTGCTGCGTGCGGTCGCGCGCGGCGACGCGGCGGGGGCCGAGGCGCTGGCCGAGCTGTACGACCGGCACTCCGGGTGGCTGCTCGCCCGGCTGTCGCGGCGGTGCGCCGATCCCGAGACCGTACGGGAGGTCCTTCAGGACACGTTCCTGACCGTATGGCGCTCGGCGGGGACGCACCGCGGCGGCGAGGCGGGCGGCTGGCTGTGGGTGATCGCCGCGCGGCGGCTGGTCGACGCGGTGCGGGCGCGGTCCAGGGCGGAGCGCGGTACGTCCTGGCGACCGGGGTACGAGCCGCCGGCCCACGCGCCGTCCGCCGAGGAACGCGTCCTGGCCGGGCTGGAGTACGGCGACGTCGGCGCCGCCCTCGACCGGATCTCCCCCGAGCTGCGCGACGTGCTGCGCGCGACGGTCGTCGACGGGCTCACCACCCGCGAGACCGCGCGGCTGCTCGGCATCCCGGAGGGCACGGTCAAGACCCGCGCGATGCGGGCGCGCAAGGAGCTGCGCGCCGCGCTGGAACGCATCGCTCCGCTGGGAGGAACGGCATGAGGGACGGCGTGCGGGACGGCATGGAGAACGGCATGAGGGAGAGCGGGAGCGCCGGGGCGTGGCACGTGGCGGAGGCGCTGGCCGCCCGGTACGCGGCGGGCATGGCCCCGGAGCCGGACGCCTGGGCGCTGGAGAAGCACATCGAAGCGTGCGGCGCGTGCGCCGTCCGGGTGTCCGCGGCGGTACGGGGGACCGCCGCGGGCGCCGTACTCGCCGACGTACGGGGCTCCCTGCTCGCCGCGGTCACCTCACCGCCCCCGGACACCGGCGGGGCTCCGGACTCCGGTCCCGGGTTCGGGCGGGGTCGTGGATTCGGGCGGGCTCCGGCCGTCGGGTTCGGCGCGCGGGTGCTGTGGGCGGCGGGTCCCGCGCTGCGCGGATCCTGGCTGGTCGCGCTGGTGCTGGTCGCGGCGGGGGCGGTCGGGCTGGCGTACGCCACCGGCTTCGCGGGCGCCCGCCCACTGCTGCTGGCGCTCGCCCCGGTGCTGCCGCCCGCCGGGGTCGCCGTGTCGTACGGGCGGCACGCGGACCCGATGCACGAGATCGGCGCGGCCACCCCGGGCGGCGGGCTGCGGCTGCTGCTGACCAGGACCTCCGTCGTCCTCGCGGTGAGCCTGCCGCCGCTGACGCTGGTCGGGGCGCTGCTGCCGACCGCCGCGCCGGGCACGCCCGTCGCGGCCGCCTGGCTGCTGCCGGGGCTGGCGCTGACGCTGGCCGCGCTGGCGCTCGGCTCGTACACCGGGTACCGGTCGGCGGCCTGTGCGGTCGGCGCGGCATGGGCGCTGGCCCTCGCCGTACCGCTGCTGAGAACGGCGCGCGCCGGGGCGGCGGCGCCCGAACTGGTCGAGCTCTCCGCACAGCTGGCCCGGTTGCTGTCCGGGACGGCGACGCAAGGCCTCTGGGCCGCGGGGGCGGCGGTGTGCGCGGCCGTGCTGGTGGCACGGCGGCACTCCTTCGACCGGCCGGCCCCGGGTGGCTGGTGATGCGTCCGATGGACCCGCACAACGCAGAGACAGAGAACAACGGAAGAAACGGGGGCCGCGGTATGGCCGCGTCGGTGGCGGTACAGGGGTTGACGGTCAGACACCGCAAGAAGCTGGCGCTGGACGCCGTGGATCTGCGCTTCGGCAGGGGCGTGCACGGGCTGCTCGGCCCGAACGGCGCGGGCAAGACCTCCCTGATCCGGGTGCTGGCGACGGTCGCCGCGCCGGCCGACGGGCGGGTGGAGCTGCTGGGCCGCGATGTCTCGGAGCACCGGGGCCGCGCGGCGGTACGGCGGCGGCTCGGCTATCTGCCGCAGGAGTTCGGCTATTACCCGGGTTTCACGGTGCGCGAGTTCGTCGCGTACGTGGCATGGCTCAAGGAGATGGACGCGGCCGGCACCCCGGCGGCGGTGGAGCGCGCGGTCGAGCGGGTGGGGCTCGCGGACCGTATCGACGCGAAGGTGAGGACGCTGTCGGGGGGCATGGTGCGGCGGGTCGGCATCGCGCAGGCGCTCGTCAACGAGCCGGAACTGCTGCTGCTCGACGAGCCGACGGCCGGTCTCGATCCGGAGCAGCGGGTCGAATTCCGCGCACTGCTCCGGGAGGTCGGCACCACGGCCACGGTGATCGTCTCGACGCATCTCGTGGAGGACGTCGCGGCGGCCTGCTCGGAGGTGACGCTGCTGGAGGCGGGCCGCGTGGCGTTCCGGGGAACGACGGCGGATCTGACGGCGCTGGGCGAGGTCGGGGGCGCGGGTGGTGCCGGGGCCGGGGCTTGGGCCGGGGCCGGCGACCATCCGATCGAACGCGGCTACACGGCGGCGCTACGGTCCCACCGCACCGGCGCCGTACGGGGCCGAACGGGGCCCACGGCCGCTGCCGCGACCGCCGCCACCGCCGGATCCGAGGGCGCCGAGTGAGCGCCTCCGATATCGCCGGCATCCCCGGCTCCCCCGACGTCCCGGATTCCCACGGCTCCGGGGCGGCGGCGCCCGGCGGTCCCGGCGCCCTCGTACCGCGCACGGTCCCGCCCGCGCCCCGCCGGAGCCGTGGCGTCCTGGGGACCGAGTTGCGGCGCGGCGTCGGGCCCTGGTGCGCGGGGGCCGTGGTGGCCGTCTGCTGGGTGACGATGTACGGCAAGTCGCCCCAGTGGATGGGCCGCTGGGCGGAGACCACCGACCTGTTGCGCGTCGCGGCGCTGCTGCTCTGCGGGCCGCTCGCCGTCGCCGTGGGCTGCTGGCAGGGCGGGCGGGAGCGGCGGCGTGCCACCGGGGATCTGCTCGCCTCGCTCCCCCGCGCCCCGCTGCGCCGGACGCTGCTCGCCGTGGCGCCCGCCGCGGTGTGGCCGGCCGCCGGGTATCTCCTCGCCGCGGCGGGGTGTGCCCTGGCGACCTGGCCGTACGCCGCCGGTGGCGGGCCGTTCCTGTCGCTGGTCGCGGCGGACGCGGTGGCCCTGGCGGCGCTGGGGGTGCTCGGTTTCGTGGCCGGGCGGCTGATCCCGTGGCGGCTGGCGGCGCCGCTGCTCGCCGCCGTCACCTATGTCGGGCTCGGCGTGCCCGCGTACGCGGACTCACCGGCCCGCTGGCTCGACCCCGCCCTCGACCACATGTACTTCTGGGACCGGCCGGTGTGGTGGTTCGGGCCCGCCTCGATGGTGTGGACCGCCGGACTCGCCGGGGCCGCGCTGCTCGCGTACGCCGCCCGGCGCCGGATCTCCGCACTGCCGCCGCTCGCGGCCGCCTGTGCCGCCGCCGTCCTGCTGGCGGGGACCGGGGACGGGTTGTGGCGCCCCGATCCGGCGGCGGCCCGGCTCGTCTGCGACGACGGCGCGCCCCAGGTGTGCGTCACCGCCGTCGACCGGAAGCTGCTCCCGTCGGTGTCGGCCGCGCTCGCCGGCCTCAACGCCCGGCTGCGCGGTGTCCCCGGCGCCCCGGTCCGCTGGATCGACGGCCCCCGCGCGCCCGGCCCCGGCCGGGAGCAGCTCGCCGCCGCGCCCGGCGTGGTCGTACGCAAGGTGGGCGAGCCCGTTCTGCTCGGGTCCCGGGAGGCGCAGCTCCCGGATCCGTTCAGCCTCTCCGAGCACGGCGAGATCTCCGATCCGGCGCTCTACGCCAAGTGGGCCGTCGGGTATCTCTTCTCCCAGGACTGTTCGGGCACCGACTTCGACACTCCGGCCGCCCGGCGGGCCACCGCCGTCAACGACGCCGTCAACCAGTGGCTGGCACCGCGCCCGGACTCCGCCGCCATTCCGTTGTACGGGGGCGACGTCCATCTGCGGCGGCTGCGCGCCATGGACCGGGCGGAGAGCCGGGCCTATCTCGCGCGGTATCTGGCCGCCGATCTCTGCCGGGCCGAAGAGGTGCCCGTGCCATGAGCCGACGTGCCCGTTCCGTGTCGTTCTTCGCGCACTTCCTTCACCTCTCCCCCGTCCGGGGCCGGCCGGGCCGGCCGCTCGCGCTGTACGCGCGGTCGCGCGCCCTGCCGGCCACCCTCGCCACGCTCGGCTGTGTCGCGCTCGCCGCCGCGTGGGCCGCGCGGTGGCTCCAGGCGCAGCCGGGATTCGACCATACCGCCCGGGTCCCGGTGGTGGTGCTGGCCCCTCTGCTCGCCGCCGCGGCCCTCGGGGCGGGCATGTACACGTACAGCGACGAGTTGGACCGTACGGCCGTACGCCCCTGGTGGCCCCGGCGGCTGGGCCGGCTCCTCGGCCTCACGGCGCTCGCCGCGGCGCTGCTCGCCCTCGGTGTCCCCGGCCACCCGGAGGCGTTCGGTGGCCCCGCGGCCGTACGGAACCTGCTCGGGGCAACCGGGGTCACGGCGGGCGCCGCCGCGCTGCTGGGGGCGCGGCTGAGCTGGCTGCCGATGACGGCGTACACGAGCGCGGTCTACCTCGCCGCGCCGCGCGCGCCGGGCGGCGCCGCCACGCTGTGGGCCTGGCAGCTCCAGCCGGGGCCGCAGGTGGGGGCGTGGGCGGCGGCGGTCGTGGCGTACGGCTGCGGCGCCGGGGCGTACGCGTGGCGCGGCGCCCGCCGGGAGCGCGGCTGACGCCACACGTGCCCGCTCCGGCCGCGGCAAACCGGATTGTCTCGGTCCGGCCCGCGCGGCGAGGATGTCGGTACCGTCCACCGGCAGAGGGAGAGCCCCACCATGTCCGTACCCGACCCGGATTCCGGTCCCGTCACGCTCGACCGGCGCGAGGGTCCCTACGGGGAGATCGTCCTGCGGCGGCGGGGCGAGGAGCTGGAGATCATCGCCAACGGGTGCTTCCTGATGGACACGTCGGACGGCCGTTCGGAGCGGCTACTCATCGATGCTGCCTACAGTGCCTTTGCTGCCCACAGTGCCTTCGCCACCCACGCCGCACCCGCGGCACCCGCCCCGGAAGGCTCCGGAACCGGAAGCGGAAACGAGCGCCGGCCCTCCGTGCTCATCGGCGGTCTCGGCGTCGGGTTCTCCCTCGCGCACGCCGCCGCCGATCCGCGCTGGGGAGCCATCGCCGTCGTCGAGCGCGAGCAGGCCGTCATCGACTGGCACCGGGACGGCCCCCTTACGCGCATTTCGGGCGCAGCGCTCGCCGATCCGCGCGTTGTGATCCATCACACCGATCTTGTGAAGTACGTACAAGCGACCACGGAGCGTTACGATGCGCTTTGTCTGGACATCGACAACGGACCCGAGTGGACCGTCACGGAGGACAACGAAAACCTCTATTCGCCGGCCGGACTCGCCGCGTGCCACGGGAGGTTGAAGCCGGGCGGCGTCCTCGCCGTATGGTCGGCGAACCCCTCTCCGAGATTCGGTGAAGCGTTGCGGAATGCCGGATTCACCGGGGTAAGGGAGGAAGAGATCCAAGTTGCCCGAGGCGTACCCGACGTGGTCCATCTCGCCGTTCGCACTGCGTAGCCGGAACCCTCCCGCTGCCTCTACGCTGCTCCCCACACATGGATGTGCATACTTCATGCACAGATCGCGGATCAAGGATCGCGGAACGCGTACCAGGGGCGGGGCGATGGAGCAGACACACACCAGCCACAACGGAGTCGCGGCGACGCCCGGCGCCCAGCGGCGGGTCCTCGTCGTCGAGGACGACGCGACGATCGTCGACGCCATCGCCGCCCGGCTGCGGGCCGAGGGCTTCCTCGTGCAGACGGCGGTGGACGGGCCCGCGGCGGTGGACGCGGCCGAGGCGTGGCAGCCGGACCTGATGGTCCTCGACATCATGCTGCCCGGCTTCGACGGCCTGGAGGTCTGCCGCCGCGTACAGGCGCAGCGCCCGGTGCCGGTGCTGATGCTGACGGCGCGGGACGACGAGACCGACATGCTGGTCGGGCTCGGCGTCGGCGCGGACGACTACATGACCAAGCCGTTCTCCATGCGGGAGCTGGCGGCACGGGTGCACGTGCTGCTGCGCCGGGTGGAGCGGGCGGCGCTCGCCGCGGTGACGCCGCGCAGCGGCATCCTGCGCCTGGGCGAGCTGGAGATCGACCACGCACAGCGCCGGGTACGGGTGCGTGGCGATGACGTGCACCTGACGCCCACCGAGTTCGACCTGCTGGTCTGCCTGGCGAACACCCCGCGCGCGGTGCTCTCCCGGGAGCAGTTGCTCGCCGAGGTGTGGGACTGGGCGGACGCCTCGGGCACCCGTACGGTCGACAGCCACATCAAGGCGCTGCGCCGGAAGATCGGCGCCGAGCGGATCCGAACCGTCCACGGCGTCGGCTACGCCCTGGAGACCCCGGCGCCATGACCCGGCCGGGGGACGCGGTGGACCGGACCGGCGACCGCGGGAATGACGGCAGTGGGAATGACGGCGCCGACGGCCTTCGCGGCGCCGGACGCGACAGCCCTCGCGCCGGACGCGACAGCCCTCGAATTGCGGGGCGTGATGGCCGCCGTAGTGCGGGGCGTGATGGCCGCCGCGGTGCCGGGCGCGACAGCCGCCGGCGCTCTCCGGCCACCGCCCGCCCGGGTCCGCGCCCGGGTCCGGGCCGGCCACGCCTGGCGGCTCTGCGGAGGTTCGGGGCGACCGACGGGTCCTGGCCGCTCTTCTCGATCAAGTCCAAGCTGGTCACCCTGGTCGTCGTCTCCGTCCTGATCACCACCGGTCTGCTGATCGTGGCGTCGCGCACGGAGACCGAGTTGCGCTTCATCACCGTCTTCTCGATGATCGCGACGCTGCTGATCACCCAGTTCGTGGCGCACGGGCTGACCGCGCCGCTGGACGAGATGAACACCGTCGCCAAGGGCATCTCGCACGGCGACTACACCCGCCGGGTCCGCGCCGACCGCTGGGACGAGCTGGGCGATCTCGCCTCCACGATCAACCGGATGGCCGATGACCTGGAGGCCGAGGACCGGCACCGCAAGGAGCTGATCGCCAACGTCTCGCACGAACTGCGCACGCCCATCGCGGCCCTGCGCGCCGTGCTGGAGAACGTGGTGGACGGGGTGTCCGCCGCCGATCCGGAGACGATGCTGACGGCGCTGCGGCAGACCGAGCGGCTGGGGCGGCTGACCGAGACACTGCTCGACCTCTCGCGGCTCGACAACGGGGTCGTACCGCTGCGCGCGCGGCGCTTCGAGGTGTGGCCGTACCTCTCGGGCGTGCTCAAGGAGTCCAATCTGGCGTCCTCGCAGCGCGGCTCCGTCGCCGGATCCGCCTCCGGGAACAACACCCGTACCGATGTCCATCTGCATCTCGACGTCTCGCCGCCGGAGCTGACCGCGCACGCGGACGCGGAGCGGCTGCACCAGGTCGTCGCCAACCTCATCGACAACGCGGTCAAGCACAGCCCGCCGCACGGCCGGGTCACGGTGCGCGCGCGGCGCGGCGAGACGCCCGAGTCGCTGGACCTGGAGGTCCAGGACGAGGGGCCCGGCATCCCCGAGCCGGAGCGGCACAAGGTCTTCGAGCGCTTCAACCGGGGCACGGTTCCTTCCCCGCACGGCCCTGGCAGCGACGGCGGCACGGGGCTCGGCCTGGCGATCGCCCGCTGGGCGGTCGATCTGCACGGCGGGCGGATAGGAGTGGCCGAATCAGCACGTGGCTGTCTGATCCGAGTCACTCTCCCGGGCGTACCCCGGGCACGCGTTTGACGTAGAGTTCGAAGAGAAAGCGCATGATCTCCGGGTACGGAGTCGGGGACGCGCGGGCTTCAGGGCCGTGGACCGGCGGTGGCTGGGGTGTGGCCGATAAGTGATGTGTTCGGTCACATGCCTCTGGCATTGCGGAACCAGGCTTGTTTCCCGCCATTTCATACGCCGAAACCCGTCGTCGGATGTGACGTGCACGACGATGGCACGCCTGGCCTGCACGTTACGGCCAGGTAGGCGTAGCCTTGATTCCCGCTGTCCATCACCTTGTGAAGCGGAAGAGGGCGGTTCACGCCGTGTCGTCTCAGTCCCCCAGTAACGCGAGCATCTCGACCGACGAAGCGGGCCAGGGCACCAACCCTGCCGCCGCCTTCGGAGCCAATGAGTGGCTTGTCGACGAGATCTACCAGCAGTACCTCCAGGATCCGAATTCGGTCGACCGTGCCTGGTGGGACTTCTTCGCCGACTACAAGCCGGGCACGCCCGGCACGGCGGGCAGGTCCGAGGAGGCCGCGGGGACCGCGGCCCCGGGCTCCGCGGCCACCGCGCCGGCGCCCGCGAAGGCAGCGCCCGCCGCCCCGGTCGCGCCCGCCGCCCCCGCGAAGCCCGCGGCGCAGGCCCCGGCCGCCGGTCATGGGCGCCGCTGCCGGCGTCACCGGAGACGACCCACAGGTTCGCGAGCCCCTCGGCCGATGCTTGGGGCTG